>JAWWAE010000054.1:0-12286 GCA_033721835.1 Halofilum sp. (in: g-proteobacteria) | reverse complement strand
GCCCCGGGTGACGGCGAACGCGCCTTCCACGCCCGCCCCGAGGCCCCGGTCGCGACCGAGCTGCCGGTGCCGGCACCGCGCCGCGGCCGGCTGCGCCCGGCCCGCTCGCGGCTGGCGACCGAGTGGCCGCTGGGGCTGTTCCGGGTCTGGTCCTGGCTGCACCCGCGCGTGGAGACGGTGGTCTACCCGACGCCACGCGACCACGGCTGCGAGCTCCCGGTCACCGCGGCCCCCGGCCAGCGCGGCCAGGCCGCGCCCGGCGACGAGGATTTTGCCGGCCTGCGCGACTACCGGGCCGGCGATCCGCCGCGACGGATCGCCTGGAAGGCGCTGGCGCGTACCGACCAGCTGCAGACCAAGACCTTCGAGTCGGCGCCGGCCGGCGAGCGCTGGCTCGACTGGGAGGATCTCGGCGGGCTCGGCACGGAGGAGCGGCTGCAGCAGCTCGCGCACTGGGTGGTGGAGCTCGACGCCCGCGGCCAGCGTTACGGCCTGGCGTTGCCGGACCGGCGCATCGAGCCGGGCGGCGGCCCGGCCCACCGGCACCGCTGCCTCGAGGCCCTGGCCCTGTTCGGCCTCGGGGACACGCCGTGAACGCCCGCCCCGCCGTGCCCGAGTCGGTACTGCACTGGATCGCGGCCGCGATCGGGGTGGCGATCGTGCCCCACCTGCCGGGGCTGCCGCTGTGGGTCATCGCCCTGATCGTCGCCGCCATCGCGCTGCGGCTGGTGCTGCGGCGGCCGCCCGGGCGCTGGCTGCTGGTGCCGATCGTGGCCGCCGTGTTTGCCGCGGTGCTGCTGCAGTACCGCACGCTCTCCGGCGCCGACGCGGGCGGCACCTTCTTCGCCGCCATGGTCGCGCTCAAGTTCCTCGAGAGCCGCGACCGGCGCGACGCCGGGCTGCTGATCTGCCTGACCTACTTCCTGGCCACCTCGGTGTTCCTGACCGACCAGTCGATCGCGATCGCGGCCTACGTGCTGGGCTCCATCGTGCTCACGACCACGGCGCTGATCACGCTGGCGGCGCCGGACGGGCCGCCGCCGGCCCAGCGCGCCCGCCGCGCGGCCCTGCTGCTGGTGCAGGCGCTGCCGATCATGCTGGTGCTGTTCCTGCTGTTCCCGCGCGTCTCCGGCCCGTTGTGGGGCATTTCCCAGAACCCGGCCACGGCCTTCTCCGGCCTCGACGACACCATGTCGCCCGGCTCGATCAGCGACCTGCTGATCAGTGACGAGGTCGCGTTCCGGGTCCAGTTCGAGGGCGACAGCGTGCCCCCGCGCGCGCAACGATACTGGCGCGGACCGGTCCTGTGGCGTTTCGATGGCACCACCTGGTCGCAGGGCCGGGCGCGGGTGCAGGCGGCGCCTGAACTCGCCGCGGCGGGCGGCTTCGTCGACTACTCCCTGATCCTCGAGCCGCACGGGCGCCGCTGGGTGCTGGGCCTCGACCTGCCCGTATCGGAGACCGGCGACACGCGGCGGACCCGCGGCGCGAACCTGGTCAGCCGCAACCCGGTCACCAGCGTCCGCCAGTACCGCCTGCGATCGGCCCGGCGCTACGAGCTGGAGCCGTCGCTGCCGCCGGAACGCCGCCGCCGGGCGCTGGAGATCCCGGTCGATGCGGCACCGCAGGCACAGGCACTGGCGGCCGACTGGCGCCGCGCCGCCGCGGGGCCGCAGGACGTCATCGACCGCGCACTGGCGATGTTCCGCCAACAGCCGTTCTACTACACGCTCACGCCGCCGCGGCTCACCGGCGACACGGTGGACGAGTTCCTGTTCGACACGCGGGAGGGCTTCTGCGAGCACTACGCCGGCGCCTTCGTGTTCCTGATGCGCGCGGCCGGCATCCCGGCGCGGGTGGTGACCGGCTACCAGGGCGGCGAGATCAACGCCATCGGCGACTACATGATCGTGCGCCAGTCCGACGCCCACGCCTGGGCCGAGGTCTGGCTCGAGGGGCAGGGCTGGACGCGCATCGACCCGACCAACGCGGTCGCGCCGCAGCGCATCCAGCTCGGGATCGCCAACGTGGCCGGCGCGGGCGAGCGGCTCGGCGCCCTCTCCGGCCGTGGCGCCGGCGTCTGGCGCGAGCTGGCCCTGGCCTGGGACTCGGTCAGCCATGCCTGGAACCGGTTGGTACTGGACTACGGGCCCGAACTGCAGCAGCGGCTGCTGCGCCGGATCGGGCTGGGCGAACTCGGCTACTACGCCCTGTCGCTGGTGATGATCGCGAGCGCGGCCTTCGCGCTGGCGGCGGTGTGGCTGGTCGCGGGCCGGCTGCGGCGCGAGCGCGACCCGGTGCTGCGGCTCTGGCGCCGCAGCCTGGCGCGCTTGCGCGCGGCCGGTCTCGAGCCGCGGGCCACCGAGGCCCCCGCCACGATCGCCCGCCGGGTGGCCAGCCACCGGCCCGACCTGGCCGGCCGGTTCGGGCGCATCGTGCGCCTGTACCAGGGACTCCGCTACGCCCCGGTGGCCCGCCGGGGCGATGTCGAGCGGCTGCAGCGGGAGGTGTCGCGGTTCCGCCCCGGCCGGCGCCGGCGGCGTCAGGAAGGCCCGGCGACCGCGAGTTCGCGGGCCTCGAAACGGTGACCGCGATGCAGGCAGTAGCCCAGCCACCGATGCAGGAAGCGGTTGCGCTCCCAGCAGCGATGCAGCGTCCGGCGGGCGTCGAAGCGGTAGCGGCCACGCGGGAGGTGGATCTCCACCGCCTCGGCGGTACGCGCGTCGTGCTGCATTCGCAGCAGCAGGTCCGGCTCGTGCCGGGCGCCGTCGCCGTCCCCGAAGCGATAGGTCAGCCGCAGCGTGGTCGTGTACGGGGCCCGCTCGATGACCTCCAGGTAGAGATCGACGCAACCCGGCACCCGCGAGACCCGGACCGCACCGGCCTCCGGCAGCCGCGGGACCAGCCGCCGCAGGCGGATGTAGTTCTCCTCGTACAGCGCCATCAGCCCCGGCAGGTTCCGGCGCAACGCGGTCGACAGGTGGCGTGGCTGGGATCGTGGCGGCTTCATGATGGCCGTAGTGTGCACACCCGCGGGCGGCTCGCCTAGGGGAAACCCGGGCCCGGGCCAACAACCGCGCGTGCCGGTGGTACCATTGCGGCCCGATCCGACCCGCGATCGAAACGCCAACCGGACCGATGACCGAGCCGAGCCCCGCCACCCTGCAGTACATCCGCCGCTTCAGCGAGATCGGCTACGACGATGTGCCGATCGTCGGCGGCAAGAACGCCTCGCTCGGGGAGATGTATCGCGAGCTTGGTCGTCTCGGCGTGCGTGTGCCGAACGGCTTCGCCATCACGGCCGACGCCTTTCGCTACTACATCCGCGCCAACGGGCTCAACGACGAGATCCGGCGGCAGCTCGACGGGCTGGACCCGAGCGATACCCGGCGGCTGTCCGATGTCGGCGGCATCATCCGCGCGGGCATCGTCCACGGCCAGATGCCCCAGGATCTGAAGGACGAGATCATCGCCGCCTACCGCGAGCTCGGCGAGGAATTCGGTCACAACCCGGACGTGGCCGTGCGCAGCTCGGCGACCGCGGAGGACCTGCCGACCGCCTCGTTCGCAGGCCAGCAGGAGACCTATCTCAACATCCGCGGCACCCGCAACCTGAGCACCACCTGCAAGTGGGTGTTCGCGTCGCTGTTCACCGACCGCGCAATCGCCTACCGCGCGCACCACGGTTTCGATCATCTCGAGGTCGCGCTCTCGATCACCGTGCAGAAAATGGTGCGGTCCGACCTCGCCTCCGCCGGCGTCATGTTCACGCTCGACACCGAGAGCGGCTTCCGCGATGTCGTCTTCATCACCTCCGCCTACGGCCTCGGCGAGAACGTGGTCCAGGGCACGGTCAACCCGGACGAGTTCTACGTCCACAAGCCCAAGCTGGAGCAGGGATTCGCGCCGATCCTGCAGCGCCACATCGGCACCAAGGAAGTGAAGATGATCTACTCCAGCGAGAACGTGCACGGCAGCTCGACCCGCAACGTGGCGGTCAAGCCGGCCGATCGCGAGGAGTTCTCGATCGACGAGGACGACGTGCTCACGCTGGCGAATTACGCGGTCCTGATCGAGCGCCACTATTCCGAGCGCAATGGCAAGCCCACCCCGATGGACATCGAGTGGGCGAAGGATGGCGAGAACGGCAAGCTGTTCATCGTGCAGGCACGGCCGGAGACCGTGCAGTCGCAGATCGACGACGTCAGTTACCAGGAGACGTTCCGCCTGGACGAGTCGGGCGAGATGCTGGTGCAGGGCAAGAGTGTCGGCCGGCGCATCGCGGCCGGCCGCACGCGCGTGATCCTCGAGGCGGCGCAGATGCACGATCTCGAGGACGGACAGGTACTGGTCACCGACATGACCGACCCGGACTGGGAGCCGGTACTGAAACGCGCGGCCGCCGTGGTCACCAACCGTGGCGGGCGCACCTGCCATGCCGCGATCATCGCCCGCGAACTCGGCATCCCGGCCATCGTCGGCTGCGGCGACGCCACCGCCGCGCTCGACGACGACCAGGAGGTCACCGTCTCCTGCGCCGAGGGCGATCTCGGCTATGTCTATCGGGGCATCCTGTCGTTTCACAGCGACCGGCTCGACGCACGCGACCTCGCCGCCACCCGCACCCGGCTGATGCTCAACCTCGGCAACCCGGAACAGGCGTTCGAGGCCTCGTTCCTGCCCGCCGACGGCGTTGGCCTCGCCCGCCTCGAGTTCATCATCAACAACTCGATCGGCATCCACCCGCGTGCGCTGCTGGAGTACGACGCGGTCGATGCCGCCGTGCAGAAGCAGATCGACGCGCGCGCCGCCGGCTACGAGGACCCGCGCCGTTTCTACATCGACCGCATCGCCGAAGGCGTGGGCACGATTGCGGCCGCCTTTCACCCGCGCCCGGTGATCGTCCGGCTGTCCGACTTCAAGTCCAACGAGTATGCCTCGATGATCGGCGGCACCACCTTCGAGCCCGAGGAAGAAAACCCGATGCTCGGGTTTCGTGGCGCCTCGCGCTACTTCTCGAGCGACTTCTCCGAGGCCTTCGCGCTGGAATGCCGCGCACTGCGCAAGGTGCGCGAGACCATGGGCTTCGACAACGTCACCCTCATGGTGCCGTTCGTGCGCACGCCCGAGGAGGGCCGCCGGGTGCTGGACCTGTTGGCAGCCAATGGCCTGGAGCGTGGGGTTGGCGGGCTGCAGGTGTACCTGATGTGCGAGATCCCGACCAACGCGCTGCGCGCCAGCGAGTTCCTGGAGCACTTCGACGGCTTCTCGATCGGTTCCAATGACCTCGCCCAGCTCACCCTCGGGCTGGACCGCGACTCCGGTGCGCTGGCCGACGCCGACGAGCGCGACCCGGCCGTGCTGCACCTCATGCGGCTGGCGATCGAGGCCTGCAACGCGGCGGGCAAGTACGTCGGCATCTGCGGCCAGGCGCCGTCCGACTTCCCCGAGATCACCCGCTTCCTGGTCGAGCACGGGATCGGCTCGATCTCGCTGAACCCCGACAGCCTGCTGCCGATGAAGAAGCTGGTCGGCGAGGTCGAGGCCGAGTTCGAGCAGCGGCCGGCGGCCGGCTGAACGTACTGGCCGCCCTTGCGCACCGCGCGGAATTGTCGATAATGAGCGCGCGCCGGGACACCCGACGGGCCCCGGCGCTTCGTGTTCACGTACCGGAGCCCTGATGGCGAAAGAAGACCACATCGAGATGGAAGGCACGGTGGTCGATACCCTGCCGAACACGATGTTCCGCGTCGAGCTGGACAACGGTCACGTCGTGACCGCGCACATTTCCGGGAAGATGCGCAAGCACTACATCCGCATCCTGACCGGTGACCGCGTCACCGTGCAGCTCACCCCGTACGACCTCAGCAAGGGCCGCATCACCTACCGAGCCCGTTGAGGCGGCGCGATCCCGCGCGCGGGCACCCGCAAGAACACCCCCCGTTCCGACCGGACACCGGCCGCGGCCGTCCCCGACAACTGACGAGGCTGCAACCGAGGATCGTGCGAGCAGCCCTTGGCCGCGAACCGGCGTTGCAACGCGCCTAAACCCGGCAATTTGCCCGCCGGGAGTTTGTGGGTCCGGCTTCAGCCGGACAGTCTTTCGCGAGAGAGCACATCCTCACCTCTCATTGGATGAGGCGAGTCAAGGATGTTGTAGGTCGCACTTCAGTCCGACAGCCGAACGCGTGCCGGGCCTGCACCAGGCACTGTTGTGACCACGTCGTCGACTGCAGCCCCCGGGTTTCGCTCTGCTGACGCGGACCGAGGTACTTTCTGGGTGCCAAGCAAGTACCCAAAGAAGCCTTGCGCTGGTTGCCGCGGCCGGTTTCGGGCTGGGCCCGAACCCGGCTGCCCTGTGCTTCTCGCGGTGCGCGGGCCTTCTCCGCCCACCGCTGCGATGCTCGGCGCGGCAAAGGCGCGGAAGGGGACATGCTGGGCGGATGTTTCCGGCCGATAGCCGAACAATTGGCAGACACTTGGCAATGCAGTCCGGCTGAAGCCGGATCCACAATGTTCTTTGTGGCCCGGCGCCCGCCTGCAGATCCATCACGCACGCAGGCGATCGCCTGCAATCCGGGCCCCGAAACGAAACCGGCCCGCGCGGGTACGCGGGCCGGCAAGGGAAACAATGAACGGGGCCGGTGGCCGGTCGCTACGCCACCGGCTCGGTGGTCTCGACCTCGAGCGACAGCCTGTCGTCCTCGCCGACCGTGACCCGGACCTTGCCGCCCTTGGTCAGGCGGCCGAACAGCAGCTCGTCCGCCAGCGGCTTCTTCACGTTCTCCTGGATCACCCGCGCCATGGGGCGGGCGCCCATCACGCGATCGTAGCCGTGGCGCGCGAGCCATGCCCGGGCCTCGTCGTCGACCTCGAGCGCGACCCGTTTCTGCTCCAGCTGGGTCTCGAGCTCGATCACGAACTTGTCGACCACGTTCGCGATGGTGGCCTCGTCCAGCGGCTCGAACTGGATGATGGCATCCAGCCGATTGCGGAACTCCGGCGTGAACGTGCGCTCCAGAACGCCCATCACGTCGGTGCTGTGATCGGTCTCGCTGAACCCGATGGTGCGCCGTGACAACATTTCGGCACCGGCGTTCGTGGTCATCACGATGATCACGTTGCGGAAGTCCGCCTTGCGACCATTGTTGTCCGTCAGCGTGCCATGGTCCATCACCTGCAGCAGCAGGTTGAACACGTCCGGGTGCGCCTTCTCGATCTCGTCGAGCAGCAGCACCGCGTGCGGGTTCTGCAGCACGGCATCGGTCAGCAGGCCGCCCTGATCGTAGCCGACATAGCCCGGCGGCGCGCCGATCAGCCGCGACACGGTGTGGCGCTCCATGTACTCGGACATGTCGAAACGCAGCAGCTCGATGCCGAGCTGGTGCGCCAATTGCCGCGTGACCTCGGTCTTGCCGACGCCGGTCGGGCCGGCGAGCAGGAAGCTCCCGATCGGCCGGTCCTCGGTGCCCAGGCCGGAGCGCGACATCTTGATCGCCGCCGACAGGGTCGAGATCGCCTTGTCCTGGCCGAACACCATCATCTTCAGGTCACGCTCGAGCGTCTGCAGCACGCTCAGGTCCGTGCGCGAGACGTTGCGCGCCGGGATCCGCGCCATGCGTGCGATCACGGACTCGATGTCGCTGACATTGATGGTCTTGCGGCGCTTGCTCTCGGGCTGCAGCCGCCGGTTGGCTCCGGCCTCGTCGATCACGTCGATCGCCTTGTCGGGCAGGAACCGGTCGTTGATGTAGCGCCCGGACAGCTCCGCCGCCGACCGTAGTGCCCCGCTCGTGAAACGCACGTGGTGGAATTCCTCGAAGCGGCTCTTGAGCCCCTTCAGGATCGTCACCGTCTCCTCGACCGTCGGCTCGTTGATGTCGATCTTCTGGAACCGCCGCGCCAGTGCACGGTCCTTCTCGAACACCCCGCGGTACTCGTGGTACGTGGTCGAGCCGATGCACTTGAGCTCGCCCGAGGCGAGCATCGGCTTGATCAGGTTCGACGCGTCCATCACGCCACCGGAAGCGGCACCCGCACCGATGATGGTGTGGATCTCGTCGATGAACAGGATTGCGTGGCGCTCCTTCTTGAGCTGCGCCAGGATCCCCTTAAGTCGCTTTTCGAAGTCGCCGCGGTACTTGGTCCCGGCGACCAGCGCACCCAGGTCGAGCGCATAGATCGTGGCATCGGACAGGATCTCCGGCACCTCGCCGTCGACCACCTTCTTGGCCAGGCCCTCGGCGATCGCCGTCTTGCCGACGCCGGCCTCGCCCACCAGCAGGGGATTGTTCTTGCGCCGGCGACAGAGGATCTGCACGGTGCGCTCGACCTCCGCCTCGCGCCCGATCAACGGATCGACGTGCCCGGCCAGCGCCCGCTGGTTCAGGTTGGTCGCGAAATTCTCCAGCGGCTGACGCTCGCTGTCGCCCTGCTCGGTGATGCTCTCGCTGTCGGTGTCGGCCTCTTCCGCTTCGTCACCCGACACCTTCGAGATGCCGTGCGAGATGTAATTGACCACGTCCAGCCGGCTGATGTTCTGCTCCGACAGCAGGTAGACCGCGTGCGACTCCTGCTCGCCGAAGATCGCCACCAGCACGTTGGCCCCGGTGACCTCCTTGCTGCCGGCGGACTGCACGTGGAACACGGCCCGTTGCAACACACGCTGAAACCCGAGTGTCGGCTGGGTCTCGCGTGCGTCATCGCCGTCGAGCAGTGGCGTGTTCTCCTCGACAAACTGCTCCAGGGAACGTCGCAGGTTGTCGATATCCGCACCGCAGGCGCGCAGGACGGAGGTGGCAGTCGGGTTGTCCAGCAACGCGAGCAACAGGTGCTCGACCGTCATGAACTCGTACCGCCGCTCACGCGCCTCCTTGAACGCCGTATTCAGGGTATGTTCGAGCTCTTTGCTCAGCATGACGCTTCCCGGCCTCTCAGGCCTCTTCCATTGAACACAGCAACGGATGCTGGTGCTCGCGTGCGTACCGGTTGACCTGGTTCACCTTGGTCTCGGCAATGTCGGCACTATACACGCCGCAGACCCCTTTCCCCCGAGTGTGAACATGCAGCATGACCTGCGTTGCCTGTTCGCGTCCCATGCGAAAGAAATATTCCAGGACGTGGACCACGAACTCCATCGGTGTGTAATCGTCGTTCAGCAGCACCACCTTGTACAGGGGTGGTCGCTTGGTCTTCGGCTTCGCGGTCTCGACCGCGACGCCATCCTCGTAGCTGGGATCCTGACTGCTCATGTTGCCATTTTACCGCTGTCCGGGGTGCTTGCTCCATCGTCCCGGATGCGTGGCCCCCCTCCACGGGACCGCCGGCATTGCGCGGCTGACCCTAAATGTAGGCGGACGGGCGGGATTTTCAAGCACCCGGATCTGCCGCCCGTCGGCGAATTGGACCGCTTCGGCGGATGCGAATTCCGCGCGCCCGGACCCGGTACCCGGAACTCGTGCTGCATGCTACAGTTTTTCGACTACCCACCGGTACGTCGCGATGTATCCCAGCGTCTGGACCCCACACATGACCGTCGCCGCCGTCATCGAGCGCGAGGGCCGCTTCCTCGTGGTCGAGGAGGTAGCCGACGGCTCGCGGGTGTTCAACCAGCCGGCCGGGCACCTGGAACCGGGCGAGCCCCTGCTCGACGCCGTGATCCGGGAGGTGCGCGAGGAGACGGGCACCCGCTTCCGGCCCGAGGCCGTGGTCGGGGTCTACCGCTGGGTCAATCCCGCCAGCGGCGAGACCCACGTCCGCATCGCCTTCAGTGGTCGGATCGAGGAGGACGACGACGATCCGGAGCTCGACGAGCCGATCATCGCCCGCCACTGGCTGAGCTACGACGACCTGACCGCCCGTCCCGAACGCCTTCGAAGCCCGCTGGTGCTCGGATGCATCGACGACTACCGCGACGGTGCCTGCTACCCGCTGGACCTGCTGCGGGACCTGGAGGCCTGAGCCCGTGCGGACCTGGCTCGCCATCGCCCTGCTCGCGGCACCGGCCGCCGTGGCGGCCGCCCCGCCCGCGGTCACGGTCTGCTGGGACTACGGCTGCGACACGCAGCGCCGCGTGACCCTGCCGCCCGCGGACTGGGGCGCGATCCGCGCGCTGTTCCGCCCGGCCCCCGCCGATCCCGCGGTCGAGCGCGAGCGCGTGGCCCGTGCCGTCGCCCGCTTCGAGCGCGCCGTCGGCCACCTGACCGGCACCGCGGCCGACCTCGGGGGCAACGTGGCCGGCTCCGGCCAGCCATTCCAGATGGACTGCATCGACGAGTCGCTCAACACCGACGGCTACCTGCGGGTGCTGGCCGGGCGCGGGCTGCTGCGCTGGCACGAGGTCGCGCCACGGCAGAAGCGGGCCCCGTGGCTGTTCGACCAGCACTGGACCGCCGTCCTGCGCGAGCGCGACGGCGGCCGCGCCTGGGCGGTCGATTCCTGGTTCCTCGACAACGGCCGCCGGCCCTATGTCCAGCCGCTGGAGGCCTGGCTGGACAAGGCCGAGCTGCCGTTCAACCCGGATGCCCCGCGCGATGAGTCCTGACCGCGAGCGCGTCATCGTCGGCATCTCCGGCGGCGTCGACTCGGCGGTCGCCGCCCTGCGGCTGCAGCGGCAGGGGCACGCCGTCGAGGGCCTGTTCATGAAGAACTGGGACGACCCCGACGACCCGGGCCACTGCACGCTGGAGCCGGACCTCGCGGCCGCGCGCGCGGTCTGCGAGGTGCTCGGCATCCGCCTGCACCAGGCCGACTTCACCGCCGAGTACTGGCACCGCGTGTTCGAGCACTTCCTGGCCGAGTACGCGGCCGGCCGCACGCCCAACCCGGACGTGCTCTGCAACAGCACGATCAAGTTCCGCGCCTTCCTCGAGCAGGCGCTGGAGCTGGGCGCCGATGCCATCGCCACCGGCCACTACGCCCGCAGCGCCGACGACGGCGACGGCGGCCGCGCCCTGCTGCGCGGCGCCGACCCGAACAAGGACCAGAGCTATTTCCTGCACGCCATCCCGCAGGCGGCGCTGGCCCGCACCCGGTTCCCGCTCGGCGGCCTCGACAAGGCCACGGTGCGCGAGCACGCCCGCGCCGCCGGCCTGCCCAACCACGACCGGCCGGACAGCACCGGCATCTGCTTCATCGGCGAGCGCCGCTTTCGCGAGTTCCTCGGCCGCTACCTGCCGGCGCAGCCCGGCCCGATGGAGACCCCGGAGGGCGAGGCCGTGGGCGAGCACGCGGGCCTGATGTACTACACGCTGGGCCAGCGCCAGGGGCTGGGCATCGGCGGCGGCCACGGCCGCAGCGGCGAGCCCTGGTACGTGCTGGCCAAGGACCTCGCGCGCAACACCCTGGTCGTTGGCCAGGGCCACGACCACCCGTGGCTCTTCAGCAGCGGCCTCGAGAGCGAGCCCCCGAGCTGGATCGCCGGCCGCGCACCGGCGCTGCCGCTACGCTGCCAGGCGCAGGTGCGCTACCGCCAGCGACCGTTCGAGTGCGTGGTCGATGCCGCTGACGGCGGCGGTCTGCGCGTGCGCTTCGAGCGCGCCCAGCGCGCGGTCACGCCCGGCCAGTCGGTGGTGCTCTACGACGGCGAGCGCTGCCTCGGCGGTGCCGTGATCGCCTCCGTCGAGGCCGGCGCCGGGCATGCCCCGCCGCGCGCCGAGGTCGCGGCCGCGCGGGCCTGACCACGAGCGTCCGGGCACGCTACACTCCGCGCTCCCGCCCTCGCCGGAGAACCGCCGCATGCCGCCGCTGCCACTGCCGATCCGCGTGCTGCGCGATGCCGTGGCCGTGATGCTCTGCATCGTGCTCGGGGAGTGGTTCGCGCGCCTGCCCTACGGCGGCGACCCGGCCGACCCGCTGATGGTCGAGACCTTCCGCATGGTGTTCGGCACGCTCGGCTTCGCGCTCACCGCCTTCTTCGCGAAGTCGCGCCGCTCCCTGCAGGTGGGCCTGACCCTGCTGGCCCTGTGGCTGGTCGCCGGCCTGGCCGTCGCGCTGGGCGGCGGCGACCCGTTCACCTGGGTGCTGATGCTGGCCTTCCTCCCGATCATGGCGCTGCTCGGCGCCGGGCTCGCGCTGCTGGTCGAGCGGCTGGCGCGGGAGGCCCGGTGAACCGGCGGCTGCGCGACCAGGCGCTGGCGCTGGCCGGCCTGCTGCACGCCACCCACCAGGTGCGGCGGCTGGCGCACGAGGGCCGCGTGGACGAGGAGCAGTTCGAATGCGCCATGCGGCCGGTGTTCGAGCTCGATCCGGAGAGCGTCGAGGCGGTGTACGGCGGCCCCGAGTGCCG
>JAWWAE010000053.1:0-12288 GCA_033721835.1 Halofilum sp. (in: g-proteobacteria) | reverse complement strand
GTCGCCGGCCTGGTCCAGCTCGGCGAGCGGGATGTTGACCGCCCCGGGCACGTGCCCCGCCCGGTACTCCTCCGGCCCCCGCACGTCGATCAGCCGGGTCTCGCCGCGCTCGCTCAGGGACCGCACCTCCTCGACCTCGGCCGTGTTGTGCGGATTGCGCGCCAGCGCCACCAGCCGCTCGACCCCCGATTCCCGGCCGGCGGCCGCCGCCGGTTCCTGCGGGAAGAATTGCGGGAAGTGGCGCTGGATCGAGCTCGAGTACTTGAAGACGTTGTCTGCGAACATCACCACCACGACCGCATCGGGCCGGTCCTCGAGCACCTTCAGCAGGCCGCACACCGCCATCCCGGAGCTGGGCCCGGCGATCAGGCTCTCCTCGCGGTTGAGCCGCAGGGTCATGTCGTAGGCCTCGCGGTTGCTGACCTCCACCAGGTGGTCGTAATCGTCGGGGTTGAAGAATCTGGTCTGCGACAACTGCCGGATGCTGCGCACGCCGGGGATGTCGTGACCCTCTTCGGGGTGCACGGCGATCAGCCGGATCCCGGGGTTCTGCTCCTTCAGATAGCGCCCGGTGCCGGTGACCGTACCGCAGGTGCCGAGGCTCGCCACCACGTGGGTCACCCGGCCACCGGTCTGGCGCCAGATCTCCGGACCGGTCGTGCGGTAATGGGCCTCCGGGTTGGCGTCGTTCGCATACTGGTTCAGCAGGACGTAGTCGGGCTCGCTGTCGGCGATTTCCATCGCCCGCGCGATCGCCCCCTCCGGGGCCCCGGGGGCCGGGCACAGCGTGTCGTCGAGCTCGATCAGGTCGCAGCCGAAGAAGCGCAGCGCCGCACGTTTCTCGATCGGGATCATTCGCGACAGCGGGGCGCGCAGGGGATAGCCCTTCGCATTGCCGATCATCGCCAGTCCGAGCCCGGTGTTGCCGGAGGTCGGTTCCACCAGCCTGCGGCCGGGACCCAGGGTCTGGCGCTGCTCCGCGTCGCGTACCAGATTGGCCGCGATGCGATCCTTCACCGCGCCGAACGGGTTGTACCACTCGAGCTTGGCGTAGACCGTGGTCGCGGCGAACGGGATCACCCGCCGCAGCCGTACCATCGGGGTCGGATTGTCCGCGTCGGGGAGCAGCTCCAGGATCGAGTCATAGACCCGCCGGGCATGGTCGCCGCTCATCGTTCCTGCCTTCCGCCTTGCAACCGGATATCGATAGTGTACGCGTCCCGGGACGTTCAGACCCGCCGCCGCACGCGCCCACGACACCGGTTCGACTGCCGCCGGCGCTGCCGGTTCCGGCGCAGGCGCTAGCGGCCCCCACCCACGTCGAGCAGCGCGCCGGTGGTGTAGGAGGCCTCGTCGGAGAGCAGCCACAGCACCGCGCGGGCGATCTCCTCCGGTTGGCCCCCGCGGCCGAGGGGGATACCCGCCGCCAGCCGGCCGACCCGGTCGGGGTCGCCACCGGTGGCATGGAATTGCGTCTCGATCAGTCCGGGGCGGACCGCGTTGACGCGGATGCCCTCGCGCGCGACCTCCTTCGCCAGACCGATGGTGAAGGTATCGATCGCCCCCTTCGATGCGGCGTAGTCGACGTACTCGTCCGGCGAGCCGAGCCGGGCGGCGACCGAGGACAGGTTGACGATGGCGCCGCCACTCCCGCCGTGGCGGGTGGACATCCGCCGGATCGCCTCGCGCGCACAGAGGAAGCTGCCGCCGACATTGGTCGCGAACACCCGCTGCAGTCGCTCGGCGGACATGTCCTCCACCCGTGCCTGCGGCTCGGTGTAGCCGGCGCAATTGACCAGCGCGGCGAGCGGGCCGAGCGCTGCATCCACCTGCTCGAACAGCCCCACGACGTCCGCCTCGACGGCCACGTCGGCGCGGACCGCCAGTCCCCGGCCGCCGGCGGCGGCGATCGAGGCGACGACGGCCTGCGCGGCCGCGGCATCGCTGCGGTAGCCCACGGCCACCCCCATGCCGCGCTCGGCTGCAAGCCGGGCGACGGCCGCGCCGATGCCGCGGCCACCCCCGGTCACGATGACGGATCCGTTCACCGGCCCTCCTTCGCTCCGGGTCGTGCAACCCACGACCACGAGCATGTCACATTGGCCCGCCGCCGGTCGGCACGGCCCTTGCTACCCGAGGGGCACACAACGCCCTGGCGGCCGGGTTTCCGCGCCCCGGCCCCGCTTGTCTGACCCTCGCGCGGCACTATACTGGCGCAGGCATACCGCCAGACTGGGAACCACGTGAGCAGGGACCTCAATCGCCGTAATCATTACGACGTGACCGGCCGCGTGTTCATTGCCGACCCAAGGGTCGTCTGCGCGGAGGTGAGCGCGATCCTGCGCGAACGGTTCCCGGAGGTGGATCTGCGGCCGGTCGAGCGCGCGTTCGATGTCTTTACCTCGCTCTACGCCGGCGACTGGCCGGGCCATCTCGGTTGCGAGACCTGGTATCACGACGCCCAGCACAGTCTCGACTGCGCCCTGGTGCTGGCCCGCCTGGTCGACGGCCACGAACTCGATGTCGCCGCGGACCAGCGGCTGGGTGCGCGACGGGCCGTGCTCGGGGTGATTGCGGCCCTGTTCCATGACGCCGGCTACATCCGCCGACACAGCGACGACGCCTGGCACGGCGCCGAGTTCACCCTCTACCACGTGCGCCGCAGCGGCGAGTTCCTGGCCGAGTTCCTGCCGACCATCGGCTTCGGAGACGAGGCGGCGATGACCGAGCAGCTGGTGCATTTCACCGGTTACGAGGTGGCGCTGGATCGGATCCGGGTGGAGCATCCGATCGACCGGCGGCTGGGCTTTCTGCTCGGCACCGCCGATATCCTCGCGCAGATGTCGGATCGCTGCTACCTCGAGAAGTGCCATGACTGCCTGTATCCGGAGTTCGAGATCTGCGGACTCGCAGGCCGGCCGCGCGAGGAGGCCCCGAGCCCGGTCTACGCATCGCCGGAGGACCTGGTGCGCAAGTCGCCGGGATTCATGGACCAGATCTGGGCGGAGCGCATGGACGGTTATTTCGAGGGCGTCTACCGCCACGCCGAGACCCACTTCGGCGGCAGGAACCTGTACGTGGAATCGGTGGAGAAACGCCGTCGGCAGCTGCACGAGGCGCTGGGGCGTGATTCCCTCGAGGGTTCGCTGCGGCGGCAGGTGGACTGCATCAACGCCGGTCCGCTGCGCATCATCGTCGGCCTCGACCAGGCCGATCCCGGGGTGGTCGAGGCGGCGCGCCCGCCGGCGCCGCGCTTCGCCGTCTGAGCGGCCGCGGCGACCGCGAGCGCTCCCTGCTCGCGCACCCGCGCCGGGCAGCTCCCCGGGGACGGCGTGTGAGCCCGGTCCCGGCCCGCGTCGGCCGCGGGGCCCCGCGCCGCCCTTCTGCAGGCAAACCGCCGCGCGCCGCCCCGGCCGCGACCGCCCCCGGTGGTCGGCGCCGCCGCCGCGCGGGGAAATCGCCGGCCGGCTCCTGGAACGGAAAAATCCTCGTCCGTCAAGCGCCGGTTTCGCAGAAAGTACGCAATCGCGCGCGTTTCGGGTAAGCTGAGGTCCCAGCGTCCCAGTCCCCCAGGGCCGCCTCTCCCGCGGACGGGGGGCCGGAATGCTGTCCGGCACCGAGCCAAGGGAGGCCGCGTGGCACTGCCACAGAGCATCCGAACCGGCGTGTCCGGCAGCGCAACGCCGAGGCCCGCTCCGGGGCCCGCCGGCCACTGTGGCCGCGGCGCCCATGGCCGTACCCGAGCCCCCGTGGCCGGTTCCCTCGTTGTGTACCCAACAAGAATCCATCCACCCGCGGAGTCCATCGGAAGGACGCCCGTGGTTCATCCCTGAACGAACCACCGAAGAGGTGCTTTGCCATGAGCAATCTTGTCTCCTTTCCCGCTACAGGCCATTCGACCACCCAGTCCACCGTCGAGTTCGACCAGCAACGCGGCGCCGCCAGGATCACCATGCACCCGACGCCCAGGCCGAGTTTCAATCCGGACCTGCTGGCGGACCTGGAGGCATTCCGCGACCACGTCGCAGACCGGGTGCGCGGCGAGATCGACCGCAACGGCAAGTCGAGCATCCGCTACGCGGTGCTGGATTCCGCCATCGAGGGCATCTTCAACTTCGGTGGCGATCTCGATCGCTTCGTCCGGCTGATCCGGGAAGGTGACCGGGACGGACTCACGGAGTACGCGCTTTCCTGCATCCGCTGCACGCACGCCTTCTCCTGCGGATTCGGCGTGCCACTGACCTCGATCGCGCTGGTCCGCGGCCGCGCCCAGGGCGGCGGTTTCGAGGCGGCGCTGTCGGCCAACGTGCTGATTGCCGAGCGGGGCACCCAGCTGGGATTCCCGGAGGTGCTGTTCAACCTGTTCCCCGGCATGGGCGCCTACAGCTTCCTGTCGCGCAAGATCGCGCCCTCGCTGGCCGAGCGCATGATCCTCAGCGGCACCCTGTACGAGGCCGAGTACCTGTACGAGATCGGCGTGGTCGACGTGCTGGCGGAGGCCGGCCAGGGCGAGGAGGCACTGCACGCCTACATGAAGGACGCCGACAAGCATGACCACGTTCATGGCCTGATGCAGCGCATCCGCGGCAGCCAGAACAAGGTGCCATTCGACGAGCTGCGCAACATCACGGAACTGTGGGTGGAGTCTGCCATGCACCTGAGCGAGCGCGAGCTGCGGACGATGGAGCGGCTGGTGCGTGCGCAGGATCGGCGGATTGGCGAGGGCGTGCGCCGGGCCAACTGAGCGACCACCGAGACCACGCGGCCGCCAAGGGCACTGCCCCCGGCGGTCCAGGGACCGCAAATGCGGTATATTAGTGCGTTCGGCGGGATGAGCGCGCGACACGGACCCCCGGGTCCCGCCACGAGGCGCTGGAGCAGCACTCGCCGCGGGCGCTGGCGATGTGGTGTGCGCGTACGGGATACCGGCACCCGACTCTGCCGGTATGAGCGCTTGGCTCAGCCATGCCGAACGTCGTAATCGTCGACGATCAGGCGACCGATCGACAGATCCTGGATCGCCTGACCCGCAACCTCGCGGCGGACATCGAGGCGTATGCCTTCGCCCGCCCCAGCGAGGCCCTGCAGTGGCTGCGCAGCCGGCAGCCCGACCTCATCCTCGTCGACTACCGCATGCCGGAAATGGACGGCGTGGCCTTTGTCGAGGCCCTGACCGAGCTCCCCTCCTGCCGGGGCATCCCGGTGGTGGTGATCACGGTCGTCGACGACAGCGACCTGCGCTACCGGGCGCTCGAGGCCGGCGCCACGGACTTCCTGACCAAGCCGCTGGACCTGCAGGAATGCGAGGCCCGCTGCCGAAACCTGCTCACGCTGCGGCGCCAGCAGCTGACCATCGCCCGCCACGCCGAGCACCTGGCCGATGCGCGCCGCCGCACCGGCCGCGCCCTGCGGACGCTGAGCCTGTGCAACGAGCTGCTGATCGCCAGCCACACGGAGCCGGACCTGCTGCACGGCATGTGCCGGATCATTGCCGAGCAGGCCGGCTACCCCCTGGTCCGGGTGGGGCTGTGGGACGACTACGAGAAGCTGAACGACGTGGTCTGCGTGCCGTCCGCCGCCAGGCGCGACGTCACGGCGCTGGCGGGCCGCGACGCGGGCGCGGTCGCCATCGACGTGCGGCACTCGGCCGAGGTCCGGATCTTCAACGACCTGTCCACGTCGGCGGCCGACAACCCCTGGATCCACCACGTGCGCGGCGCCGGCTTCGTGGCGATGGCGCTGCTGCCGGTGCGGATCGAGAACCTGGTCGAGGGCGTGCTCGCCGTGTTCTCCCACCAGACCGATGCCTTCGACCAGGACGAGGTGGAGCTGCTGCTGCGCACCGCGAACACGCTCGGTTACGGCCTCGCGGGCGGCCGGGCGCGGCGCGCGCGCGACCGGGCCGAACGCGACTGTCGCTACCTGACCCACTTCGACCGGCTCACCGGCCTGCCGAACCGCAATCGGCTGCTCGAGCGTCTGCGCGAGGTGGCGGAGTCGGACGACGCCGCGCACGAGGCGGCGGTACTGGTGCTCAACCTCGACCGCTTCAAACTGGTCAACGACACCACCGGTCACCAGGCGGGCGACCAGCTGCTGCTGCAGGTGGTCCGGCGGCTGCAGGCGGTGGTGCGCGAGAACGAGCTGCTGGCGCGCCAGTCGGGCGACGAGTTCGTGATCCTGATCCACCCGGAACCGGGCCACGCTCCCGAGACCGACGTCGACGCGCTCGACGATCACGCCACTCGCACCGCCCACCGCGTGATCGAGGCGATGCGGCGGCCCTTCGAGGTGGCCGGCTTCGAGTACTACATCGGGGTCAGCATCGGCGTCAGCCGGATCGGCGCCGCCGAGCCCGACGTGCAGTCGGTGCTGCGCCAGGCGGACACGGCGATGCGCCAGGCCAAGGAGGCCGGGGGCAACACCTATGTCTTCTACAGCGGCGAGCTGACCGAACGTCACACGCGGCGGCTGTCGCTCGAGGGCCAGTTGCGACGCGCGATCGAGGAGGACGCGTTCGTGCTCCACTTTCAGCCGATCGTCGCGTTGGCGAACGGCCATACCGTAGGGGTCGAGGCGCTGGTGCGCTGGCCCCAGGAGGACGGCTCGCTGCTGGCACCCGACGCCTTCATCCCGCTGGCCGAGGAGACGGGACTGATGGAGCGCCTCGGGCACGTGGTGTTCCGCATGGCCTGCGAGCAGGTGCGCGACTGGGAGCAGGAGGGCATCACCACCAACATGTCGGTCAACCTGTCCGTGCACCAGCTGCTGCGCCCGCGCCTGGCAGAGGACCTCGGCGCGGTGATGGACGCCTGCGGCACCAGCCCGGCGCGGCTCGAGCTGGAGGTGACCGAGAGCGCGATGATGACCGATCCCATGCGCACCGAGCGCATCGTCCACGCCCTGCACGAACGGGGGATCGGCATCGCGCTGGATGATTTCGGCATGGGCTACTCGTCGCTGAGCCGGCTCAAGCATCTGCCGATCACGACCCTGAAGATCGACCGCACCTTCGTGCTCGGCCTGCCGAGCGACCCGGCCGAGCGCACCATCGTTCGCAGCATCGTGCAGCTGGCGGAGAACCTGGGCGTGCGCGGCGTCGCCGAGGGCATCGAGTCATCCGAGCATCAGCGTGTACTGCAGTCGATGGGCTGCCTGTTCGGGCAGGGATATCATTTCGGGATGCCGCGGGCGGCGGACGAGGTGCGGGGTCTGCTCGAGATCCGCGCGTCCGGGCGCGAGGCGGACGACGGGCCCGCCCCGCGGCGGCAGTCCTCATGAGCGGACGCAGACCGGCGATGGCGGCGCGCGCCGAGGCAGCGGCGGTGCGAACCAGTTCCGTGGCCGCGGCACACATCTTGCGTAACCTGGTTGGTGAACTCCCCTCGGTAAGGTCATGAACGAAAAGGGAACCAGCACGCTGAACCGGATCCGCGCCGCGATGCAGCAGCTCGACGGCAGGCGCGACCGCTCCGACACGGAGCGCGAGCAGGCGCTGGTGCGCCTCGGCGTCGCCGGCGCCATCCTGCTGTACCTGGTCGCCTATTCCCTGTGGTTCTACGGCGGGCTGGCGCCCATGCGGGCGCCGATCCTGATGGTGGTCGCCTTTCTCGCGCTGGCGGTCGCGCTGCTCGCCCACATCAAGGCCCGCCCCGGCGTCCATGTCGCCCGCCGGGTACTGGCGAACGTGGCCGATATCGGCACCGTCTCGCTCGGGATGGCACTGTTCGGCGAGGACCTGAGCCCGATCTACATCGTCTACCTGTGGGTGACCGTCGGCAACGGCCTGCGCTTCGGCCAGCCCTACCTGTACCTGTCGACCGCGCTGTCGCTCGCCGGCTTCGCCTGCGTCATCAGCTGGAATCCCTACTGGCAGGCGAACCAGACCCTCGCCTGGGGGCTGATGGTCGGGCTGCTGGTACTGCCGCTGTACTTCTCGAGCCTGATCGCCAAGGTCACCCGGGCGCGGGCGGAGGCCGAGGCCGCGAACCGTGCGAAGAGCCAGTTCCTGGCCAACATGAGCCACGAGATCCGCACCCCCATGAACGGCGTGATCGGCATGGCCGAGCTGCTGAAGGACACCCCGCTGACGCCCATGCAGCGCCGCTTCGCGGACACCATGCACCGCTCGACCCAGGCGCTCACCGAGTTGCTCGAGAACGTGCTCGACCTGTCGAAGATCGAGGCCGGCAAGCTCGAGGTACAGGCGTCGCAGTTCGACCTGTACGCGCTGGTCAAGGACACGGCCGACATGCTGCGGCACGACGCCGAGAAGAAGGGGCTGCGGCTCGACATCCACATCGACCCGCACACCCCCTACCTCGTGCACGGCGACGAGATGCGGCTGCGGCAGATCCTGATCAACCTGACCAACAACGCCGTCAAGTTCACCGAGGAGGGGCGCGTCGAGATCAACGTCACCTCGATCCACCACGGCGAAGGCGACCGTGCCACCGTGCGGATCGAGGTCACCGATACCGGCATCGGCATGTCGCCGGAGGCGCAGGAGCGGGTCTTCCAGTTGTTCACCCAGGCCGACGGCTCGATCACCCGGCGCTACGGCGGCACCGGCCTGGGCGTGACCATCGCCAAGCAGCTGGTGGAGCTGCTGGGGGGCGAGATCGACCTCGAGAGCGAGCCCGGTGTCGGCACGACCTTCCGTGTCACCCTGCCGCTCGACGTGGTGCACAGCGCGCCGGACCAGCGCTCGCTGGCACCCGGCGGCCGCATCTTCCTCGTCACCCGCGACCGTCAGCTCGTGCGCACCCTCGGCGAGTGGTTCCACGTCTGGGGGCTCGAGGCCTATGCCCTGGAGGACGTGGACGAATGCCTGCGGCGGCTGTCCACCGGCCCCAGGGACGTGCGCGCCGTGTTCATCGACGAACCCCAGCTCGACGACGGCAAGCGTTTCCTGGAGCGGTTCCGGCAGGCGGCCGACGGCGTCGGCCTGATCCTGATGCTGCGGACGCCGGCGGTCGAGCGCGCGGACGATCTGGCCGCGTCGTTCCCGGCCACGCTGGAGATCCCGACCGAGAAGCCGCTCGTGTTCAACGCCCTGTACGCGTTGCAGACGGAACTGCCCGCGGACGACCGGGTGGTCGACCTCGCCAAGCACCGGCGCGTGTCCGAGGCGCCGAAGGCGGCAGCGCGCGTGCTGGTCGCCGACGACAATCCGACCAATCAGGAGGTGATCCGCCTCATCCTCGAGAACGCCGGCCACGTGGCGCACATCGTGGGCGACGGCGAGGAGGCGCTGGATGCACTCGAGGAAGAGACCTTCGACGTCGCCCTGATCGACATGCACATGCCCAACCGCAGCGGCATCGACGTCATCAAGACCTATCACTTCATGACCACGAGCGGTCCACCCACGCCGATGATCGTGCTGACCGCGAACGTGACCAGTGACGCGCTGCGCCAGGCGGAGGAGGCGGGCGCCGCCGCCTACCTGACCAAGCCGGTCGGCGCGCGCGAGCTGGCGGAGACCATCGATCGGGTCCTGAAACGCGAGCCCGCCCCGGCGGGATCGGCCGGCACGGCCGGCGTGCAGGAGCCGCGATCGAAGTACGGCGACGACAAGTCAGCGCCCAGCCTGGTGTCCGACAAGACGCTGCAGCGCCTGTCGTCGATGGCCCGCGATCCGGCCTTCATGGCCGAGCTGATCGAGAATTTCCTGCGTGACGCCGATCGCGTGCTCGCCGACATGGAGCGCGCCGAGGCGGCCGGTGACCTGGAACAACTGAAGTACCATGCACATGCATTGCACGGCAGTTCCGCGAACCTCGGTGTCGAGGCTCTCGCAGAGGGCGCATCCGCACTGCGGCACGCGGACCTGACGGACCTGAAAACAGGCACCGTGCGCTACGAGCTGTCGCGGTTGCGGGAGCTGCTGGAGCGTTCCCGCCCGGCCCTGCTGCTCCACGCGAGCGGCCAGCTGAGAAAGTAGCGCCATCCCCCCGACGGTTTGCCTTCGCCCTGGCCAGGGAGCGGCACGGGTGCCCGTCGGATCGACCCGCCGCGCCCCGGGCGCTGGCGGAGGGAGAGAAATGAAACCGAAAACGGGAGTGGAAGCGCTGCGCGGCAGCCGGACGGAGGGACAGCACGTGGCCCACGTGATGTCCACCGACCTGTTGTCGTGCACCCCGACTACTCCGCTGGCCGAGGCGGCCCGGCGGATGTATTCGGCGCGCCATTCCTCGATCCTCGTGCGTGCGGACGAGAACATCGTCGGCATCTGGACGGACCAGGACGCACTGGCCCAGGACCTCGCCGGCACCGATCCGGCGACCACCCCCATCAGCCGGGTGATGAGTTCGCCGGTCGCGACCGTGCCTTCACACGCGAGCATTGCCGACGTCACCACGCAGTTCAAGCGCCAGGGCGTGAACCACTACGTCGTGCTCGACGAGCACGAGCGCCCGTGCGGCTTCCTGTCACGTCGCGATCTGGTCATGAACCATGGTGTCGAGTGGTTCATGCGGCTGCACTCGGTGCGCGACGCGATGAACGGAGTACCGGCGATCGCCGGGCCCGGGATGCGTGCATCGGAGGCCATGCGCCGGATGCACGCCGAAGGCCTCGACGCCCTGATCGTGCGGGCACCGGACGGGACCACGGCCGCGCTCACGAACCGCGACATCATCGCCTACCTCGGGGCCAAGGTGGCCGACCTGCCGGCCTACCGGCTGGCCCGCAGCGCCCTGCCGTACATCGACGTCGACGAGAGCCTGTTCCGGGCCCGCAACCTGCTGGTCGATCGCGGCGTGCGCCACCTGGGCGTGACCGATGCCACCCGCCAACTGGTCGGGCTGCTCGGTACCCGCGAGATACTCGCCACCATCGACCGCGGCTTCGTCGACGACCTCGAGCTGGCGCTCGAGCAGCGGGACGACGCGCTGCGCACGAGCGCGGAACGCTACCGCGCGCTGGTCGAGCGCTCGCCCGACGCGATCGCGGTACACCGCGACCAGCGCATCCTGTTCATCAATCCGGCCGGCGCGCGGCTGCTGGGCGCGCCCGCCCCGGGCCACGTGATGGGCCGATCGATCGCGGACTTCCTGGTCGATGTGGCGAACCTGCCGCCGGAGCAACGCACGGAGTTCCTCGAGCGCGAGACCGGTTCCTCGCCGCGCGAGGAGCGGCTGCTGCGGCTCGACGACCGCGAGATCGACGTCGAGATGTCGAGCCTCCCGATCCCCTACGGCGAGCACCGGGCCTGGCAGCTCGTGATGCGCGACATCAGCCGCCGCAAGGAGCTCGAGCGCGAGCTGCGGGTGATGGCGACGACCGATCAGCTGACCGGCATCTGCAATCGGGCCCATTTCGACGAGCACCTGCAACAGGCGATCCGCGAGGTCGATCGCTACGACGGCAACCTCTGCGTGTTGATGTTCGACCTCGACCGGTTCAAGGACATCAACGACGAGCTCGGCCATGACGGCGGCGACCAGGTGCTGAAGCAGGTCGTGCAGCGTGTGCGAGCGAAGCTGCGCGACAGCGACATCTTCGCGCGCTGGGGCGGCGAGGAGTTCATGGTGCTGGCCCCGGGCATCGACCGCGCCGGTGGCGAGCGCCTCGCCGACAAGCTGCTGGCCGCGATCCGCACGGTGGAGGCCGGCACCAACGGCCCGGTGACGGCCAGCTTCAGCGTCGCCATCTACCGCCGCGGCGAGAAGGTACAGGCGCTGCTGAAACGCCTCGACAACACCCTCTACCAGGCCAAGCGCGGCGGCCGCGACCGCGCCGAGTTCGCCGACTGAGCGCGCGCTTCGCGGCCCGCGTTGCGTATAGCGCAGGCACGCGGATCAATCCGCGAGCGCCGCGAGCACTTCATTTCCTTCGTAGGCCACGCGTACCGGAGCAAGGTTCGCGAGCTTGGGTCGCTCCTGCGGGATCCGTTGCAGGCCCGCATCCACCTCGCTGCAGGTCGATCCCGTTGATGCTCGGCACCCGGTTGCAGGATGAGCCCTTCCGCGCCGTTGCCGCGCCGAGCATCGCAGCGGTGGGCGGAGAAGGCCCGACAGGGGGCCCGCCAGGGATGGCGGGCCCGCGCAGTCAGGACAGGATGTCCTGTCGGCGCGCCCCGTCTTGCGCGTGACGCAGACGCGCACATCCAGCGCGAGCGCAGCGAGCACCGACTCTACCGCGAGAAGCACAGGGCAGCCGGGTTCGGGCGCAGCCCGAACCCGGCCGCGGCAACCAGCGCAAGGCTTCTTTGGGTACTTTCTTGGCACCAAGAAAGTACCTCGCTCCGCGTCAGCGGAGCGAAACCCCGAGCTGCAAGCGACG
>JAWWAE010000052.1:0-12349 GCA_033721835.1 Halofilum sp. (in: g-proteobacteria) | reverse complement strand
TGCGCCGATCAGCCCCGGCGCATCGAGATGGATCGAGGGCTGCAGGGTCCAGCCCTCGTGCGACGTCTCCAGCGATTCCGGATCAATGGCCGTGGCCGCCCGCAGGGGCAGCCGGAACGACCAGCGTCCCGCACGATTGCGCCCCAGGTGTCGTATCAGCGACGGCCCGTACTCGATCACGGGATCGAGCTCGGCCATGCCGGCGCGCGGGCCCTCGTTGGAACTCTCGACCGGCACGGCGCCGTCGAAGCTCAGATTCAGTTCCCAGTTGGGTGTCGTGGCCAGCAGACCGCGGATCCCGTCGCGATCGGCCCGCAGGCGCTCGCCGCGATAGACCAGGTACGGTATCGGCACGACGAACGAGCTGCGTTCCCGCGAGCCGCGGTATTCCGGGAAGCTCCCCGCGCCGATGCCGAGCCCGAGTTCCCACAACGGCTGATCCTCGGCCGCTGCGGGCATGCCGGCCAGGCAGAGCGCGAGCACGAGGGCAACGGCGATGCCTGGTGACCGGTCGTCCATTGCCGCTCAGCCCCGGCCGCCCAGCGTCTCCACGGCCAGATCGAGGCTGTTCACCAGCCGGGCCATGAAGTCGAAGTCGAGGGTCTCGATGCGATCGCTCGGGCGGTGGTAGTTGGGGTTCCGGAAATAGGCGGTGTCGGTGACCATGACCGCCGGCCAGCGGGCATCCCAGAACGAGCTGTGATCGCTCAAGCGCACATCGGGCAGCAGCCAGCCATTGCACGGTGCGACCAGCGTCTCGACCGGCAGGTCGGGATGGCGCCGCAGGCCGCGTGAGAGGTCGCGCATCAGGTGGCGCGAGCGGCGATTGGCGACGATGCCGATGAAATCGCCCGTCTCGGGGTAACCGGCCCGCCGCAGCGGGGCGGGATAGGCCTGGGTGGCGGCGGTGTAGCCGACCATTTCCAGAACGATCGCGCCGCGCGGTCGCTCGCCGGCCTCCCGCATCCGCTGCACGAACACCCGGCTGCCCTGGTTGGCGGTGCCGAATGCCGGCTCCTCCTCGAGCGTGAACGCGACCAGCCGCAACGGGATCGACGGCGGGCGCCGCGCCAGCCGGCGGGCCAGTGCCAGCAGCACGCACACGCTGCTGCCATTGTCGTCGGCGCCCTCGGTGCCCGGCACGGTGTCGTAATGCGCGCCGATCACCAGGGGATCGTCACCGGCCGGGCCGAGGTGGACCACCAGGTTCGCCACCGGGGCGCCCCAGGCGGCGTACTCCTGCCGTTCCACCGCCAGCCCCGCGGCCTCGAACGCCCGCTGCAGCCAGCGCTCCGCCGCGGCCAGGCCGGTGTCGAGCGTGCGCTCGCCGATGTCGCGGCAAAGCGCGCCGGCGTCCGCACGCAAGTCCTCCGTGGTGCTGGTCGACGTCAACGGTCCTCCGCACCCGGGCATTGTCGCCGGGTTCACCCGGGTCGCCGAGTCTACGGGATGCGCAGTCGCCTGCGCATGGCGGGCGGATACGGCAACCGGAAGCCGGGCCGTTGAATCCGGATTGCCGGGCGCTGCATTGGTGACACTGCAGCGGCCGCGTATCGTGGAGCGCTCTTCGAGCGCCGCGCCGAGAACGGTCTGCTCGCGGCCTTCAACCTCGTTGACATGGCGGTGGGTGCCGCGGCCCGCCGGTCTGCGGGTAGCGCCGCTCGCCGGCCACGCGCCCTACGGGTCCCGGCGTCCGGTCAGCAGGCCGTTGCGTGTGCCGGCGCGCACCATGCGCGCGCACTGCGCCTCGGTGAGGCCGGTGTTCTCCGGCGAGGTCTCGGCGCGCATCAGGTTGCCCGGTCGATCGACGTGCTCGCCGCTGTCCATGAGGACGTGCGCCAGTTCGTGGGCGAGGGCGATCCCCGGGTCACGCGTGTCCTCGGTCATCCAGACGGTATAACGCAGCGCCGGACGCGAGCCGCTGTTCCGCCTGCCGATGGCCTCGGCGTCGAATGCCTGCACCTGCAGGGTATCCCGCACGAAATAGACGGTGGGCTTCGGCAGGCCGGTCTTCGCGACGAGGTCCGAGCCGATCGTGTCGTGGAAATAGCGGTACAACTGCGGGCCGGCCAGGGTGTGTACCGCGACCGGGTCGAGGCGGATGTCACAGGCGGCCAGGATGTCGGCGGCCCGGGCCGCGTTGCGCTCCAGGGCGTCGAGCGTCCAGGCCGTATCCGCAAAGTGCCCGAGCGTCAGGCGCAGGCGGTGCCCGGCCATAGAGCCGGCAGCCGTTCCGGGATGGAGCTTCTGCCCGTCGAGCACGCGGCGCACCGCCGTCCGCACCGGCCCGCGCCGCAGCGTTGCGGGCAGCCGCTCGGCCTTGTCCGGGCGCGGCATGAAGCCCTGACTGACCATCCGCGGCCCTTCCGAGAAGGCCGGCAGCACGCGCGCGAAGATCGCCGCCTTCAGCTCGGCCGCCCCCCAGTCGGGATGCCGGGCCAGCAGCCGGGCGGCCAGCGCGGTCACCCGCACGGCGGCATAGCTGGAGCCGGAGGCGATCGTTTCGGCGCCATCGAAACCGGTCACGACCAGGCGCTCCCCCGGAACCAGCAGGTCGACCGAGCGCGCACCCCAGTTGGAGCCGCGGGCGAGATCGCCGTCGGCCTCCGATGAAGTGACGACGATGGCATTGTCGAGCGCGAGGGCCGCGGGATAGACCGGTCGCTCGTCGATGTCGCGCCCGTTGTTGCCCGCCGACAGCACGAACAGCATCCGCGGCTGCCGTCGTGCCGCCGCCTCGAACGCCTCCCAGTCGCCCGCATCGTTGCTGCCCATCGACAGGTTGACGAGCCGGATCCCGAGGCCGGCCGCGTGGTCGACGAGGTCGGTCATGCGCTGCATGTCGGCCCGCGGGTACCGGTAGGGGACGAGGCGGGCCCGGGGCGCCTCGCGCAGCAGCAGCGACGCCGTCCTCGTGCCGTGGCGCTGCAGGAAGAAGGGCGAGCCGGCCGGGTTCGCGTCGAACGGGCGCCGGTCGAGGTCCCAGTAGTCGTAACCCAGGATCTGCCCGTCGCCGTCGCGTGCCAGCCGGCGATGGATCTGCGGCAACCCGTAGTTGACGCCCGAGTCGACCAGTGCAACGGGCACGCCGCCCGGATCGGCGCCCGCCGGTACGGGAGGATTCAGGGGCCGCGGGTCGCCGATCCTCTCGAACGAGGCGTCCAGCTGCTCGAGGGCCGATGGCGCCCGCGCTGCGGCCTCGTAGACCAGGCGGCGCCCAAGCCGGATCCGGCAATCCGCGCCGGCCAGCGCGGCCAGCCGCGGTCGCCGGCCGCCGGCCGGTGAGGGCTCCCAGTACTCGGCCAGCACGCGGACAAGCCGGCCCCCCGGATCCAGCCGCTCGATCCGCAGCTCGCCGCCATCGCGGAGCCCGAATCGGCGCTTCCAGCCCACCGGGTAGCCGCTGTGCCGCAGGGGCTCCTCGTCGAGCGCCGTGCTGCCGGGGATCGTCTCGGTCATGGCCTGCAGATCCTGCCCGGGGATCGAGCAGGCCGCGTCGATGGCGTGACGCAGCGAGGCCTCGGCATCGACGGTGCCGGCTGCCGGCGGTGCCGACAAGGGTGCCGAGGCCAGCAGCAGGGCAGCCAGCCCGAGCCGCGTCACTGTGCAGTCGCGTACCACGCCATCCGGATTCCGTTCATGCCGAGGTCGGCTCCAGTCGGTTTCGGGAACGGTAACCGAAATCGACCCGCCGTTACCCGTTGGCTCCCGGGTCGGGTGACTCGCTGCACGATGACTGGCGGCTGCCCATCGGCGCGGGTGGCCTGGTCCCGTCAGGCGCGGTGGCGCTCGGCCAGCGCATGGAATGCTTCCAGGATCTCGCCGCGTTCGCGGCGCAGCCGATTCGCCAGGTCGCGGTGGTGGGACAGCAGCGTGCGCACGAGGATCCGGTCGCGGTAGACGAACAGGCTGCGCCGGTACCCCAGCGCCGCCAGCCCGGTCGGCGGCAACAGCGCCATGTAGGCCGCGGTCCAGGCCGCGCCGAGGCCAAGGTCGCGATAGAGCCAGACCCCGATGCCCGCGTAGGTGGCACCGAAGGCGAGCACCCCGAGCATGAAGCTGGCGAACAGCCGCACCGCGTCGTCGCGGAACCTGCGCGCAAGCCACCGGGCGAAGAAGTACGGCACCGCGTTGTGTACCAGCCCGAAGCCCGCGACCGGGGCCATCGCCAGGGCGTAGACGGTGAACCGTACTCGTGGCCAGCGACCGCGCAGCGGCCGCTGGTGAGTACGGGCCAGGGTACGCCGCAGGCGGGTCTGGTCGAGGTGATCGTGGTAGCGCTCGAGCCGCCGGCGCAGTTCGGTGACCGCCTCGGGCTCCGTCCGCGCCGCGCGGGCGAGGGTGGCGGCGATGCGCTGGCGGTCGTGCACGCGGTGCAACAGCGCCTGGCCCTCGCTGCGGGAGCGGCCGCGCCGGTAGGAGCCGGCCAATGCCCGCAGCCAGCGCCGCAGTGCCGATGGCCGCGGCCCGGCCGCTGGCGGTCGTGGGGCGTCCTGCACCCGCAACGCCGCGATGTCCGAGGCGAGCTCGCCGAGCTGCAGGTCCTCGATGTGCGCGGCCTGCCGCCGCAGGGCGGCCTGCAGGTCGCGCGTCAGCTTCCGCACGGCCGCCTCGGGAGCGTCCCGATGCAGATCGGCATAGTCGGCGGCGGCGATCGGCCGGCCGCAGCGCAATACGGCCGCGGTGTTCAGGAACTCCCGGTTCGCGAACAGGATCCCCACCGGCACGATCACCACCCCCAGGCGGTAGTCGTTGCGCGCCTCCGCCCCCAGCGCCATGCGGGCGGCCCCGGTGCGCAGTTCGCCGACCTGCTGCACCGGCGAGTTGCGGCCCTCGGGAAAAATGCCGACGCAGCCGCCACGCTCGAACACGCGGAACACGCGCTCGAATGCCTCCACGTTGCGCTGTGCATGGTCGCCCGTCTCGTGTCGACGGTAGACCGGGATGGCACCGAGCTGGCGGAACAGGGTGGCCAGGATCGGCCAGCGGAACAGCCCGCTGCGCGCGAGGTAGCGGATCGGGCGCTGGAACTGGGTGCTGAGGAGGATGGCGTCGAGGATGGAACCGGGATGGTTCGCGGCCAGCAGCACCGGTCCGCGCTTCGGCACCCGTCGCCGGCCGAAGGCCTGGATGTCCGCGAAGTAGAGCCGGTTGACGACCCGGAAGAACCGGATCAGCACCTGGTAGAGCTTCATGGGATCGCGCCCGGTCCCCGCGTCTGCCCGCGCGTCGGTCTCGACCATACCGCGCATCGGGGGCTCGGGTCTCGCGGCCCGATGCCGCGGGGCTGGTCGCCGGGACCGCGCCGGTGCAATCCACGGCCGTCCCCCGCCGGCACGGTGCGAAGCTCGTCAGCGCAACGCGCCGACGCCCGGGTGACGTCCGCGCGAGGGCCGGCATTCGTGGGCGGGGTGGTCGACGCCGTCGCAGTCGTGGCTGCAGGTGCGCAACGACTGGTCTACTCTGGCAACAGGCAAGGCCGGCCGTGGCGATGCGAGCACCCAACCTGACGTGGAGTCCCGTGGCAACGCGCCATGCCGGGGAGCCCGACCCCGTATGCGCGATCGCGACCGGCTCGGCCGCCGCGGTCGGGGCGTGGTGACGCGCTCGTGAACGTTCCGGCCGTCGTCAGCCTGGCGCTGCTCGCGCTCTTCCTCGCCGTGGTCGCATTCAACGCGCTGGTGCTCGCGACCCGGCAGCCGGACGGGTCGGGGCCATCCGTCGTGCCCCTGCTCGGTGGCATGGCCGGCGCGGCCGGCGTGTGGGCCTGGCCCTACCATGAGCTCGCGGCCTGGGCGTGGCTGCCGCTGCTGCTGGATCCCGGCTGCGGCTGGTACCTTGGGGGCGGCGCGATCGTCGCCGGGCGCCGTGCCTGGCGCTTCCGCGCCCGCAACTGCTTCGCCCGGCTGGTCGGCGATTCGAGCGACAAGTCGGTGGAAATCCGGCTGTACCGGGGCGGCTGGGCCACGATCCGGCAGACATTCCACGAGCCGCGTACGCTCGGGAGGTTCGAGGCGGCCGGGCGCTGGACACAGCCGGACTCCGGCCGTGGCTACGTCATCCGGGTCTGGGGCGCGTCGATCACGCTCATGGAGGACGGCGATGCCTGGACGGTCGTGCGGGAGGACGGCTGGTTCCGTGAAGAGCTCGCGCTGGGCCCGATGCGGCTGGCACCGGATCCCGAGTGAACGGCTGAACGTCGCCCGCAACGGGCCGGGCAGGACGAACCGGAGACCAACAGTACCGGGGCCCATGCCCGCCGCCGCTGACGGCAATTACTGACCACTCAGCGCAGCAGTCCCGGTCGGAGCATCCAGGCAATCTGCCACCCGTCCTCCTCGTACTGCAGCGCGACCATCGTACCGGGCACGAAGGCCACTGGGCTCCGTTCGGCGTCGCCGTTCACGAGCGTCCCCACGAAGCGCGCGACGAACGGCATGTGGCCGACGATCGCGACATGACGTGTCCAGCCGGCGGCCTGCTCGGCGATCGGTTCGACCGGGTCGGTGGCGCCCAGACCCTCCATTTCCTGTGGGCCGCTTTCCGGTGACAGTGCCCTTGCCAGGGCCTCGGCGGTCTGCCGTGCGCGCAGCTTGCCGCTGTCGACGATGTCGTCGATTTCGACGCCGGCGCTGTGCAGCATGCGCGCCAGGTTCTCCGCGTCCTTCGTGCCGCGGTCGGTCAGCGGGCGCTCCGGGTCCTCGTCCTTCGAGAGCGCCTCGCCGTGCTGCATCAGATAGATCATCATCGCCTCCGCCTTGATGTGCATCGGCTGGTGCGGTTCATGTCGAACCTCCGCGTCGCGGAACGCGCTGTCAAGGGCCCGCGATCGTGCCGGCAAGGCTCGCTGTCAACGCCAGATGCCCATTGGGTACCAGCGCGGGGGCCGGTCGTGGCGTGCAGCGAACTCGGGCGGGACCCGGGCGCCGGGGACGGGAGAGCGGTCGGAGGCCCCCGACTCCAGCAGCCGGCGGACCCGCTCCTCGGTACCGGGATGAGTCCGCAGCAGCGACGGGTCCGGCACGCGGCGGCCCGGCGTCACGATCTGCTCCAGGTAGTTGGCGTGGAACTGCTCCATCTTCTGCAGCGCGGAGGCGAGACCCTCGGGATCGCCGCTCAGCTCGACCGCGCCCATGTCCGCCTCGTACTCGCGCGTGCGCGACAGCGCGAGCTGGATCAGCAGACTGACCAGAGGCGCGAAGATCAGGATGGCGATCGCGGTCCAGCTGATCTGGTAGTCGGACAGCAGGATCAGCGGCAGGTTGAGTACCAGCAGCAGCTGCCCGAAGGTGGAGAACGCGTGGGTCACGCGGGTGAACAGGTCGGCGAGCCCCATCACCCACAGGTCGTTGTGACGGATGTGGCTCATCTCGTGCGCCAGCACACCGGTCAACTCGCGTGGCGTCAGCGTGCGCAGGGTGGCATCCGTCAGCGCGATGGCCGAGCCTTGCCGCGACCCCACCGCGAACGCGTTGACCATGCTGCTTGGTACCCGGTAGAGCACCGGCGGTGCAGGCAGGCCCGCACGTTCGGCCAGCCGTTCCACGACCTCGTGCAGCATGCCGGCCCGGCCTTCGGGCATCGGTTCTGCCCGATAGAGGCGAAGCACGAGTCGTGGCGCGAGTCGCGCGTTGAGGATCACCAGCACCGCGCTGAGTGCGAGTGCCCACACCGCACCGGCCGCGCCGGCGACGATCGTGCCCAGCGCGGCCGCCAGCGAGGCCATGGCCAGCAGCAGCAACAGCGACTGCGCGGCGTTGAACCAGCGATGTTCGCGCCACCTCTCGGATTGCACGCGCCTCTCCGTGCCCGCCTGCGTCGCGGGGGATGCCTGTGTGTGGACTTCAGGAACCAGAAGTGGGTGCGGCCAGGCCCGAATCCAACCGCGACGGCGGCACGGCGGGGCCTGCGATCGTACCGATCCCCGCCTGGCCGCCCGTGGGCCGGGCCGCTCGACTCGCTGCCGACTGGCGCCCTATATTCTGCCCGGTATCCGCCGCTGACCGTGCTCGGGTGACACGGACAGGGCCGGCGCGAGGAGCCGGACACGAAAACATGCTGACTCGACTGCTGATCGGTGTGGCCCTGCTGGTCCTCGGCCATGGCCTGCAGAGCATTCTGCTCGGCGTCCGTGCCTCGATCGAGGGTTTTTCAGAGTTCGTCACCGGCCTGATCATGTCGGCGTTCTTTGTCGGCTTCATCATCGGCTCGTTCATCGGTCCGTGGCTGATCCGGCAGTCGGGGCATACCCGCGCGTTTGCCGCGTTCGCCTCGCTCGCATCCATCGTTACCCTGTCCCACGCCCTGTTCGTCGAGGAGCTCGTATGGGCGTTGCTGCGTGTGGTCCACGGGATCTCGTTCGCGATCGTGGTGATGGTGGCCGAGTCCTGGCTGAACGGGAATTCGTCGAGCGCGACCCGCGGCCGGGTACTGGCGGTCTACTCGACGATTTTTCTCGGCGCGTGGGCGGCGAGCCAGTTGCTGCTGATGGTCGCGGACCCCGGCGATTTCAAGCTGTTCTCGCTGGTCTCGATCCTGATTTCCGCCTCCCTGATCCCGCTGGTGCTGGGCCGCCCGGAGGGCAGTGGCGATATCGGCGCCACGCGGACCAGCCTGCGGCGGATCTACGCGATCTCTCCGCTGGGCATGGTCGGCGCGTTCATGACGGGGCTGGCGATGAACGCCTTCTGGACGCTCGGCTCGGTCTTCGGCAGCGAGATCGGGCTCGCCCAGCAGTCGATCGCGATCTTCATGGCGGCGATGCTGCTGGGCGGGACCGTGCTGCAATGGCCGGTCGGCTATCTTTCCGACCTGATCGACCGCCGCCGGGTCATGGTCGGTGCCTGCGTGCTGGCGGCGGCCATGGCCGCGGCGATTGCCGTGATCGAGCCGAACCCGTACCTGCTGGCGGTCGGGGCATTCCTGTTCGGCGGGGTCGCCACGCCGCTGTATTCGCTCAGTATCTCCCATGCCAACGACCACATCGGGCGCGACGAGCATGTCGCCGTGTCCAGTGCCCTGCTCATGGTCTACGGGGTCGGCGCAGTGATCGGTCCCTTGCTCGGCGGGGCCGCCATGGATGTGTACGGTCCGGCCGGTCTGCCGCTCGCCGTGGCGGCGGCGTTCGGGGGCTTCGGACTGTTCGGCCTCTGGCGGATGTCGGTCCGCGCGCCGGTCGCGGCCCAGGATCAGCGCGACTTCCTGGCCGTCGCCGGCACCACGCACATGGCCCAGGATCTCGACCCAAGGGGTGTGGAACGGAGCGAGCGGGAAGCGAAGGGCGGTATCGAGTCGGGGGCGCGACGTTCCAGCGCGGAATAGCCCGGCGTCACATTGGGGCACTGGCCAGCCGCTACCGTTGGCACAGGCGCGTCTCCAAATCCAATCCAGCGTGGACCATGTACATGCCCGACATCGAGAGAATCCTGGACAAGGCGAAATCGTCTCCGCTCCACCTTTGGCTGTTGAACCGCATGATGGGCCGCCTGATCCCGTTCAATTCCGGGCACGGCTTTGCCGTCAGCCATATCGACGACGACGAGGTCCGCTGCACGCTGCCTTTGAAGAAGCGGAACCTCAATCACATCCGCGGACTGCATGCCTGCGCGCTCGCCACGCTGGCCGAGTTCACGACCGGCTTTCGCCTGCTCACGAAGCTGGGCATGAAGCGATATCGCATCATCATGCAGAAGATCGAGATGGAGTATTTCTATCAGGGCAAGACCGACGCGATGGCCACCTTCCGCATCGACGACCGCTGGCTGGAGCAAAACGTGCTGCAACCGCTGGGGCAGAACGAGTCCGTGGTGGTCGAGTGCGAGGTCGAGATCCACGACACCGAGCGGAACCACCTGTGCACCGGCCGCGTGTCCTGGCAGGTGAAGGATTGGGAGAAGGTTCGACTCAGGATCTGATCCGGGGAGCCGATGCTCAGCCGGCCGGTGACCGGGCCAGGGTGAGGACATTGGGCGCGGGCTCCTCACCCGCCGCCGACTCCGGGTCGACCCACTCTATGATCGGCAGGAACTGGCGTCGCTGCTCGGCCGTGCGCCGCGCGTCCAGCTCGAAGATGCCGAGACCGGTGTCGCCGGATTCGACGTAGATCTCGGAGTCGAGCAGGTGCGTCAGGAAGTCGAGGCGCAGGGTGCGCACGAAGCGCTGGAGCGGCTCGTAGACGGCGGTCGACGAGCGGGCCCGGTTGGCGACCACGGCGGTACGAATGTTGCGGGCCCGGATGCCGCCGACGAGCAGCAGATCCTTGATGAAGTTCGCCGTGGCGTGAATGTCGATCGTCGAGGGCCCGACGGGGATGAGGACGACATTCGCGCCCGCGAGGAGTTCCTTCATCAGCGGTCGCGAGGGGCCCGCCGGCGCGTCGATGATGAGCTGGCGCGTGTCGCGCGGCACGTACCGATCAATGCTCTTCAGGCCACCGCCCGCCCGGGCGGCATTGGCGCCATGGATGTGCGGCGCATCGACCGGGCGCTGCTCGAGCCAGTTCAGACTCGAGCCCTGGGGATCGTGGTCCATGAGGGCCGTCGGCACGCCATTGACGGCGAAATGACTGGCGAGATTCGTCGCAATGGTGGTCTTGCCGACGCCGCCCTTGGCATTCATGACGACTGTCGTGTGCATGGGCGTTACTGGGCCTGGGGGGAGCCTGCCCATGACCTTGGGCGAACCGCCGCCGGATTGATGTGAGGCGCGTCACATCATCGGCACGTGGCCGCGCGCGGCAGGAGGCACGCCCGCGGGCTGGAGTTGCCCGGCAGAACCGGCGTTCCCGGCGATTCTCCCGCCCCCGGAAGAGGTGCGAGAATCGGGTCGGACGCGATTCTTCCCGCTACAGATCGCCCGCGGGTCCCGACCGGGGCCGGCCGCCGGGCGCGCGCGACCTGCCCGGGCGACGGGCATGCGAGGTGCGGGTGACACGCGCGGCGCACGGGGCGGAGGCCAGCGGCTCGGATGGCGACGGACGATATCCTGATTCGGTTGCTCGTGGCCCTGTTCGCGGGCCTGCTGATCGGCGCCGAGCGGGGCTGGGCACGGCGCAGCGAGGAGGAGGGCCGGCGCCCGGCCGGCATCCGCACCTTCGGCCTGATCGGCCTCGCCGGCGGTCTCTGGGCGCTGCTCGGGGCGCAGCTCGGCGCCGTGGTGCTCGGGTTCGCGGCCGCCGTGCTCGGGGCGATGCTGGCCGTCGTCTACTGGCTGCAGGTGCGCGACCGGCAGAACTACAGCCTCACGACCGAGGTCGCCGCGCTCGTCACCTTCGCCCTGGGTGCGATCGCGCTCGAGGGCCATCTGGTGGTCGCGGCCGCCGGCGCCGTCGTCACGGCCGCCCTGCTCGGGCTGAAGCCGCCGCTCCACGGCTGGCTGCAGCGCATCACCCGGCTCGAGCTCCACGGCGCCCTCAAGCTGCTGCTGGTCTCGGTGGTCGTGCTGCCGGTGCTGCCGGACCGGGGTTACGGCCCCTGGGAGGCCCTCAACCCCTACACCATCTGGTGGATGGTCGTACTGATCGCCGGCATCGGTTTCGTGGGCTACGTCGCGGTGCGCCTGCTCGGCGCGCGCTACGGCCTCCTGCTGACGGGTTTCGCGGCCGGGCTGATGGCCTCCACGCCGCTGGCGCTGGCCTACGCCCGCATCGCCCGCGAGCGGCCGCAGCACGCGGGCGTGCTCGCCGCCGCGATCCTCGCCGCCTCGTCGACCATGTTCCCGCGTGCGCTGGCGGTCGCGAGCGTGCTGGCACCATCGCTGTTCGCCCACCTGGCCGCGCCAATGCTGGCGATGATGGCCGCCGGGTACGCGACGGCGGCGTTCTGGTGGCTGCGCGAGTCCGCGGTGGCGGAAGGCGCCGAGGCCCCGATTCGCAACCCGTTCGAGCTGTTGCCCGCGCTGCAGTTCGGGCTGTTGCTCGCGGTGGTGACGGTACTCGCGCACGCGCTGGAGCGCTGGGTCGGCGAGTCGGGCCTGTACGCGCTCGCGTTCGTGTCGGGGCTGACCGACGTCGATGCGATCACGCTGTCGCTGGTCGGGTTCGTCGACGACGGCCTCGCGGTCACCGTGGTGGCGAACGGCATCGTCATCGCCGCGATGGCCAACACCGGCTTCAAGGCGGCGCTGGTCCTGACGGTCGGTGGCCGCGTGCCGGGCCTGCGCGTGGTGGCCTCCGTACTGGTCGTGCTGCTGGCCGGGGCGACCGCGCTGGCGGTCTGAGCCCGACCGATCAGCCCTTCACCCGGCTGCGGTCCGGGTCGTGGAAGGGCCTGAGCGAGAGCCTGGCCGGGACGGGCTCGCCGGCGACCTCGACCCGGAACCCGTCCCGCTCGAGGAACCGGCGGTCGATGTG
>JAWWAE010000051.1:0-13005 GCA_033721835.1 Halofilum sp. (in: g-proteobacteria) | reverse complement strand
GCGGACCTTGCCGAGCGGCGTCAGCAGCAGGATCAGGCAGACGATGACGAAGATGTTCGCCGCGCCCATGTAGACCCAGTCGAACGTGGTCTCGAAGAACTTGCGTACCGCGGTGAAGAGTTCGCCCGAGGACTCGGGGAAGATCATGGTCAGCAGCACGAACAGGATGCTCCCCCCGCCGGAGATGACGAATACCGGGTTGTGGATGTCGAGCCCGAACGGCTGGATATTGTCCTGCCCGACCTCGTAGTCGGTGTGCTGTATGTAGGGTTCTTTGCCAGTTTCGTCTTCTATGCTCACGGTGCTCTCCCCTCTGAAAGAAGGTCACCGGCAACGCCGGAACGCGGCCCGGCGGGCACGCGCTGTCGACCGGTCGTCACTGGATCGAATCGGCTGCTCCGGGCCAGGGGTCCCGGCAGCCGCTGGAAAGGCCTTTTGACTTGTGTACGCCCGCGTACTGTCCTCCACTGGGGGCGGTCAGTCAAATTCCGGCTTTTCCCGGTGCGACCGGTAGTTGCCACGGAACGATGGCGCGCCGGATCGACTTCGGAAGGCCGCGCGGACCCGGCCGGCGAGATAGACCGAGCCGGTGGCGACCACCAGCGTCTCGCCGGGGTGGTCGGCGCAGGCCCGGGCGAGCGCCGTGTCGACCTTCGGCTCGACCCGCGCAGCGGCCGCGGGGCGGCAGTCACGGACCGCGGCGGCCAACTCCGGTGCGGCGAGCGAATGCTCGGGGTCGGCACAGGTGATCGTGATGGCGTCGGCCAGCGGCAGCAGCGGCCCGAGCACGGCGGCGGCATCGCGGCCGCCGCTCAGGGACAGCAGCAGGTGGACCCGTGTTGGCCGCAGGCGCCGGACCTCGGCGGCCAGCAGCTCGGCCGAGGCCCGGGTGTGGGCGCCGTCCACCAACACCCAGGGCAGGGTCGAGAGGATCTCCAGGCGGCCCGGCAGGCGCAGCTCGGTGAGTACCCGGGCGGACCCTTGCAATGCCTCGCGCGAGACCAGGCCGAGGCGCGCGACGACGGCCAGCGCCAGTGCCGCGTTGGCCGCCATCGGTCCCGCGGCCGCGAAGGGGATCCGCAGCGACCAGTCGGGACCGCCGACCGCCAGCGTGCCGGCCTCCTGCCGCCAACGGACCGTGCCCGGGTCGCCGCTGGCGCGGATCCGCCCGCGGCCCGGGCGCAGGCGCACGAAGTCGCTGCCGGCGGCCGCCGCCGCGGCGGCGAGGATCCGGTCGAGCGGGGGCGCCAGCTGCGGGGCCAGCAGCGGCGTGCCCGGCTTGACGATGCCGGCCTTCTCGCGCGCGATGGCCTCGAGGGTGTCGCCGAGCCGCTCCGTGTGCTCCAGCTCGATACCGGTGATGACCGCCGCCCGCGGCCGCACGACGTTGGTGGCATCGGCGCGCCCGCCCACGCCCGCCTCGAGCACGATCCAGTCGACGCCGCTGTCTGCCGCCAGCCACAGCGCCGCCACGGTCAGCGCCTCGAAGAACCCGGGCGTGATCCCGGTCGCCCGCTGCGCCCGCTGCACCTCCTGCAGCGCGGCCAGGGCGGCCGCCGGCTCTGCTTCGCTGGCGTCGATCCGCAGGCGCTCGGTCCAGCGCTCGAGATGGGGGGAGGTGAAGGTAAGGGTGCGCCGGCCGCTGGCCCGGAGCAGGGCCTCGAGGTACAGCGCCGTCGAGCCCTTGCCCTTGGAGCCGGCGACATGGATCACCCGCAGTCGCTCGTGCGGGTCGCCGAGCGCACGCAGCAGGCCCTCGACCGCGGCCAGCGGGGCGGCACCGCGCTCGGCGTGCGCCACCGTGGCCCGGGGCAGGGAGCCCAGCCAGTCCCAGCCGGCGGCGCGCGCGGACTCGGCGGACCCGGGGCCGGCGCTCATCCGCCGGCGCTCAGCCCTGCGGCACGTCGACGCCGTGCTGCAGGCAGGTCGCCTCGACGGTGTTGTTCAGCAGGCAGGCGATGGTCATCGGCCCGACGCCCCCGGGTACCGGCGTGATGTGCCCGGCGACCTTCTCGGCCGATTCGAAATGGACGTCGCCGACCAGCCGGGTCTTGCCCTCGTCGGTGGGGATGCGGTTGATGCCGACGTCGATCACGGTCGCACCCGGCTTGATCCAGTCGCCGGGGATCATCTCGCGGCGGCCGACCGCGGCGACCACGATGTCGGCGCGGCGGACCTCGTCGGCGAGCTCGCGCGTGCGCGAGTGCGCGATCTCGACCGTGCAGTGCTCGCGCAGCAACAGTGCCGCCATCGGCTTGCCGACGATGTTGGAGCGGCCGACGATCACGGCGTGCCTGCCCGAGAGATCGCCCAGCCGGTCCTTCAGCAGCAGCGAACAGCCCAGAGGCGTGCACGGGACCAGCCCCGGCAGGCCGGTCCACAGGCGGCCCACATTGACCGTGTGGAAGCCGTCGACGTCCTTGTCCGGGTCGATCGCGGCCAGCACCTTGTCCGCATCCATGTGCTCGGGCAGCGGCAGCTGCACCAGGATGCCGTTCACCCGTTGGTCGCGGTTGAGCTCGTCCACCAGGTCGAGCAGTTCCTGCTCGGAGATCGAGGCGTCGCGCCGGTATTCCAGCGACTCCATGCCGGCCTCGTTGGTCTGCTTGCCCTTGTTGCGGACGTAGACCTCGCTCGCCGGGTTGTCCCCGACCAGCACCACCGCGAGGCCGGGGGTGATGCCGTGCTCGGACTTCAGTGCCGCCACCTGCCGAGCGACGCGCTCGCGCAGCCCGGCGGCGAAGGCCTTGCCGTCGATGATCTCGGCCATGAATCTCTCCCATCGGATTGGGCGCGCACGGATCGCCGTGCCAGCGCGGGAACAACCGGGCAGAATAGCCTAACCTAACAGCCACGCTTGTTCGCGCGCGACCGCCGCGTAACCCGTCACGACGGCACCAATTGCACGGCGCGGCGGCGAACCGTAGTCTCCCGCTCCCGGCGACCGGAGGAACCCCATGCAGCGCGGCAGCCATGCCCATGCCCAGGACGAGCGCAACGAGAGCGTCCGCATCTTCGTCAACGGGCGCATCGTGCCGCGGGCGCAGGCCACGGTTTCGGTGTTCGATTCGGGCTTCCTGCTCGGCGACGGGGTCTGGGAGGGCATCCGCCTGCACAACGGGCAGCTGGTGTTCCTCGACGAGCACCTCGACCGGCTGTACGAGGGCGCGAAGGCGATCGACCTCGACATCGGCATGGACCGGCAGGCACTGACCGAGGCGCTGTACGACACCTGCAGCGCGAACGGCATGCACGGTGGCGTGCACATCCGGCTGGTCGTGTCGCGCGGCGAGAAGCGCACGCCCTACCAGAGCCCGGCGGCGAACGTCGGTCCGGCGACCGTGGTCATCATCCCCGAGTGGAAGGAGCCCGACCCGGCGGTGCTCGAGCAGGGCCTGAGCCTGTTCACCGTGCACGTGCACCGCGGCGCGCCCGACGTGCAGGATCCGATGTGGAACTCGCTGTCCAAGCTGAACTGCATCAGCGCCTGCATCCAGGCGCAGAAGGCCGGTGCGGACGAGGCCCTGATGCTGGATCCGCACGGTTTCGTCGCCACCTGCAACTCGACCCATTTCTTTGTCGTCCGCCGCGGCGAACTCTGGACCTCCAGCGGCCTCTACTGCCTGCACGGCATCACCCGCGCCCACGTGATCGAGCTGGCGCGTGCGGCCGGCCATGTGGTGCGCGAGAAGAGCTTCTCGCTGACCGAGGTCTACGGCGCCGACGAGGCGTTCGTCACCGGCACCTTCGCCGGTCTGATCCCGGTGACCACGGTCGACGGCCGCCGCATCGGCGGCGGCGCGCGCGGACCGGTCACCGAGGCCCTGCAGCGGGCCTATGCCGCCGACGTCGAGGCCCGCTACCCGGCGCGCCGCACCGCATGACCACCGTCGTCCGTATCGCGATGTGGTCGGGCCCGCGCAACATCTCGACGGCGATGATGCGCTCGTTCGGCAACCGCTCGGACTGCTTCGTCACCGACGAGCCGCTGTACGCCTACTACCTGCAGGCCACCGGCATCGATCACCCGATGCGCGAGGAGGTGATCGCCTCGCAGTCGACGGACTGGCGGAACGTGGTGCGCTGGTTGTCCGGCCCCGTGCCGCAGGGACGACCCGTGTGGTACCAGAAGCACATGACCCATCACCTGCTCGACGAGGTGGGCCGCGACTGGCTCGACCGCGTGACCAGCTGTTTCCTGCTGCGCGATCCCCGCGCCGTGCTCGCCTCCTATGCGCGGAAGCGCCAGCACGTGACCACCGCCGACATCGGCATGCTGCAGCAGGCGGCGATCTTCGACGAGGTCCGCGAGCGCAGCGGCACCGTGCCGCCGGTGATCGACGCGGCCGACGTGCTGCGCGACCCGCGCACCATGCTCACACGCCTGTGCCAGGCGGTCGGCATCGCCTTCGACGAGCGCATGTTGTCCTGGCCGCCGGGGCCGCGCGACACGGACGGCGTCTGGGGCCGCCACTGGTACGGCAACGTGATCGAGTCGACCGGTTTCCAGCCCTACCGCCCGCCTGCGGGCGAACTGCCCGCGGAGCTGGAGGCGATCGCGGAGGAATGCCGGCCCGTCTACGAGCGGCTGCGGCAGTACGCGCTCCGGCCCGTGACCGGGTGAGCCGCCGATGCGGATCCGGCGGCTGCACCGCTGGGACCTGGCGCCGCGCGAGGCAGTGGCGTTGCAGCAGGAACTGCGCGAGCGGGTCGAGCAGCGGGACCGGCTGGGCCCGATCCGGCACGTCGCCGGGGTCGACGTCGGGTTCGAGGCCGGCGGGACGGTCACCCGCGCCGCGGTGGCGGTCCTCGACTGGCCGCGATTGAACGAGGTCGAGCGGGCGCTCGAGCGCCGCGAGACCGCCTTTCCCTACGTCCCGGGCCTGCTGTCGTTCCGCGAGCTGCCGGCGATCATCGCCGCACTGGAGCGGCTGCGGACCGTGCCCGACCTCGTGCTCTGCGACGGCCACGGCCGCGCCCACCCCCGCCGGTTCGGCATCGCCTGCCATCTCGGAGTGCTCGCCGACCTGCCCGCGATCGGCGTCGGCAAGACCCGGCTCGTCGGCCAGGACGCCGAGCCCGGCCGCGAGCGCGGCGCGCGGGCGCCGCTGGTCGATCGCGGGGAACCGGTCGGGCTGGTGCTGCGCACCCGCACGGGCGTGCGCCCGGTCTACGTTTCGCCGGGCCATCGGGTGTCGCTGGAGACGGCGGCCGAGCTGGTGCTGGCCGCGGCGCCGCGCTACCGCCTGCCCGAGCCGATCCGCCATGCTGACCGGCTGGCGTCCGGACGAGATTGAAGCGGCTGGTTCACTGGCCGAAAGGCGCGTCGTAGGCCGGCTTGCGACCGCAGGGAGCCAGCCGGCACGCCGCCGACAGGCGGCCGGGATCATGCTGCAAAGGGGGCGCCGCATGCCGCCGGCTGTTGCCTGCGGCAAAAGCCGGCCTACGAATGATCGAGGTAGGCCTTCAGCGCCACGGCATTGTTGTGCTTGCGGTCGCGGGCGTCGTGGCACAGGGTCACGGTCTGGTCGCGCCCGAGTTCGGCCAGCCGTTCGACGCACTCCGGCATCGCGTCCAGCTCGGCGTGGTAGCGGCGCACGAACTCCTCCCAGCGCGCCGGGTCGTGGCCGAACCACTGCCGCAGTGTGCGGCTGGGCGCAATCTCGCGCAGCCACTCGTCGACCGCGGCCTCCTGCTTGCGAACGCCGCGCGGCCACATCCCGTCTACCAGCACCCGGTGACCGTCGTCGGGCTCGACCGGGTCGCGGACCCGCTTGAGTTGGAACGCCATGGCAATCATTCTGGCACCGCGTTCGGGTGCCAGAAAGTCACGAGCGAGGGGCGGTCATGGGCAGCACCGGTTTCGACGTCTGCATCGCCGGCGGCGGCATCGTCGGCAGCGCGACGGCCTACTTCCTGGCGGCCGATCCCGACTTCAACGGCTCGGTGGCGGTGCTCGAGCCCGATCCGTCCTACGAGCAGGCGGCGACGGCGCGCTCGGTCGGGTCGATCCGCCAGCAGTTCTCGACCCCGATCAACATCGCCATCTCGCAGTTCGCGGTCCGCTTCATCCGCCACCTCGATCGCTATCTGGCGGTGGACGGGCAGGTCCCCGAGGTCGGCTTCCACGAGGGCGGCTACCTGTTCCTGGCCGACGAGCAGGCCGCACCCGCGCGACGGCTCGAGTACGCCACCGCGGTCGGCTGCGGCGCCGACCTGGCCTGGCTGGGCCCGGCGGAGCTGGCCGAGCGCTTCCCCTGGCTCGACACCGTCAACCTCGAGGGCGGCACCCTGGGCCTGAGCGGCGAGGGCTGGCTCGATCCCTGGGCGCTGCTGCAGGCGTTCCGGCGCAAGGCGCGCTCGCTCGGGGTCGAGTACCGGCGCGCGGCGGCGACCGGCGTCGAGGTCGAGCGCGGGCGGGTCACCCGCGTGACCACGGACGCCGGCGAGGCGCTAGGCTGTGACTGGCTGGTCGACGCCGCCGGCATCCGCGCCCGCGAGGTCGCGGCGCTGGCCGGGGTCGAGCTGCCGGTGTTCCCGCGCAAGCGCCACGTGTTCGTGTTCGACTGCCGCGAGCCCGTGCCGGGCCTGCCGCTGACCGTGCTGCCCGAGGGCGTCTACGTCCGACCCGAGGGCGAGCACTTCATCACCGGCTACTCGCCGGAGCCGGAGGACGATCCCGACTGCGACGACTTCGAGCTCGACTACAGCCGCTTCGAGGGCCTGCTGTGGCCGCTGCTCGCCGAGCGCATCCGTCCGTTCGAGGCGATCCGCATGATCAACGCGTGGGTGGGGCACTACGACGTGCACCCGCTGGACCACAACGCGATCATCGGCCCGCACCCGGAACGGGCGAACCTGCTGGTCGCCGCCGGCTTCTCCGGCCACGGCCTGCAGCAGGCGCCGGCGGTCGGCCGCGGCCTGGCCGAGCGGGTGGTGCACGGCGACTGGGTCAGCCTCGACCTGTCGCCGCTGGGCTTCGAGCGGGTGCTGTCCGGGACGCCGCTGGCCGAGCACAAGGTCGTCTGAGCGCCGGCGGGTCGGGCCGTCCCGGCGCTCGAACACGGCCCTCCAGAGCGGCCGTCACGCTGCCCGGGCCTGGTGGCGCCGCCAGTTGTAGGCGTAATAGACCACCGGGATCACGACCAGCGTGAGCAGGGTGGACACCAGGATGCCGAAGATCAGCGATACGGCCAGGCCGCTGAAGATCGGGTCATCGAGGATGAAGCTCGCACCCGCCATCGCCGCCAGCGCGGTCAGGGCGATGGGCCGCGCGCGCACCGCGCCGGCGCGGATCACGGCCTCCTGCAGGTCCGCACCCTGCTGCTCGACCTCCTGGCGGATGAAGTCGACCAGCAGGATCGAGTTGCGCACGATGATGCCGGCCAGCGCGATCATGCCGATCATCGAGGTGGCGGTGAACTGGCGGTCGAGCAGGGCGTGGCCGGGCAGGATCCCGATCAGCGTCAGGGGGATGGGCGCCATGATGATCAACGGCACCGCGTAGGAGCGGAACTGGGCCACCACCAGCAGGTAGATCAGTATCAGGCCGACCGAGTAGGCAATGCCCATGTCGCGGAAGGTCTCGTAGGTGATCTGCCATTCGCCGTCCCACTTCAGGCTCCAGCGGTACGGGTTCGCCGGTGGATCGATCCAGTGCTGCGCCAGCGGCTCGCCCTCCATCAACGGCGTTGCGGCGAGCGCCGCGGCAATCGCGCCCATGCCGTACAGCGGGCTGTCGATCGTGCCGGCCACGTCGCCGGTGACGTAGACGACGGGCAGCAGGTCCTTGTGATGGATCGCCTCCTCGCGCGTGGTGCGTTCGAAGCTGACCACCTCGCCCAGCGGCACGAGTTGCCCGCCGCGTGAGCGAACCCGCACCGCGGCCAGCGTGTCGGGGTCCGACTTGGCGCCCTCCGCCAGCTCCAGGCGCACCGGGATCGGCTGGCGCGCATGGTCGTCGTGCAGGTACGAGGCATCCTCGCCGCGCACGGCCGCGTGGACCGCGTCGGCCACCGCGCGCTGGCTCACGCCCAGGCGCGCGGCCCGCTGGCGGTCGACCTCGAGCAGCAGCCGTGCCTGCGGCGCCTCGAGGGTCGTGTCGACGTCCACCACGTCCCCGGTCGCCCGGAACACCTCGGCCACCTGCCGGGCGACCTCGCGGCGGCCGCCGTGCTCCGGCCCGTAGATCTCCGCCACCAGCGGCGCGAGCACGGGCGGCCCCGGCGGTACCTCGACGATCTTGACGTTGGCGTCGAACCGGGCGCCGATCCGCTGCAGCGGGTCGCGCACCGCGCGCGCGATGTCATGGCTCTGGCGCTCGCGCGCGTCCTTGTCGACCAGGTTGACCTGGATGTCGCCCATGTGTGCCTCGCGCCGCAGGTAGTACTGGCGCACCAGGCCGTTGAAGTTGATCGGCGCCGAGGTCCCGGCGTAGGTCTGGATATCGGTGACCTCGGGCACCGCCGTCAGATGGTCCGCCAGCGCGTCCAGCACCCGCTGGGTCTGTTCCAGCGGGGTCCCCTCCGGCAGGTCGACCACCACCTGGAACTCCGACTTGTTGTCGAACGGCAGCATCTTCAGCACCACCAGCCGGAAACCCGCCAGGCTGAGCGAGCCGGCGATCAGGACCAGTACCACGGCCAGCATCGCCAGCCGCCACGGACGGCCCTGGCGGCCGTTCAGGAACGGCCGCAGGTAGCGCTGGAAGGCCGCGTACAGGAACCGGTACACGCGGTCCTCCTGCTCGCCCGAGCCCTGGCCGCCGCCGCGCCCGGCGCGGCGGCGGTACACGCGCAGGAACAGCCACGGCGTGAACACGAATGCCACCAGCAGCGAGATCAGCATGCCGGTCGAGGCATTGATCGGGATCGGGCTCATGTAGGGGCCCATGAGCCCCGACACGAACGCCATCGGCAACAGGGCGGCGATCACGGTGAAGGTGGCGAGGATGGTCGGACCGCCGACCTCGTCCACCGCCAGCGGGATGGCCTCCGCCAGCGGCCGGTCCCCGATGTGCATGTGCCGGTGGATGTTCTCGACCACGACGATCGCGTCGTCGACCAGGATCCCGATCGAGAAGATCAGCGCGAACAGCGACACCCGGTTGAGCGTGAAACCCCAGGCCCAGGAGGCGAACAGGGTGATGGTGAGCGTGAGGACCACGGCGGCGCCGACAATGAACGCCTCGCGCCAGCCCAGCGCCAGCAGGACCAGCACCACGACCGAGGCGGTGGCGAAGATCAGCTTCTGGATCAGCGTCTGCGACTTGTCGTGGGCGGTCTTGCCGTAGTCGCGGGTGACCGTCGCGTGCACGCCCTCGGGGACGAAGGTGCCGCGCAGCTGTTCAAAGCGGTCGATCACCGCCCGCGCGACGTCGACCGCGTTTTCGCCGGGTTTCTTCGCGACCGCGATCGTGACCGCGGGATGGCGGACGCCGGTGGCCGCGCCCGCCTGGTCCGGGTGGCCGCTGCCGCGCCCGAAGCGGACCTGCTGCTCGGGGCGGTCCGGGCCCTGCCGCACCTCGGCCACGTCGGCGAGGAACACCGGCGAGCGGTCGTTCATGCCGACGACGAGGTCGGCCACCTCCGCGGGCGTGGTCAGGAACGTGCCGGCGCGGACCTGGATCGCCTCGTTGCCGCGCACGATCGTGCCCGCGTCGACCGAGGCGTTGGTCGCGCCGAGCGCGTCGCGCAGGTCGGCGATCGAGATGTCGTAGCCGGCCAGCCGCGCGGGGTCGAGCTGCACGTGCACGACCCGCTCCGGCGCCCCCAGGGTGTAGATGTCGCGCGTGCCGGGCACGCGCTTGAGCTCGGTCTCGATCGCGCGCGCCACGCGGGCGAGCTCGTGGGCGCCGCGCCCGGGATCGTCGGTCCACAGCGTGCCGGCGACGATCGGCACATCGTCGATGCCGCGGGGCTTGATCAACGGCGTGCCGACGCCGACGTTCGGCGGCAGCCAGTCCTGGTTCTCGTAGACGGCGTTGTACAGCCGCACGATGGCCTCGGTGCGCGGCTCGCCGACGGTGAACTGCACCGTGAGCGTCGACATGCCCGGGCTGGACACCGAGTAGATGTGCTCCACGCCCTCGATCTCGGACAGCATCCGCTCGGCCCCGGCGGTGACGAGGCTCTCGACCTCCTGCGCGGACGCCCCGGGGTAGGGGATGAACACGTTCGCAAAGGTGACGTCGATCTGCGGCTCTTCTTCGCGCGGCGTGACCGCGACCGCGAACAGGCCCAGCAGGAGCCCGACCAGCGCCAGCAGCGGCGTGATCTCCGATTCGAGGAACTTCCGCGCCAGCGCCCCGGAGAGCCCCAGCCGTTCGCGCGTCATTCGCTCGCCCCGGCCGCCCGTTTCAGGGCCAGGGTGGCCGCCACCGGGTCGGTCACGACCCGCTCGCCGGGCTCGAGACCGGCCAGGACCGGTACCCGCCCGTCGGCCACCGGGGTGCCGGCCCGGACCTGGCGGAAGTGCAGGTGGTCGGCGGCATCGAGCACGTAGACGGCGGTCACCTCGCTGCGGCGTACCACGGCATCGGCGGGCACCAGCAACCGCTCGCTCTGGCCGCTGACGAAGCCGGCCTTGACCAGCATGCCGGGATAGACCCCGTGCTGGCCCTCGGGCAGCTCGACCCGCACGCGGAAGGTGTGGGTCCCTTCCTGCGCGTAGGGGAAGATCCGCAGCGAGGTGGCCTCGACCGAGCCGCCCGTCGGCAGCAGCACGCGCGCGGACTGGTGCTCACGCAGCGCGCGGATGTGGCGCTGGGGTACCTCGGCCACCGCGCGCAGGTGCTCGAGCGACAGGCCCGTCATCAGCGGCTGGCCGACGGTGGCGGTCTCGCCGATCTGGACGTGCCGTGCCATCACGATGCCGCTGTAGGGGGCGCGCACGACGGTGTGCTCGAGCTGCTCGCGGGCCTCGCCCAGCGCCGCGCGGGCGGCCTCCACCCGTGCCCGGGCCGACTCGAACTCCGCGCGGGCCTGGTCCAGCCGCGATTTCGACACCGCGCCCTGCTCGAAGACGCTGCGGATGCGCTCGAACTCGGACTCGGCCTGCGCCAGCCGCGCGCGGGCCTCCTCCAGGTTGGCCTGCGTGCGCTCCAGGCGCGCCCGCTGCTCGTTGTCGCGGAAGCGCACGATCACCGCGCCCTTTTCGACGTAGTCGTCGACGTCGTAGGGCAGCTCGACGATCCGGCCCGTGGTCTGGGCCGACACCGTCGACTGGTTGACCGCCTCGATCACGGCGTCGAGGACCTGCTCCTCGCGCACCGTCGCCAGCTCGGCGCGGGCGGTGGGCAACTCCGCGGCGCCGGCCAGCGGTGCCGCCAGCAGGGTCAGGAGGCCCGCTACGGCGGCAAGCGCGTATCGATTCACTGCACGACTCCCGCGGCGTTCACTGCGTGCCGGGCCTGCCGGGAAAGGCCGGACCCGCCGGGACCCGCAGCCGTTCGAGCAGCCGAGCCAGCGGGCACAGGCCGGTGAAAGAGGCCTGCAACATGTTGGCGCCGACGAACGCGGTCAGCCACAGCCACCAGCTGCTGTGCAGCCAGGCCAGCAGCAGACTCAGGAGGATCAGGCTGCCGGCAATCCGGAACACCAGGGTGTCGATGTTGCGCATGGCGCACTCCTCGCGGAACGAGGTTTCGGTCCCGCCTTTCACCAGATAATGGCGCATTCGCGGCAGTCGGCATTGATGTCGATCAAGCGGTCCCGTGAAGGGTCGGGCTGCGGGTCGCGCGTGGCAGTGTTCACTCGGGTACGGGCTCGGCCAGCAGGTCCTCGAGATCGAGTGGCTCGGTCCCCATTGCAAGGTTGCCGTCGCGGTCGAACGGCCACTGCTCGGGGGGCCGGTCCCGGTAGAGCTCGACCCCGTTGTCGTCGGGGTCGCGCAGGTACAGCGCCTCGCTCACGCCGTGGTCGGCGGCGCCGTCGAGAGGGATGTCGGCGGCGAGCAGGCGCCGCAGCGCGTCCGCCAGCGAGGCCCGGTCGGGGTAGCGGATGGCGCTGTGGAACAGGCCGGTGCTCCCGCGCGGCGGCGGGCGCCCGCCGCGGCTCTCCCAGGTGTTGAGTCCGATATGGTGGTGATAGTCGCCGGCCGCGATGAAGGCGGCCTGGTCGCCCCAGCGCTGGCGGATGCGGAAACCGAGCACGCCGCAGTAGAAGCCGAGCGCGCGCTCCAGGTCGGCGACCTTGAGGTGTACGTGGCCGAGATCGGTGCCGGCGGCAATCGGCCGATCGAGGTCGACCGGCCGTCCCCGCACCGTGGTCCGGCGTCGAGAATCCGCACTGCTCATGGCCGTGGCTCCGGCGGGGCTCGAGGCCATCATGCCACGGCCGGGGGCCGCGGCGGCAGCGGTCATGGATGACTTCAGACCAGGCTGTCGAGACCGGCCGGGCCGCCGCCGAATTCGGCCATCGCGTCCAGCAGTGCGTCCCAGAACCAGAGCGCCGAGGCGCTGTCGGCCAGCAGGTGAAAGGCCGGGGTGTCGTCGTCGGGATCGCGGCAGACGATGGCATTCAGCCGCGCGACCGAGGTCTGCGCGACGGCCCCGGGCGCGAAGGCGGCCGCACGCAGGTCGACCCCGCACAGCTTGGCCAGGCAGTCGGTCGCGGCCGCGCCGCGCAGCAGGAACCAGCAGTGGCTGTCGCGCCGGGGGACGGGCCAGGCGCCGGCCCCGGGGATCCCCGCCTCGAGCCCGTGCACGGCCTCGTCGTCGCCGCGCGGATCGGACAGCAGCAGCAGCTCGTTGTCGCCGAGGCGCAGCACCAGCGTGCCGTCGGCGGCGCGCACGGCCGTGTTGTTGGCTTCCGGCACGCTGCCGCCTGCGTCGGTCAGATGCCGGCGCGCGCGCCGACCCTTGATCCCGGTCCGCATCAGCGGCGACAGGTCGACCAGTTGCAGTGGCGCGTCCTGCGTCCCGGGGATCCGGCTCGCCACCGCGCAGTCGCCCCGTTCGACGAACTCCGCCCCGGCCGCGACCAGGCGCGGGTAGACGAAGCTGCG
>JAWWAE010000050.1:0-13169 GCA_033721835.1 Halofilum sp. (in: g-proteobacteria) | reverse complement strand
CCTTCGGGCTCGCGTCGCGGCTTCGGGGCATTGCTCGTGGGTTACCGGGAAGGCGGGAAGCTGCGCTATGCAGGTCGCGTCGGGACCGGCTTCGATGACGCGACCCTGCGCGCATTGCGACAGCGAATGGAGCCGCTCGAGCGTGCACGTTGTCCGTTTGCCGGCGACCGGCACATACCGGAGAAGGGCGTGCACTGGATCCAGCCTCGACTCGTGGGCGAGGTCGGCTTCACCGAGTGGACGGACGACGGGCGCCTGCGCCACCCGCGCTTTCTCGGCCTGCGCGAGGACAAGTCGGCAAGGGACGTGGTGCGCGAATCGCCGGGAGCGGCCCGGTGACCCGCATCCGGATCGGCGGCCACGAGATCGAGCTGAAGAACCGCGACAAGGTGTTGTTCCCGGATGCCGGCATCACCAAGGGTGACGTGATCGAGTACTACCGTGACGTCGCCGAGCTGATGCTGCCACATCTGCGCGCGCGACCGCTCACGCTGCAGCGATTCCCCGACGGGATCGGCAAGGACGGTTTCTACCAGCAGGAGCGGTCCGATTACTTTCCCGGCTGGCTCGGCGGCGTGCGCCTGGAGCGCGCGGGTGGCAAGGGCGACTCGGTGCACCACATCGTCTGCAACGACGAGGCGTCGCTGGTGTACCTCGCCAACCAGGGCACGATCGCGCTGCACGGCTGGCTGGCGGTGGCCGAGCGTCCGCACCACCCGGACCGGATCGTGTTCGACCTCGACCCGCCCGGGGACGACTTCGACCCCGTGCGTGACGCGGCCCGTCAGGTCGCCGACCTGATGCGCGAGATCGGCCTGACCCCGTACCCGATGACGACCGGCTCGCGCGGCGTGCATGTGGTGGCGCCGCTGGACGGTGGCAGTGGGTTCGATGCCGTGCGGGCGCTCGCGCGCGACATGGCGGAACGGCTTGCGGAGGCGCATCCGCGCGCGCTCACCACCGCCCAGCGCAAGGATCAGCGCCGTGGGCGGCTGTACCTCGACGTGATGCGTAACGCCTATGGCCAGACCGCGGTGCAGCCGTACTCGTTGCGTGCGCGGCCGGGGGCGCCGGTCGCGACGCCGCTGGCCTGGGAGGAACTCGGCCGGCGGGAGCTCGGTCCCCGCAGTTACGACCTCGGGAACCTGCGTCGGCGGCTGGCACAGAAGGAAGATCCGTGGGCAGACATGGGGCGCCACCGGGTGTCCGCGGCCCGGGCCCGCGAGCGCCTGGACGCACGCTAGCGGACTTCGCGGGTCCACGGGGCATCGACAGGGGGGCAGTGGCCCCTGCCCGCGTCACGGGATCCCGGGGACGACGCGGAGATCGAGGGCATTGCGGTGACCGTCGCGCGGACCGCGTTTCAGCCGACGCCGATCGTGGCCAGGAACAGCAACACCAGGCTGGTCAGGGCAATGAACAGCGCCGGCGCGAGGCGCGCGAGCACCCGCTCGCTCGCCTCCAGCCAGCCCGCCGGCAGTGCGCGCGGCATCCGCTCCGGCGGCTGGCGCCGCGGCGGCATCCATTGCTGCCAGTCGGGACGCTCGAACAGGACCACGAGGTCACCCTCCGGCAGCGAGGGTACGCGGTGCGCAGGCCACCAGCGCATTGCCATGATGACCAGGGCGATCCCCGCCAGCAGGGGCCACAGTGTCTCGAGCAGGTGCAGCGGCTGCAGCAGGGACAGGGCCGTTTCGGGTTCCAGCCCGAGCGCGATCAGCCAGGGCAGACCGAGGCCTGCAATCACCAGTGCCATCCACGGGAGGGGGTGGCCCCCGCCACCCCGGGCCGCAGTCGGCCAGGCGAGTACCAGGAAGCGGGCCATGATCAGCGTGGTGGCGACCGAGCTCGCCAGCAGTGCGTGGTTCAGCCAGGTCCACGACTCCGGAAGCGCGGCGTTGAACAGCCCTTTTGCCATCGCCCCCGAAGTCAGCGGTGCGCCCGCGATGACCACGGCCGGCACCCACATCAAAACGCGCATGATTGCAGGATGCGTTTTCGCGGTGTCGACCGACAGGAACAGCGCGGCCTTCGCCAGGCCGTGATGCAGCGCGAACAGCACCGCAACCAGTACCAGCGCGGCAGCCGATTCCGGAAGCGTCAGGGCAGCGCCGATTGCGCACCCGATGAGCCCCATCTGGCTGATGCTCGAATAGGCCAGCACGGTCTTGGCGCGTGTCTGTACCAGGCTCACCGCGGCACCGTAGAACGCCGTGATCAATCCGGCGGCAACCAGAGCGAGGCCGGCGGCGGCGAATCCGTCGAAGCCGAGTGGCAGAAAGCGCAACCAGCCCAGCAGCCCGGCCTTGATGATGACACCGCTCAGCACGGCGCTGGCGGGCACCGGGGCCTGTGGATGGGCCAGCGCGAGCCACATGTGGAGGGGCACGATGCCCATTTTCACCGCGAATCCGCCAAGGAACAGCCACGTGATCCATCGGGCCTCGGCCAGTTGCGGTATCCGGCTGGCGCCGTATTCCAGTCCGACGTTGCCGAAGTCGGCGCCGAGCAGCAGCAGGGCCGCGATGATCATCGCCTCGCCCGCGATTGCCATGACGATGTAGATCCGGCCGGCGCGCAGGTCCTTTGCGCGGCCGTTGAACACGATGAGGCCATAGGCGGAAAAGGTCATCATGGCGTAGGCCGCATAGAAGCTGGCGGCGTCAAGCGTGATGAACACGCACGAGGTCCCGGTCCAGGTGAGCAGCCAGAGGATGAAAAACCGCGGCTGGTTGTCGGCCTGGAGATGGCGCCGCGCATGCCAGCCGGCGAAGGTCCAGGCGATGGTCGCGAGCAACAGCAGGGGTGCCGAGAGCGTATCGACGCCCACCCGCGCGCCGAGCAGTAGCCACGGCAGTTCGATCACGCGCCCGTGCAGCCCGACCAGGAGCAGCAGACCCGCGAGCGGGATCCACGCTGCGGCCGCAAGCGCGAATCGATTCAGGACGGGGATCAACAGTCCGGCCGTCACCAGCAATGGCAGGCACGGGACGATGAAGGCGATTGCCAGATCCGCGAAGTCGAGGCTCATCCGTACACCCGCTCGACGATGAAACGCGCCCACTCCAGCGGGCTGTAGGGCATTCCGCCGAGGAATCCCGACCCGAGGGCCAGGGCCGCGGCGACCAGGGTCGGCCAGAGCAGACTGGCCGGTGCCTCCCGCACGCCGGCATCCCGCTGGTTGCCGGGCACGGGGGCAAACCACGCTCGCCGGATCAACGGCAGGAAGTAGGCAGCATTGAGGATCGTGCTGATGACCAGCAGCGGGACGATCCAGGACTGTCCGTGCTGGAGGCCGCCGAGGCCCAGGTACCACTTGCTGAGGAAGCCGGCGACCGGCGGCACGCCGATCATGCCCAGAGCGGCGATCGTGAAGGCGCTCATCGTCCAGGGCATGCGTCGGCCGGCACCGTCCATCTCGGTGATCTTCGTCACTCCATGCGTGTGGACGAGATTGCCGGCACAGAAGAACAGGGTGATCTTCATCAGGCCCTGATGGACCAGGTGGGCGAGCCCGCCGATCGAGGCAAGCGGCGAGCCGATGCCCACGCCGAGCGCGATGTAGGAAACCTGGCTCACCGTCGAGTACGCCAGCACGGCCTTCAGGTCCGTCTGTTTCAACGCCTGCATCGAACCGTAGAGGATCGTTACGGCGGCCGCCGCGGCGACGACGTGATTCATGCCAAGCAGCGCCGTCAGTTCCAGCCCGAACACGTCGTACACCAGACGCACGATGCCGAAGGCGCCGGCCTTGACCACGGCGACCGCGTGCAGCAGGGCGCTCACCGGAGCGGGCGCCACCATTGCGCGCGGCAACCAGACATGCAGTGGTACCAGTGCCGCCTTGACCGCGGTGCCGGCGAAGAGCAGCAGGAACACGCACACCAGCAACGTCTTCGACGCCCCGGTCGCAGCCATGAAGCCACCGGGCGTGAAACCGGTGCCGCCGGCCAGCAGTTGCACGACCACGATTCCGACCAGCAGTAGCGCGCCCCCGACCAGGGTAAAGGCCAGGTAGGCGGCGCCGGCCCGCATCGCCTTGGGGGTGCCGTCGTGCACTACCAGTGGCCAGGTGGACAGGCTCAGCAACTCGTAGAAGATGAAGAACGTGAACAGGTTGCCGGCTGCGGCCACGCCCATGGTGGCAGTGACGCAGAGGCTGAAGAAGCCGAAGAAACGGGCGCGGTCGTGGGAATCCTTCAGATACCCGATCGCATAGATTGTGGTCACGAGCCACAGGATCGCCGACAGCACCGACAGCAGCATCGTCAGGGCGTCGGCATGGAGGTGGAAGTCGATCCCGGGTGCCAGCGTGGCACTGAACTGGAAGTCGTGTCCCTGGCCGACGCCCCACAGCATCACGGTCACCAGCAGCAGCTTCACGACCGCGGCGACCACGTTGATGGCCGCGCGGGTCCGACCGTAGGGCTCGCCGACGATCAGGATCAGCACCGCGGCGACCAGGGAGCTCAGCACCACCCACAACGGCATCGCGCTGTAGACGGCGCTCACCGGCCCGTCCCCCCGAGCGCGGGTGAGAGGTCGGTCACCTGCAGAAATGGCGCGAGCAGCTCGCCGCTGAAACCCAGCCCGAGGGCCAGGGCGGCCAGCAGCGCCGGTGGCCACAGCAGGGCGTACGGCAGAGACTGGTCTCTGACTCGTGGATCGATTTCCGCACGGTTCTCGGGCTGGCGCATCGCGTATTGCAGTATGCGGAACACGTAGGCCGCCGCGAGCAGACTGCCAACGGCAATGACCGCCACCCACCACCACTGGCCCTGCCCGAGTGCTGCGCTCAACAGCCACCACTTGGCGATGAAACCGCCAGTCGGCGGCAGGCCCGCGACGGCGGCACCGGCGATGCCGATCACGAGGAGGTTCTTGGCGGCGAACTGGTCGGCGCCCGACAGGTTCTCGAGGCGGTCGTTGCCGATTGCCAGGATCAGGTTGCCGGCGGCAAGGAAAATGCCCGCCTTGGCGAGGCCGTGCGTCACGGCGTGATAGACGGCGCCTTGCCACGCGAGCGGCGACTGTGCCAGCGGAACGAGCAACAGCAGGTAACCGAGCTGGGCAACCGTGGAATAGGCGACGATCACCTTGATGCGTTGCTGACGCAGCGCCTGCGCCGAGCCATAGAGGATTCCCGCCGCGCCGATGACGCCGATCCCCTGAGCGGTCGTGATGGTCCAGGTGCCGGCAAACGGACCCAGCCACAGGCGCAACAGCAGGTAGACCCCGGCGGTGGCGACGGCGGCCGAGAGGACGGCGCTCGCGGGCGTCGGTGCAGACGCGTGGGCGATTGGCAGCCAGGCATGCAGCGGAAACAGGGCAGCCTTCATGGCCACCCCCGCCGTGATCGCGAGCAGCGCGACCACGATGGCCGGCGAGGCATCCGCGTGGACGGCGATCATGGGCATGTAGAGGAGGCCGATGTCGGCATAGACGAGCGCCGTTCCCAGCAGGAAGAGCACCGAGCCGACCAATGCGAAGAACAGATAGCGGGCCGCGGCGCTGACCGCGCCCGCGCTCTGTCCCAGCATCACCAGTGAAACGGCACCGAGTGTCGTGACCTCGAGCATGACGTAGAGATTGAACAGATCGCCCGAGAGAACCAGGCTGTTGAGGCCGGTCCAGAGCACCAGCCAGAGCGCCGGGTAATCGTCCGCGTGCGGGTGGTCGCTTCGCTGCAGCCAGGCGCTGGCGTAGGGATGGATTGCCAGTGCCAGCAGCGTCAGCAGCCAGAGCATGCCGAGGGCCAGGCTGTCCACGTATAGCGGGATGGCGATCGGTGCGTCATGTCCGCCGAGATCCATCACCAGGGGACCGTGGGTCAGTACCGCCCGGCTGAGGGGCAGCAGCAGCGCCAGCAGCAGCAGCGCAAGGAGCATGACGGCGGAGTCGATGAGCCGCCGCCGGGGCAGGGCCACCGCGACCAGGGCGAGGATCAGGGGGCCGAGGATCAGGGCCGTTAGACTGCCGGCGGTCAGGCCGTCGATCGCTTCAGTCATCGACGATCGATTCCAGTGTCTCGGCCCTGGTCAGTACTCGCAGATGCCGGATCAGCACCAACGCATACGCCATTGTGCTCAGCGCGACCACGATGCCGGTCAACACCATCGCCTGCGGGACCGGGTCCGGACCGTGTGGGCCGCCCGTCGAGGTGACGATGAGGAACAGGAAGATGGCACTGGCCATCAGGTTCACCGCCAGTAGCCGCTGAATGAGACGCGCGCGCGTGAGGACGCCATACAGTCCGATCGCGAACAGGAGTGCCGCCGTCACCGGAAACACGATCGGGGTCATTGTCGAAGATCCGGTTTCAGTCCCGGGTGTGCAGCGAACAGCAGGGTCAGCGTCGTGCCGATCGAGAGCATCAGGGCGATCTCGACGACGAGGGCGGAGACATAACCCGCACCCCGCGGGTACGTCAGCGGTGCGTCGCCCCATGTCAGCCCGAGGCAGGCGAACAGCGAGAACACGAGCAGGCCGCACACCAGCAGTGCGCGAACGCCGGGGCCGCTTTCGCGGCTCGGCCGCAGGTGACCGGTGAGCTGGTACATCACGCCCAGCGCGGCCAGCAGCGCACCGGCCTGGAACGCACCGCCCGGCGCATTGCCGCCGGTCCAGAGAATGTGCAGGGCGAGCAGCAGCAGGATGGGCGTGAGCAGCGTGATCAGCGGCATCGTGTAGTGGCGGTGCGTCGCCACCGGGGTGAACAGGGGATCCAGCTCGGAATGACGCATCATCGCCCGGGCGCCCAGGAACGCCAGCAGGAGCACGACCGTCTCCATCAAGGTGTCATAGCCGCGGAGATCGAGCAGGATCACGCTGACCGGGTTGTGCAGGAAATGCGTGGGCAGCGCAATGGCCACGGCCTCCGGTACGGGACCGCCGCCCCGGACCGTGACCATGAGCCAGGCGAGGGCCGCGCCGACCAGAAGCGACAGCGCAGCGGCCGGCAGGCGGGGCAGGGCCGCCGGTTCGGGGCCACCCTGCTCGGCGGGCGTGCCCGGGTCGGACAGCATCGCCTTGCAGGCACCGAGCAGCAGCGCGCCCGCGATGCCGGCACCGATCACCGCCTCCGCGAGTGCCACGTCCGGCGCGCTCAGCCGCACCCACGTGACTGCCATCAGCAGCCCGAACACCATGAACAGCACCACGCCGCGGAACAGGGTGGTGCTCGCCACGATCCCCCAGCCGAGCCACAGCAGGCCGAGGCAGAGCATGGTATCGAACACCGGGAGCATTCGAGGCTCAGCTCCCTTCGCCGGTGTCGGATCGAGCCTCCGCCCAACCGGCGATCAGGAAAGCGGAAAGGGTGCTTGCAGCGAGCGCGAACACCCAAACGAAGGCGAGCGTGAGGGTGCCGGACAGGGTGCGTTCGTGAAGCGCGAGTCCGAGGCAGAGAAGCCCCAGCCCGACGTTGTCCGCCTTGGTCATTGCATGCAGCCGGCACAACGTGTCGGGGAAACGCAGCAGACCGATCGTGCCCGCGAAGAAGAATCCTGCCCCGCCCAGCAGCAGCGCGAGCGCGATCCAGTCCAGGATCGTCATGTCCGCGGATTCCCGCGGATGCTCTCCGGCATCTGCGTGAATGCGATCGCGGCGATCGCCGCGAGTACCGTGATCAGCAATGCCACGGTCGACAGCGCCGCGACACCCTGGGCATGGGCCAGCAGCAACACGATGGCCACGCTGATCGTGCCGAAGAGCAGCAGGGCCAGCAGGCGGTCCGCGGGCGCGGGGCCGCGCCGCAGCCGCAGGAATCCCAGCACGAGGTTCGCAAGCAGGAAAGTGGCGATGCCGATCAGTACCTCATCCATCGGCGGCTCCTTTTCGATTCCCGCCGGCATCCGTCAGGCCGAACAGGCCTCCCACGCGCTCTTCGAGTTGCACGATCGTCCGGGCCGGATCGCCGGCAATACTGTGAATCAGCAAGGTCTCGTCGTGCAGCCGTACCGAAAGCGTTCCGGGTAGCAGGCTGATTGCACCGACCAGGACCACGCGCGGCGCCCCGGGCGGCAAGGCGAGTGTGTGCCAGTACCTGTGGACATCGAGCGGCAGGCCCGGCGAGAGCGCTCGTCGCGATACGTCCACGCCTCCGACCAGCGATCCACGCAGGAAGAATGCGAGAAAGCGCGCAAGCCCCGGCAGCGAGATCCCCAAGGCCGGCAGCGGCACGAGCAGTTGGCTGACCAGAATGACCGCGACGATCGCGACCACGCCGAATGCCCAGTCGTCTCCCCCGGACAACGCGGCCCAGAGGAGCGTGAGCACGACGCCCAGGGCGATCGTCCCCCCGGGGTTGAATCTCATCGTGCATCCTCCCTCGCGCGCCGCCGGTCGATTTGCGTCACCGGCTCGGATCGAATGCGTCTACAGGCTATGTCGATTCCCGCGCGCCTGGCAACTTGCCGGAACCAGGAGGGACCGGCCCGTGAGGATCATGCTGCAGGCCCTGCGGCTGGTGTGGTCGGCGTCGAGCGTACACATGACCGGCAATGAGCGCATGGGATGCTCTGGCCCGACCATGTTTCCGCGCGCGCGATAATTGATCAGGATCATGATTTCCCCAAATCGTCTGGACCGGGCGAGCGCCACGTGCGGCGCCGCGGCGCTGAACCGGGCTCACATGCGTTGATTCGCGTCTGCTCCGACCCGTAGTGAGCCCAGCGCCTCGTGCCTTTCTCTTCCCATGCCGTCGCTTTAGCATGACTCTTGTTGGTCATCGCCGGCCGTGAGTGGGACAGCTGCCGTGGCAAGATCGCGGCGCCTTGCAAGCCTGAGCTACGCGGTGCGCCTGCCGGTAGTCGGTTGTTACCTCGGCCAGCTCGCGCTGGCCCTGGCGGTGCTGACGCTGGGGCCGCTCATCGCCGCGGTGCTGGCCGGTGACGCGGTGATGGCGTGGCGACTGGCCGCGGTGGCGGCCGTGCTGGCGTTCGGCGGGTCGCTGGCCGCGCGCATCGACGAACCTCGCCACCTGCAGGCGAACGAGGCACTGGTGATCACCGCGCTGGCGTTTGTGCTTGCGCCTCTGGCAATGACGTGGCCGATGATGGCCGCGGACCTGGGTTTCATCGACGCCTGGTTCGAATCCGTGTCGGCCGTGACGACCACCGGCCTGAGCACGCTGGCCTCGGTGGAAGACAAGGGGTCGGCGTTCCTCTTCACGCGCGCCTGGATGCAATGGTACGGGGGCCTCGGGATCGTCGTTCTCTCCCTCGCCATCCTGGCCAATCATGCAACCGCAACCCGCAGGCTCCTCGGGCGGGATAGCGGCGAGGAATTGGCGACCTCCACCCGCAGCCACGCGCGGCGGGTGCTCGCCGTCTATCTGGCACTGACCGCGCTGGGGCTGGTGCTGCTGCTCGGGCTCGGACTCGCGCCGTTCACGGCACTGGTGCACGTGTTGGCCGCGGTCTCGACGGGCGGGTTCACGACCAGCGATGCCAGTCTGGCGGGGCTGGTACCCGTGTCCGCCCGTGTCGCGCTGATGGGTGTGGCCCTGCTTGGCGCCGTGTCGCTGCCGCTCTACTACCGCGCCGTGCGCGGGAGCTGGCGCGACGTGGTCCGCGATTTCGAGCTGCGGGGCCTGCTCCTTCTGTGCCTGCTGATCAGTGGGGCCCTGGCCGCCGCGCTGGTGACGACCGCCGGCTGGTCCTGGTCCCAGTCCCTGGCCGCGGGGGCGCTGAACGGGGTTTCGGCCCAGACCGGCAGCGGCTTCTCGAGCATCGATTTCGCGGCCGTGCCCGATGGCGTCAAGGGCATCGCGCTGGCCGGCATGTTCGTTGGCGGCAGCATCGGGTCGACCACCGGCGGTATCAAGCTGCTGCGCCTGCTCGTGCTGCTGCGGGTCCTGCAGTTGGTGATCCGACGCTCGGCATTGCCGCGGCACGCGGTGGCGGATGTCCGCCTCGGGCGGCGCAGATTGCCGGATGAAGACGTGTTGCGCGCATTGCTGCTCATTGTGATGTTCGTGGCAGTGATCGCGCTGTCCTGGCTTGCGTTTCTGCTTGCCGGGCATGAACCGATGAACGCGCTTTTCGAGGTGGTCTCGGCCACCTGCACGGTGGGATTGTCCACGGGAATCGCCGGGCCGGATCTCGATCTCTCTCTCAAGGCAGTGCTGATCGCCGACATGTTGCTTGGACGAGTGGAATTCCTCGCCCTGCTCGTCATACTGTTCCCGGGCACGTGGATCGGGCACAAGGTGGAAGACTGATGCGCGCGGTATTCGTGGGCGGGTCACGGCTCGCGATGACGACCGCTCAGTGCCTGCTCACGCAGGGGCATGAGGTCGTCGTCATAGAGCGTGACAAGGCCACAATCGATGCCCTGTCCGAGGACCTCGATGCAGGTTTCCTCCAGGGCGATGGTTCGCGGCCGGCCGTGTTGAAGGAGGCCGATCCCGCGGCCACGGATCTGCTGTTCTGCCTGACCAACCACGACCAGGCAAACATCATTGCCAGCCTCGTGGGTCGCTCGCTGGGATTCAAGCGCGTGATCACCAAGATCGAGGACGCCGAGTACGAGCACATCTGCATCGAGCTGGGGCTGGAGGACACGATCATCCCGACCCAGACCGTTGGGCGTTTCCTGGCCGATATGTCCGGCGGCAAGAATCCGTTGGAACTGTCCGCGATGATCAAGGATGAGGCGCGCGTGTTCTCGTTCGTCGTGCACAAGGACGACGCTGGCCCCATCGCGGATCTGGACCTCCCGAGTAAAAGTCGTGTCATGTGCCTTTATCGACAGGAGCGGTTCCTGCTCCCGCAGGACGACATGGATCTCGAGCCTGATGACGAGGTGGTCCTGATCACGCACAGCAGGAACATCCCGAAGCTGCGCAGACGCTGGTACCCGGCAGCCACGGAGTGATCGGCGAGCCGCCGCGACGATCGTCACGAGCCCGGCATTCGGCGCGCACACCGCCGCGTTCGCCTTCCACCAGGGAACGCGTGGTGACTGGCCGGGCCGCAATCGGGAGCCGCGGATTGTGACCTTCTTCACAGGTGGCGCCAAAAAACTGCCCTGATCGGCTGCGTTTGGTTGCGCCGTGAAGTGTGCGGGGTCAATCTGAATCGGCGTCTGCGCTGCGCCCCGATCGGACGGGGCCTGCGTTTCTGCGAAGCCGGTCGTCGACTGCTCGTGCGTGAGGTGCGTCGGCGGCCCCGGGGGGGCATTCGATGGGCAAGGGCGCTGGTGTACAACGAGCTACGTACGCCGAGGGAACGGTGCTGTTCAATCACGGCGAGGCCGGCGACAAGGCGTACTACATCGAGGAAGGGCACGTCTCCATCGTGCGCGAGGGCGAGACCATTGCGCTGCTCGGGGCGGGCGACATCGTCGGCGAAATGGCGCTGATCGACGACCGCCCGCGCACCGCGACCGCCGGCTGCGTTACGGATTGCCAGCTGCTGGTGGTCGAGCGGGCATATCTGCATGATGCGATGTCACGGGCGGATCCGGCGCTGCCCTTCATCCTGCGAGTGGTCCTGCAACGATTCCGCAAGGTGATGGAGCCGACCGAGCCGGCGGACTCCCCCGTTCCGTCACGCTCGCGCGAGGCCATGCGCAGCGCATTTGCCGAGCGCCTGCGCCTCGAGGCCGAACTGCGGTCGGCGCTGGAGTCGGACCGCTTCTTCCTGGTCGTGCAGCCGATCGTCGACCTGACCTCGGGCGAGGCCGTCGGCGCCGAGTCCCTGTTGCGCCTCGATCATCCGGAATGCGGCACCCTCGGGCCGGCGGAGTTCCTGCCGCTGGCCGAGGAGCGCGGTCTCGTGGTCGAGATGGGCACCTGGGTCCTGCGCGAGGCCGCCAGGATCGCCGCCGAGCACGCTGCGCAGTGGTCCTTCATCGCCGTGAACATCGCCACCCGCCAGCTCGGCGAAGGCGACCTGATCAATGACGTCTCCGCCGCCTGCCGCGCGGCCGGTATCGAGCCGGAACGCCTGATGCTCGAGGTCAGCGAAATGGGCATCGTCGATCGCCCGACGCAGGCGGCGGTACTGCTCGAGGAGGCGAGCGCGCTCGGGTGCCCGATCGCGATCGACGACTTCGGCACCGGCACCAGCTCCTTCAGCCAGCTGCACCGCCTGCCGTTCGATGTCCTCAAGATCGACCGCAGCCTGATTGCCGGCCTGCCGGAGAGCGAGCGCGCGCGGAAGATGGTCCACGCCATCAGCTCGATGGCCGCGGCACTCGACCTCGACGTGATCGCCGAGGGCATCGAGACCGAGGAGCAATGGGCGCGGGCCCGCGAGGCGGGTTGCCGGCTGGGCCAGGGTTACTTCTTCGCGCGCCCGGCCCGCCCGCAGGAATGCGCGGCCACGACCCAGGCGCTGCCCGTGGCCGGCAGCCGCTAGCGGCGCGGGACGCGTCCCTGCCGTCTCCGCCCGCTGGCGCCGGCGGCCCGCCGGCGGTCGCGGTCCCGAGTGCCCCGCTCGCAACCGGTCCCCGTCCCCACGTGCGTCACGCGGGCGAGCGTCCGCCCAGCCATCACTCCGCGAGCAGGGCGTCGAGATCGAGTTCCCGGGTGGTCATCGCCAGGTCGCCGCGCTCGTCACGCGGCCACTGCTCGGGCGGGCGGTCCCGATAGAGCTCGATGCCGTTGCCGTCCGGGTCGCGCAGGTACAGCGCCTCGCTCACGCCGTGGTCGGCGGCGCCCTCGAGCGGGATGTCGGCCGCCAGCAGGCGTCGCAGGGCATCGGCGAGCGCGGCCCGGTCCGGGTAGCGGATCGCCGCGTGGAACAGACCGGTCGTGCCCGCCGCCGGCGGTGGCCCGTCGAGGCTCTGCCAGGTATTGAGGCCGATGTGGTGGTGATAGCCGCCGGCCCCGAGAAAGGCGGCGCTGCGGCCCCAGCGCTGCTGGATCGGGAACCCGAGGACCCCGTGGTAGAACGCCAGCGAACGCTCGAGGTCGGCCACCTTGAGGTGCACGTGGCCGAGGTCGGCGCCGGCCGTGATCGGCCGGTCGAGGTCGACCTCGCGGTCGCGCACCGTGGTCCGGCGGGCCGCGTCGCCCGTCCGGGTCGATTGCGTGTTGGTCGTGCCCATGTCGTCGTCTCCCTGTGCCCCGCCGCGCGCTTGCGGCGGGGCGGTTGCAGTGTCCGCCGCACGCCGGGCCCGGCTGGCCCGGCGTGCGCTCGTTGGGGCCATCAGGCGGCGTT
>JAWWAE010000049.1:0-13187 GCA_033721835.1 Halofilum sp. (in: g-proteobacteria) | reverse complement strand
TGATCCCCGGCCACGTCCTTGGCGAAGCGGCTACCCTGCTCCGCCGTCACCCGTATCCGGCCGTCCTCGGCGTGGTGATAGGGGGCGAGAAAGGAACTGGCGTCATTCATGTTGTACGGCCTTCCATTGGTCTGACCGGTTGCCTTCCGAGCGCGTAGCGTACGGCCCACGGCCATGCAAGGGAATCCCGCGGGGCGAATTCGTCGCCGGGGGCCGCCCCCGGCCGACTGGATCGCGCCTGCCCGTCGGTCCATCCTGCCTGCTTCGCACGCCCCTCCGGAGCCACCCCCTGGATTCCACCTACACCATCGACCATCGACGCGGCACCCTGCTCGCCTTTGTCGGCGTGGTCGTGCTCAGTTTCGATGCGTTGCTGGTACGCCTGGCCGACGCCGACGCGGCGCAGGTGATGTTCTGGCGCGGGCTGTTCATCGCGCTCTCGGTGACCTTCGCCCTGCGCACGCTGCGCGGCCGCTGGTCCTGGTCGGTCATCCGCGCCGGCGGGCCGCTGGCGTTGTGCCTGGTGGCAACCATGGGCGGCAACCAGGTGCTGTTCGTCGCGGCGATCCTGCACACCAAGGTCGCCAACGTCGTCGTCATCCTCACGGTGGCGCCGCTGTTTGCCGCCGCCTTCTCGGGCCTGTTCCTGCGCGAGTGGATCGGGCGCCGGACCTGGATCGCGATCGGACTCTCGATCATCGGCATCGCCATCGTCTTCGGCGGCTCGCTCGGCGGCGGCCACTGGCTGGGCGACGCGCTGGCACTGCTGGCCGCGCTCGTGGTCGGGGCGAACTTCACCCTGCTGCGCTACCTGCCGGGCATCAACCGGCTGGCGCTGGTCGGCGGCGGCGGCCTCGTGCTGTGCCTGGTCTCGCTGCCCTTCGCCGACCCGTTCACCGTCTCGCTGCCCGGCTTCACGGTGCTCGCGGTGATGGGTCTGCTGCAGATGCCGCTGGCGCTCGTGATGATGACCGAGGCGACCCGCTACCTGCCGTCGGCGGAGGTCACGCTGTTCTTCGCACTGGAGGCGGTATTCGGCACCTTCTGGGTGTGGGCGCTGCTGGCCGAGGAGCCACCGGGCGCCACCCTGGTCGGCGGCACGCTGGTGCTGGCGACACTGGTGGCGCACTCCTGGGCCGGCCTGCGCGGTCGGCCGGGCGCCTGATCGCCGGCTGTCGACCGGTCCCGCGCAGCCGGCACGGGTTGTGCATTGGAGAGGCCCCGCAATAGGCTTTGGGCCCGCGCGAAGCGCCGGCCGGGGAATCCCATGCAGCCGTACAAGAAGCTCTATTTCGGTGTCGCGCTGGCCGGCGTGCTGGTGCTGGGCTTCGTCGCCACCAGCCTCATCAGCTACTTCGTGGCCCACGAATCGCTGAGCACGCGCATCGCCGAGGAGACGCTGCCGCTCACCAGCGACAACATCTATTCCGAGATCGAGCAGGACCTGCTGCGCTCGGTGCTGATCTCGTCGCTGATGGCGCACGACACCTTCCTGCGCGACTGGACGCTGGGCGGCGAGCAGGACCCGGCGCGCATCATCCGCTACCTGGCGGAGATCCAGAACAAGTACGAGACCACGACCGCATTCTTCGTCTCCGAGCGGACGCGCAACTACTACCACCCGGAGGGCGTGCTGAAGCAGGTCGGCCCCGACGATCCCGGCGACGCCTGGTACTTCCGTGTACGGCAGATGAACGACCCGTACGAGATCAATGTCGACAGCGACACCGCCGACCGGGAGCGGCTGACGATCTTCGTCAACTACCGGGTCACGGACTATGAGGGCAATTACATCGGCGCGACCGGGATCGGCCTCTCGGTCCGATCGGTCGCGCGCCTGATCGAGAGCTACCAGCAGCGCTACGGCCGCGAGGTGTTCTTCGTCGATCGCGACGGCAACGTCACCCTGCGCGGGCCGGGATTCGAGGGGCCGGAGCGACTGCAGGAGCGCACCGGAATCGGCAGGGTCGCCATGCGGATCCTGACCAATCCCAGCACCGAGTTGAGCTACACCGGTGCCGACGGCCGCACGGTCTACGTCAATGCCCGGCTGATCCCGGAGTTCGACTGGTACCTGCTGGTGCAGCAGTCCGCTTCGCGTACCGAGGCCCGGATCCTCAACGCCCTGCTGCTGAACGTCGGCATCGCGCTGGCGTTCACGGCCCTCGTGTGCGTGATCGGCTGGTTCACCGTGCGCGGCTACCAGTCGCGGCTGGAGCAGATGGCGAGCACCGACATGCTCACCGGCAGCGCCAGCCGCCAGGTGTTCGACATGATCTTCGACCATGTCAGCCGCACGGCACGCCGCAACCGTACCGAGGTCTGCGTGCTGGCGGTCGACATCGACCGGTTCAAGGACGTGAACGACGAGTACGGTCATGCACTCGGCGACGCGGTGCTGCGTACCCTCACCGGCGTGTTCCGCGAGCAGTTGCGCGAGACCGACACCATCTGCCGCTGGGGTGGCGACGAGTTCGTGATCCTGTTGACCGACTGCGGCCTCGACGACGCCCGACGGATCGCCGACAACCTGCGCACGGCCGTCGCCGAACGCCCGATCCGACACGACGGCCGCGAGCTGTACGTAACGGTCAGCGTCGGTGTCGCCCGCTACGCCGGCGGCGAGGACCTGACCGCGGTGGTCGCCCGCGCCGACCGGGCGATGTACGAGTCCAAGCGCCAGGGGCGCGACCGGGTCACGGTCGAGTAGGGCGATCTCCGCCGCCAGCGTTGGTGCCGCCGGCGGCGCGGACGCGGGCGGGATCACATCCCGTCGAGCAGCAGCGCCTCCCAGCGCGCCTGACGCTCGCGCCAGCGCTCGCCGGCGCCGCGGTCCGGCTCCGCGCGGTGGAAGCCGGGGTCGGTCGCGGCGATCGTCGGCGACAGCGCGGCCAGGGTGCCGCGCAGGGTGGCCTCGCGGTCCTCGGGCACGTCGACCGGCAGATCCAGCGCGTCCGCCAGCGACTGGCACAGCCTCACCCGCTGCGACAGGCCGCCGGTGAGCAGCAGCCGCTCCGGCGCGGTCTGCAGGCGCGCGACGTTGGCCATGATCAGGTAGACGATGCTCTCCAGCACCAGCCGCTCACGCTCCTCGGGGTCGCTGCCGTCACCGAGGAACCGGCTCGGGTAGTCCGGGATCCACCAGGGGGAGCCAAGCCCGCCGACCCCGTTGAGGAAGTAGCCGTCGTGGCCGTCGCCCGGCTCCACCGGCAGATCACCCGCGTGCGCCCGGGTGAGCGCCGAGGCCGCGCCGTTGACCGTGCCCTCCTCGACCCAGCGCGGGCCGTCCCGGCCGCTCCAGGCCAGCGTCAACAGCAGCCCTCGCTCGGACAACCGCTCCCCGCTCACCGGCATCAGCACGAAGGCGCCGGTACCGGCATTGACGCAGACCGTTGCGTCGTCGGCCGCGCCGTAGGCGGTGGGGACCAGTCCCTGGTCACCGGCGCAGCGGGTCAGCGGTACCGCGCGGTCGCCGAACGCCAGCTCGCCGAAACCGGCGTCGCAGTCGACCACCCGCGGCAGGGCGTCGACGGGGATGCCGAAGGCCGCGCACAGCTCGGGCGACCACTTGCGGGCGTGCCGGTCCCACAGCAGGGTCCGCTGGGCCGTGGTCGCGTCCACGCGGTAGCACTCGCCGCCGCTGAGCTGCCACACGAGGTAGCTCGACAGCGGCCCCAGCCCGAGCCGGCCGGCGTCGGCGGCGCGCCGCACCGCCGGCAGCTCCTGCAGGCACCAGGCGAGCTTGGAGGCGCCGTAATGCGGCGAGCGATAGAGGCCGGTGCGCTCGTGCACGACCCCCGGGTCGAGCCCCGCCGCCTCCAGCTGCGGCAGCCCGCGGCGGTCCATCCACGACAGGGCGGGCGACAGCGCGGCCCCGGTCTCGCGATCCCAGCAGACGACGCTGGCGCGCTGCACGGCCAGGCCCGCCGCGATCACGTCGGCGGCACGCCCGCCAAGCTCTCCCGCGACCGTGCGCAGCCCGCCGAGCACGGACTCCAGCAGTTCCTCCGCCTGCTGCTCGACCCGCTCGCCGTCGCGCGCGGTAGCCACCGGCGCGGCATACGAGGCGACCTCGCGGCCAGCGTCGTCGGCCACCACCACCCGGGTCGAATGGCCGCCCTGGTCGATCGCGAGGAACAGCGGCGCCTCAGTGGTCATCGTCGCCCTGCCCGAGGAAATCGACAATGCGGTCGGTCTCGATGAGGTCCGCGCCGCGCGCCAGCAGATCGCGCGCCAGCACCGGATCGTTGACGTCGTAGACCACCCACTGCCAGGAGCCGGTCCAGAACGGCCGGCCCTCGGCCGGCACGATCTCGGCGCTGCAGAAGACGAACTCCGGCTGCAGCTCGCGGGCGCTGCGCTCGTTTGCGGCATCGAACGAGCCGGTCACCCAGCCGATGCGCAGGGCCCCGGCGGCCCGCGCCATCGCGACCATCTCGGCGTCGTAGGAGATCACCACCCGGCGCCGGTGCCGCCCGACGCGCTGCATCACCGCATCGACCAGGGCCCTGCGGCCGAAGCGGCGCATGCTCGCACGCTTGAGCTCCACGAAGGCGACCACCCGCGGGTACTCGTCGATCAGGGCCAGCATCTCGTCCAGCGTCGGCAACGGCGTCTGCCGGTGACGGTCGCCGAAGCGTGCCGCCTCGGACACGTCGATCCCGGGCAGCGCGGCGGCCAGCAGGTCGAGCACGCTGCCTTCCGAGCCCGCCGTCCGCTCCAAGCCCTCGTCATGGATCACGACGGGCACCCCGTCGGCGGTGAGTTGGACATCGAACTCGACCATCAGCGCGCCCGCCTCGAGGGCCGCGCGCATGCCCGCCAACGAGTTCTCCGGGTAACGTGCCGGGTAGCCGCGGTGTGCCATCAGCACCTCGGTCGGCAGCGAATCGGTGGCGCTCGCGGCAGGACGCATCTCAGTGACCCCAGTGCTCGAGTTCGTGGCGCAGGCGCTCGCCCGCGGTTCCGGGCTCGGCCAGCAGGGCCTGCATCAGCGCCATCAGTGGGAACTCGGCGATCGGCAGCAGACCGTGGCGCTCGATCATGGACAATGTGTGCACACCCTCGCTGCGGATGTACTTGCCGGAGCCCGCCATGCGGTCGGTGCGCCCGCTCGCGAGATCGCTCCCGATGCGCCGGTGATGCGAGGCCGGACTGGTCGCGGTCGTGACCAGGTCGCCGAGACCGGCCACGGTGTAGGCCGTCCCCGCGCGGCCACCGAGCCGGCAGACGAGCTGATCCAGCTCGCTCAGGATGGCGCAGACGAGGAAGCCACGCACGTTGTCACCCAGCTCCAGCGCGTCGGCGGCGCCGATCAGCGGCACGTAGACATTCTTCAGGATCACCGCCCAGGAGACGCCCGCCTCGTCGGTCGAGTGCTCGAGCGCCAGCGGCGTGCCGGCGAACAGCGCGGCGGCCTGCGCGAAATCCTCGTTCGCCGCCGTCCCGAGCATGGCGAAACCGGCGCGCCCCTGCTGCAGGTCGCGCGCGATCATCGGCCCGCAGATGGCCCCGTGCCGACCCCGCTCGCCCAGCTCGGCGGCCAGCACCTGGTAGGGCGCACGGCCATCTTCGTCGAGACCCTTGGCGCTACTGAGACAGATGCAGTGCGAGGGCATGACCGCGGCGACGCGGCGCGCCAGCTCCCGGTGGGGATTGGCCGGGACGGCGAACAGGATGAAGTCGGGGTCGGCGGCCACCGACTCCAGTTCGACCGTCTCCTCGCCGGTATCGAGGTCACGATCCCAGGCGGTGACGCCGTGCCGGGCGCCGAGCAGCCGTTCCATGGCGCAACCGACCGCGCCATGGCCGAGCACCAGTACGCGTGCGGCTTCGCCCATGGAATCCCCGCGCCCGGCGCGTCGATGCGGCCGGGCGCGGGCCCATCATACCGCGTCGTCAGGGCGGGACGGTCGCGCCGGCGTGATCGACCAGTTCGCCGCTGCGCCCGGGATCGAGCCGGTCGAGGACCGCGAGCAGCCGGGCGGCGCTCTCGGCGGGTGCGAGTACCCCCTCGCCGCGGGCGTACGGCCGCGACAGCGGCGTGTCCACCGTCCCCGGCTGCAGGCCCACGACCACCGCCTCGGGGTGACGGAAGGCGAGCTCGATCGCCGCGGTGCGGACGATCTGGTTCAGTGCCGCCTTCGAGGCCCGGTAGGAGATCCAGCCGCCACGCCGATTGTCGCCGATCGACCCGACCCGGGCCGAGAGCGTGGCGAACAGCCCGCGGCCGCGGCGCGGCAGCAGCGGCGCGAAGTGCTTGAGCAGCAATGCCGGGCCGGTGGCATTGATGGCGAATGCCTGCTGCATCCGCGCCGGGTCGAGCCGGGCGATGGTCTTCTCGGGCGGTGCGCCGTCGATGGTCAGCACGCCGGTCGCGTCCAGCAGACACTCGATGCCGCCGTGCGTGTCGGCCACATGCTGCGCGGCGGCCTCGATCGTGGCCTCGTCCGTGAGTTCGAGCGGCGGGTCCGAGCGCCGATGGAGGCCGATCGCCGTGCCGCAGCGGGGATCGGATTCCAGCGCGGCGAGCAGCGCCGAGCCGAGGCCCCCGGAGGCGCCGAAGACGACGGCCCGATAGCCCTCCGGCAGCGAGGTCAGCGACATTGGACTGCATCCGTGGCGGTGGTGAGCGCGAAACCGTTCGCAGCCGCTGCCGCAAACGATTCACGTTCGCCGGCCGCGTTTGACCACACGGCGCGGGACTTATAACTTGAAGGCAATCGGGAATGGCCCGACCGCGGGCCGGTCTGAAATCCACGGGGACAACACATGAAAGGCGATCCGAAGGTCATCGAGTACCTGCAGAAGGGGCTGCGCAGCGAGCTCACGGCGATCAACCAGTACATGCTGCACTCGCGCATGCTGGAGGACTGGGGCTACGACAAGCTGGCCGCGTACGAGGGCAACGAGGCGATGGACGAGATGCGCCACGCCGACCGGTTCATCAAGCGCATCCTGTTCCTCGAGGGCCTGCCCAACCTGCAGGACCTCGACCCGCTGCGGATCGGCGAGAACGTCAAGGAGATCCTGGAGAACGACCGCGCCGCCGAAAAGGACGCCCTCGACCTGTATCGCGAGGCGGTCGATGTCTGCGAGAAGGCGCAGGACTACGCCAGCCGCGACCTGTTCTCCGAGCTGATCGCCGACGAAGAGGGCCATTATGACTTCCTCGACACCCAGCTCGACCTGATCGAGAGCGTCGGCCTGCAGAATTACCTCCAGTCGCAGACCGGTGGTGGCGGCGGGGGCGGCGAATAGGCCGGCGACCCGCAACGCGCTAGCACCTGAACGCCCCGGCCCTGCCGGGGCGTTTTCCGTTGCGTCGCAACGACCGCAGACCCGAGTTGGCAAACGGCGGCGGATCGGCCACGATGTTGCACCGCCGGTCTCCCGGCAGCCCGGGAATCCGGCAAGGCCACACACCATTGCGGATCCGTCCGCGATCCAGGGAGCAAACCGTGAAACGAACCATCCTGACTCTCGCCACCGCCCTGCTCGCGCTCTCGGTCGCCACCGGCGCCGGCGCGAAGACCCTGCGGATGGCGTACGACGCCGATCCGGTGTCGCTAGACCCGCATGAGCAGCTTTCCGGCGCCACGTTGCAGCTGTCGCACATGGTGTTCGATCCGCTGGTCCGCTGGACCCAGGACCTCGACTTCGAGGGCCGTATCGCCAAGTCGTGGGAACGCCTCGACGAGACGACCATGCGGTTTCACCTGCGCGAGGGCGTGAAATTCCACTCGGGCAACGCGCTGACCGCGGAGGATGTCAAGTGGACGTTCCAGCGACTGAAGAGGAGTCCCGACTTCAAGGGCATTTTCCAGAAATTCGAGCGGATGGAGATCATCGACGAACATACGATCGACATCCATACCGATGGCCCCTTCCCGCTGGTGCTGCACAACGCCACCTACATCTTCCCCATGGACAAGGATTTCTACACCGGAACCGACTCCAAGGGGCGCGACAAGAGCGAGCTGAAAAAGCACGGTGACACGTTCGCCTCGCAGAACGCGTCAGGCACCGGCCCGTTCATCATCACCAGTCGCGAACAGGGCGTGCGCATCGAATTCGATCGCTTCGATGACTATTGGGACGAACGGTCACCGGGCAACGTGCAGAAGATCGTCTTCACGCCGATCAAGGAGGCGCCGACCCGGGTCGCCGCGCTCCTCTCGGGTGACGTCGACTTCATTGCGCCGGTGCCACCGACCGACCTCGAACGGGTGCGCAACAACGACGACACCAAGCTGGTCACGATGACCGGCACCCGCGTCATCACCTTCCAGATGAACCAGAATCGGGTCGATGCGTTCAAGAACCGCAAGGTCCGCCAGGCGATCGTGCATGCGGTGAACAACGAGGGCATTGTCGAGAAGATCATGAAGGGCTTCGGCACCCCCGCGGCCCAGTTCAGTCCGGAGGGCTACCTCGGCCACAACCCGGACCTCAAGCCGCGCTATGATCTCGCGAAGGCGAAGCAGCTGATGAAGGAGGCCGGCTACGAGGACGGCTTCTCCATCAGCATGATGGCGCCCAACAACCGCTACGTGAACGACTTCAAGATCGCCGAGGCGGTCGCCGCCATGCTGGCCAAGATCAACATCGACGTTGACCTCAAGACCATGCCGAAGGCGCAATACTGGCCGGAGTTCGACGAGCGCGCGGCCGACATGATGATGATCGGCTGGCACTCGGACACCGAGGACTCGGCGAACTTCTACGAGTTCCTCGCGATGACGCCGAACCCGGACACCGGCCGCGGCCAGTACAACAGCGGCAACTACTCCAACGAGAAGGTCGATGAGCTGACCGAGCAGTCGCTGGTGGAGACCGACCCGGAAAAGCGGGCCGAGATCCTGCAGCGGATCGAGCGCATCATCTACGAGGATGCCGGCTTCGTCCCGCTGCACTGGCAGGACCTCGCCTGGGCATCGGCCAAGGGCGTCCACATCGAGGACGTCGTCAACGTGATGAATTTCCCCTATCTCGGGGACCTCGTCATCGACTGATGCAGCCGCATGCTGATGATCGCGCGGCGCCCGGCCCACGGGCGCCGCGCTTTTTCCACGGCCCCTTGCACGAAAATACACCCCGCTGAAGCATGTACACGCTGGCGTTCCTGATTCGACGTTTCGGCCAGGCGATCATCGTCATGCTGGTGATCAGCTTCGTCGGCTTCTCGATCCAGGACAACCTGGGCGATCCCCTGCGCGAGCTGGTGGGCCAGTCGGTCAGCGAGGCCGAGCGCGAGGCCTTGCGTGACAAGCTCGGCCTGAACGACCCGTTCCTGGTGCAGTATGGCCGCTTCCTGGCCGGCGCCGTGCAGGGCGATTTCGGCACCTCGTACTTCTTCAAGCGGCCCGCGCTCGACGTCATCCTCGACAAGTTCCCGGCGACCTTTGAACTCGTCATTTGTGCGTCGCTCATCATCATCGGGCTGTCGATCCCGCTCGGGGTCTATTGCGCGATCCGACCTCGCGCCTGGCCTGCCCGCACGATCATGGCGGTCAGCACCATCGGCATCTCGGTGCCGGTGTTTCTGACCGCAATCTTCGGCATCTGGATCTTCTCGGTCGAGCTCGGCTGGCTGCCCTCCTTCGGGCGCGGGGAGACGGTCGAGCTGCCATGGGGCTGGGACACCGGCCTGCTGACGCGTGATGGCCTCGCGCACATGATCCTGCCCGCCATCTCGCTGTCGTCGATCCTGCTGCCGATGTTCATTCGCCTGGTACGCGGCGAGATGCTGGAGGTCCTGCGCAGCGAGTACGTCCGCTTCGCGTGGGCCAAGGGCCTGTCGGCGCAACGCGTGTGGTTCCTGCACGCGCTCAAGAACACCCTGATGCCGGTCATCACGCTCGGGGGCGTGCAGATCGGCATCCTCATCGCCTACACGATCCTCACCGAGACCGTGTTCCAGTGGCCCGGCATGGGCTTCCTGTTCCTCGAGGCGATCAACCGGGTCGACACGCCGCTGATCATCGCCTACATCATCGTGGTCGGCGCGATCTTCGTGATCGTGAACACGCTGGTCGACGTGATCTACACCTTCATCAACCCGACCGTGAAGATCCCGGGGGCGGCGGCATGAGCGCGCTGCGTGCGGCCCTGGCTTCGGATTTTCTCTATTACTTCCGGCGTGACCCGGTCGCGATCGGCAGCTTCACGGTCGTCCTGCTGCTGGTGCTCATCGCAGCCTCCGCGCCGCTGCTGGCGCCGCAGGACCCCTACGACCCGATGCAGCTCAGCATCATGGACTCGGAGCTGCCGCCGTTCTGGATGGAGGGTGCCGATCCACGCTTCCTGCTCGGGACCGACGCGCAGGGCCGCGGCATCCTCAGCACCATCATGTACGGCACCGGCATCTCGCTGGTGATCGGGATCTTCGGGGTCCTGCTGCAGGCGTTTCTCGGCGTGACCATCGGCCTGACGGCGGGCTATCTCGGCGGCAAGCTCGACGCGTTCCTGATGCGGGTGGCGGACATCCAGTTGTCGCTGACCACGCTGATGGTGGCGATCATCACGCTGGCCGTATTCCAGGCCGCGTTCGGAACCGAGGCCTACGAAAAGACCGCGCTGCTCATGATCGTGATCGTGATCGGCATCGCCGAGTGGCCCAAGTACGCGCGCACCGTGCGCGCGAGCGTGCTCGCCGAACGCAGCAAGGAGTACGTCGACGCCGCGCGCATCATCGGGCTCGGGCGAGCCCGCATCATGGTGCGCCACGTGCTACCGAACACGATGAGTCCCATCCTCGTCATCTCGACCGTGCAGGTGGCCGAGGCGATCATGATCGAGGCCTCGCTCAGCTTCCTCGGCCTCGGCATGCCGGTGAACAAGCCCTCGCTCGGGTCGCTGATCCGCAGCGGCTTCGAGTACATCTTCTCCGGCTCATGGTGGATCACCCTGTTCCCCGCGATCGTCCTGATCCTGCTCATCCTGACGATCAACCTGCTCGGCGACTGGCTGCGCGACGTGCTCAATCCGCGGCTGTACAAGGGACCCTGAGGCCATGGCACTGCTGGAGGTCAAGGGACTCGAGGTCACGTTCCCGGATCGGCACGGCGCGCTGCAGGCGCTGCGCCGCGTGGACTTTCACGTCGAGAAGGGCGAGCGCCTCGGCATCGTCGGGGAATCGGGCGCCGGCAAGTCGATGGCGGCGTTTGCGCTGCTGGGCCTGGTCAGCGAGCCGGGCTACATCTCGGCCGGCGAGGTCTGGTTCGAGGGCCGCGATCTCGTGAAGCTGCCGCGACGGGAGCTGCGCGACATCCGGGGCCATCGCATCAGCATGATCTTCCAGGATCCGAACATGACCCTGAACCCGGTCATGACCATCGGCCAGCAGATGGTGGAGACCCTGCACGCGCACCAGGACATCTCGGATGCCGAGGCAAAAAGGCGCTCGATCGAGAAGTTGCGCGAGGTCGCGATCCCGTCGCCCGCGGCGCGCTTCGACAGCTACCCGCACGAGCTGTCGGGCGGCCTGCGCCAGCGGGTAGTCATCGCCATCGCGCTGCTGACCGACCCGGCGTTGATCGTCGCCGACGAGCCGACCACCGCGCTCGACGTCACGATCCAGGCCGAGATCATGGCGCTGATCCTCGAGCTGTGCGAACAGCACGGGGTCGGCCTGATCCTGATTACCCACGATCTCGCGGTCGTCGCCCAGGTTACCCAGCGCATGGTGGTCATGTATGCCGGGCAGGTGGTGGAATCGGGGAAGACGCGCGACCTCATCGAGCGACCGCGGCATCCCTATACCCAGGGCCTGATCAAGGCCCTGCCGCAGCAGAACGAGCCGGGTGCCCGCCTGCACCAGATCCCGGGCAACATGCCGACGCTCGACGCGATCCCGGACGGCTGCAGCTTCCACCCGCGCTGTCCGTTCGCCCAGGACCGCTGCCGCACGGAGTGGCCACAGCTGCGCCGGGTCGCGGGGCGCGAGGTCGCCTGCCATCGTGCCGAGAGCCCCGAGGTGGTCGCGGGGGCGGACTCGTGAGCGCGAACCGCGCGCCGGCGGCGCGTGGCCTGGTCGAGGTCGAGGACCTCTACCTGCGCTTCCCGCTGCCCTCGACCTTCCTGCAGCGGCACAAGCCGATGCTGAAGGCGGTCAATGGCGTGAGCCTGTCGGTGCGGCGCGGCGAGGCCTTCTGCCTGGTCGGCGAGAGCGGTTGCGGCAAGACCACGACCGGGCGCGTGATCATGAATCTGTTGCAGCCGACCGCGGGCACGGTGCGCTACGACGGCCAGCGGATCGACAACCTGCCGTACCGCGACATGCTGCCCTATCGCCGGCGCATGCAGATGATCTTCCAGAACCCGTACGCGTCGCTCAATCCGCGCATGACCGTGCAGCAGACGCTGGAGGAGCCGCTGCGCTTCCATCGCCCCGAGATGTCCTCGTCGGACGTGCGCGCGATGGTCGACGAGGTGATGCGCTCGGTGGGCAACGACCCGAGCTGGGGCCGGCGCTTCCCGCACGAGTTCTCCGGCGGCCAGCGCCAGCGCATCTCCATTGCCCGCGCGCTGATGGTCGACCCGGAATTCATCGTCGCCGACGAGCCGATCTCCGCGCTCGACGTGTCGATCCAGGCCCAGGTGCTGAACGTGATGATGGCCGCGCGCGAGGATCGCGACCTGACCTACCTGTTCATCACTCACGACCTGTCGGTGGTGGAGCACTTCGCCACCCGGGTCGCGGTGATGTACCTCGGCACCATCTGCGAGCTGGCCCCGACGCGCGAACTGTTCGCGCGGCCGCGGCACCCGTACACCCAGACCCTGCTGCGCGCCATCCCCCGCCTCGACGGCAAGCCGCCGGAACAGCGCCGCACGCCGGGCGAAGTGCCGAACCCGATCGAGCTGCCCTCGGGCTGCGTGTTCCACGGCCGCTGCCCGTTCGCCAACGAGCGCTGCCGCCGGGAGATCCCGCAGTTGCAGGACCACGGCGGCGGCCGCCAGGTGGCCTGCCACGGGGTCGAGGAAGGCCGGATCGACTAGCGCGGCGCGGCAGCGCCAAGCGATTGGTCATGCCGATCCGGACGCAGTTCGCCCGCATGGATGGCACGCACGGGACATGAGCCGCCCTGCCAGATGCTTTCGCGGGGGGGGAGCCCCCCCCCCCCCCCCCCCCACCCCCACCCCCGGGCGGGGGGGCGGCGGGGGCCCCCCCACACCCCAGCCCC
>JAWWAE010000048.1:0-13257 GCA_033721835.1 Halofilum sp. (in: g-proteobacteria) | reverse complement strand
GCTGGCGCGCCCCCCGGCCGCTAACCCAACGTGCAACCCCGGCCCACGAGCCTCCGCGGCTCAACCCGCACCCACCCCCCCCCCCCGCGCGCCCGGCGGGGTTGTGGGTGCGGCTCCACCCGCGAATCGTGCGATCGATGCGTCAGCACCATGGTCCGCGGCTCACTCCGGCGCCAGCACGTCGGCGAAGCGATAGGTCAGGTTGACGAACTTGTAGTCGGGGATGCGGTACAGCCAGCCGTCGAAGCGGGCGTTCAGCCCGGCCGCGGACTCGCGCAGTCCGGGGCCGGCGTGCGCCAGGGTCGAGGCACGCAGCCGCACCAGCCGGCGCGGCGGCTCGCCGCGGCCCGCGGCAAAGGCCTCGACCTCGATCACCAGCCCGTCGAAGGTCTCGAACCGCGTGCGCGCCAGCAGCGGCGGCAGTCGCGTCTCGGCGGCGGGCCGGACATCGACCAGGGTCAGCTCGGCCAGCCCGCGGGCGATCGACTTCGACAGCGTCCGCGACAGCGGCTGCCGGCCCTCGGGGATGCCGAGGATCTCGAACCGGGGCGCGTCCTGGGACGGCAGCAGCACCTCGACCGGCTCGCCGTCGACCGGCTCGATCCGCACCCGGTGCACCCGGATCGCCGCCAGGTCGACCAGCCGGTCGTCGAGCCAGTCGGCGATCGCGTCATGGCGCTCGATCGCGCCCGAGACCAGCCAGGCCCGGTCCTCGCCGACCCGGCGCAGGTAGGTACCGCCCACCTCCTCCGCCGCCGGCTGCCCGACCAGCACCGCCACCGCCGGCTCGATGCCGCCGAGCCGCAGCCCGAGGCCGCTGCCCGGACCCGAGCCCGGCTCCGCCACCCCGAGCCGCGCATGGCCCTCGGGCCGATCCGATTTCGGCTCCAGCTCGCGCGCCTCGGCCAACCCGATCAGGGTGCCGCGCAGGGTCTCCAGATCGGCCGGGTAGTCCCAGCGGTTGGCCACCGACCAGCCGCCGTCGCCGCGCACCACCGTGGCCAGGTCGGCGCCGTCGGGGGCCTGCACGTCCACCCGGCGGACCGACTCGAGCCGCTCGTGCAGGCCGGGCAGGAAGCGGGGCTCCGGTGCGGCCTCCCCCGCCGGCGGCGCGGGTGCACGGGTCAGCACCACGCCCGCGACCGCCAGTGCGGCCAGCAGTGCCAGGATCAGCAGCCCGCGGCCGCTCAAGGGCGCATGCGCCGGCGCCGCCGGCGGCGGCGCAGCAGCCCGATCGCGAGCCCGGCCAGCGCCACCACCAGCGGCACGGCGACGATGTTCAGCAGCTTCAGCCGGTCGCCGAGCGCGTCGATCTCGGCGTCGAGCTGCTGGCGCACGCGCCGCAGCTCGCCGCGCAGCCGACTGCGCTCCTGGCGGAACCGTTCCAGCTCGCGGCGCTGGGCCTCGCTCAGAATGACGTCGCCCTCCGCGTCGCCGCGGCCGCTGCGCAGCTCCTGCAGCCGCTGCTCGGTGCGCTCCAGCTCCCGCCGCAGTGCCTGCTCGGTCTCGCGATACTGCGCCGCGGCCTCGCGCTCCAGCGCCCGCACCCGCGTGAACGGGCGCGCCGAGGTGCCCTCGCCGCGGATGCGGATCAGGGCGTCGCTGCCGAGCAGGTTCTCGACCGCGTTCGCCACCAGGTCGCCGTTGTCCGACCAGGACTGGCGGATGCGGCGCTGCCCGTCCGACTGCTCGCTGACCCAGAGCCGGTCCGACAGCAGATCGACGTCCGACAGCAGGATCATGTGCGCCTCGCCGGCGCTGGCCGCACGGTGGCCGGCCGCCGGCGGCCGGGCGCCCTCCGGTGGACCCTCCGGCCAGGCCGAGCGCAGCGGGCCGTCGAGGCGCGCGGCGACGACATGGCGCGTGCCGCCCGGGCGGAAGCCCTCGGCCAGGGCCCCGGGGTGCTCCAGCCCCGCGAAGCGCCCGGCGTCGATCAGGCCGGCGGACTCGGCGGTGCGCACCAGCGGGGTCACGCGCAGCCCGCCCTCGAGATCGCGGATGCTGCCGGGTGAACCGAACAGCAGCCGCTCGAGGTTGGCGGTGACGACGTCCTCCCGGTCGATGCCGGCGCCCATGATGCCGATCAGGCCGGGATGCACCGTGCGCCCGATCTCCTCGCCGACGCTCACCACCATGCCGTGGCGCGGGTCGATCAGCGCCTGTTCCAGCGTGACGTCGATCCCCCAGGCGCCCGGCAGCGGGCCCGCGTCCGAGCGGCTCACGCTCGGCTCGCCGTCGTCACCGGCGCGCTCCCCCGCGGCCTCGGCGACCGGGTCGAGCAGCACCACCGCGCGCCCGCCGTGGTGCACCAGCCACTGGTCCAGCGCGTACAGCGTGGCGTCGTCGTGGCCGTGCGGGTGCGCCACCAGCAGCACGTCGATCGTCGGGTCGATGCGGTCGGTGGGCGTCTCGACCCGGCGGACCTCGGCGATCTGCTGCAGCCGGTCGACGATTGCCCACGGCTCGCGTGCGCGGCCGCTGGTGGGGTCGTAGGTCTGCGTGATCGGCAGCCGCGACATGATCCCGACCACCGGCTTGTCCGGGTTCTGCAGCGACCACACCAGGCGCGTGATGTCGTACTCGAGGAAGCGCTCGCGCTCGGGATCGAAGAACTCGATCACCTCCAGCCCGTCGACCCGGTTCGTGCCGACCAGGCCCATGAAGATGCGGGCGTCGCTGCCGCTGCTCGCGGGCACGGCCTCGAGCCCGTACTCGACGGCCTGATCGCGGGCCTCGGTCAGCGGTTTCGGGTCGACGGTGCGCAGTTCGAGCATGCCGTCGGAATAGGCCACGTATTCCTCCAGCAGCTCGCGCACGCGCTGCGCGTACTGCCGCACGAACGGCACACCCTCGGACGCATCGCGCGAGAAGTAGAAGGTCAGCGTGATCGGCTCGTCGATCTCGCGCAGGATCTCGCGGGTCTCGGCGGAGACCGTGTACAGCTCGTCCTCGGTCAGGTCCAGCCGGTAGCCGCGCAGCGTCGTCTGCGCGACCAGCACCAGGGCGACGAACAGCACCCCGGCCAGCAAGATCGCCAGGAGCGACTGCAGGCGGCGGCTGGAGTGCGGCGAGCGCGCCATCACTCGGCCTTCTTCATCTCGATCACGACCACGTTGGCGAACAGGAAGAACGCGATCAGCCCGACGAAGTAGACCAGGTCACGCAGTTCGACCACGCCGCGGCTGATCGACTCGAAGTGGGTGAGGAACGACAGCGCGGCGACCGCATCCGTGACCACCTGCGGCGCCCAGCCCTGGAAGGCGTCCAGCACCAGCGGGTAGCCCGCCATCAGCAGCACGAAACAGATCACGAAGCCCATGACGAAGGCGATCACCTGGCTGCGCGTGAGTGCGGACACGAAACCGCCGATGGCGAGGAAGCCGCCTGCCATCAGCAGGCTGCCGAGGTAACCGGCCGCAATCACGCCATGATCGGGCTCGCCGAGGTAGGCGACCGTCCACCACATGGGCGCGGTCAGCACCAGCGCGAGCGCGACGAACACCCAGGCGGCGAGGAACTTGCCCAGTACGGCCTGCAGCGGCGACAGCGGCAGCGTGAGCAGCAGTTCGATCGAGCCGGTCTCGCGCTCCTCGGCCCACAGGCGCATCGCCAGCGCCGGCACCAGGAACGCGTAGAGCCAGGGGTGCAGACCGAAGAAGGCGCCGAGGTCGGCCTGGCCGTGGGCATAGAAGCCACCGAAATAGAAGGTCAGGGCGCCCAGCAGTGCCAGGAAGATCACCAGGAACACGTACGCCAGCGGCGTCACGAAATACGCGGCCAGTTCGCGGCGAAAAACGGCGGCCACGGCCTTCATGCCGCCGCCTCCGGGTCGGCCATGGTCAGGTCGCGGAAGACGTCGTCGAGCCGCCCGCCCTCGGTGCGCAGGGCCAGCACGGTCCAGCCGTGCTCGTTGCAGCAGGCGCGGACGCGTTCCGCCGTATCCAGCCCGTCCTCGCCGAACACGGTCCAGCTGTGGCCGTCCGGGGCGGCCTCCACCACCTTCACGCCATCGAGCTCGCGCAGGAAATGTCGGGCATCGACCCCGCTCTCCGCCAGCGACACCCGGACGGCGTTGCGGTACCGCGAACGCGCCAGCAGGGCCGCGGGGGTCTCGTCCACCAGCAGCCGGCCGCCGGCGATGATCGCCGCGCGGGTGCACACGGGCGCCACCTCCTCGAGGATATGGGTCGAGACGATGATCGTCTTCGAGGCGGCGATGTGGTTGATCAGTGCCCGGACCTCGTGCTTCTGGTTCGGGTCGAGACCGTCGGTCGGTTCGTCGAGGATCAGCACCGGCGGGTCGTGCAGCAGGGCCTGGGCGAGCCCCACCCGGCGCCGGAAGCCCTTCGACAGGGTGGCGATCGGCTGATGCAACACCCCGCCCAGTTGCAGGCGGCCGATGGTGTCGTCGAGGCACTTGCGGCGCCAGTCGCCGCGCAGCCCGCGCACGGCGGCGACGAAGCGCAGGAACGAGGCCGGCGTCATCTCGCCGTAGCTCGGCGCGCCCTCGGGCAGGTAGCCGAGCGCCGCGCGGGCGGCGCGCGGCTCGCCGACCACGTCGTAGCCGCAGACGCTGGCGCGGCCGCGGGTCGGCGCAAGGAAGCCGGCGAGCATCTTCATGGTCGTGGACTTGCCGGCGCCATTCGGCCCCAGGAAGCCCAGGACCTCGCCCGGCTGCACGGTCAGCGACAGGTCGTCGACGGCACGGACCAGGTCGAAGTCGCGGCTCAGATGCTCGGTGACGATCATGCAGCGCGCCCGGGGGACGGGGAAGCCGCGTTTGTACAGGTAGGGCGGCGCGCTTTGCAAGCGACCGCGTCACGGGCCGCGACGGTCGCCGGCCGCGCCCGGCAGAAAGCTTTCACGCAGGATCAGGAATCAGTTGCAACTGTCTGTCGATAATGGATAATTGCGCCATCGGAGCCGTGGAGCACGGCATGGTCACGAGCCCTATCCTGCGCAGGCTCCCGCTGCTCGCGGCGGTCCTGCTGCTGGGCGCCTGCGCCGGCATGCCGGACGCCGGCAGCCACGCGCGCGATCCCGCCCTGCCCGCCGAGGCCGCCCGCATCGCGCAGTCGATGCAGGGCCAGCCCTACCGCTGGGGCGGCGAGGACCCCGACGGCTTCGACTGCAGCGGGCTGGTTCATTACGCCTACCAGCAGGCCGGCGTCCGCGTGCCGCGCACCGCGCGCCAGCAGTACGAGGCGGTGCGGCCGCTGTACGTCGATCAGCTGGTCCCCGGCGATCTCGTGTTCTTCACCATGCCGGGCAAGTTCCTGTCCCACGTCGGCATCTACATCGGCGACCGCCGCTTCGTGCACGCGCTCAACCCGCGGAACCCCGTCATGGTCAGCAACATCGACGACGATTACTGGCAGCGCCGACTGGTGCGCGCCGGCTCGCTCGTGCGCTGAAACCCTCGCTTCCGCAGCCTTCTGCGAGTCCTTCGCGAGCAGGTTTTTTCTCGCCAAGGCGCAAAGGACGCAAAGAAAACAAAGGAAGTTCTCGCAGAGTCCGCAGAGAACGCGGGGAAGACCAGGAACAAGCAATCCCTACCCAAGCCTTCTACGCGCTTTCCCTGCGTTCTCCGCGGTCTCTGCGAGAGCCGTCTTGCCTGAAAGAGGCGTACGCGTTTACCCGGCGCCGGGGCGCCGGGCAAAAGCGCACCTACGGATTCCCTTTGCGCGCTTTGCGCCTTGGCGAGAGAAACCCTGCTCGCGAATGCCCGGCTACCGGGTATCGATCTCGGCCACGGGCAATCCCTCGCGGAACACCAGCAGCGAGCGCCGGGCCATCCAGGTCCACTCCTCGTTGGTGGTCAGCGGCTCGGTCGCGATCACGGTGACGATGTCGTTCGGCGTGGTCTCCTGGCCGAAGTCGACCACCACCTCGGCATCGCGCAGGCGGGCCTCGCCGAACGGGGCGCGGCGCGTGATCCAGCAGAGCTTGCTGGTGCAGTGGACATAGAGGTCGCGCGCGTCGGAGAACAGGATGTTGAAGGCGCCGAGTTCGCTGACCTCGGCGCAGCGGTCGGCAACGAACTGCCGCAGCGGACCGGGCCGCGCGGGCATGCGCGGGAAACGCTCGCGGATCTCGCCCAGCAGCCAGCAGAACGCGTGCTCGCTGTCGGTGGTGCCGATCGGCCGATAATGCCGCGGTGGCCACCGCTTGATGCCCTTCAACTGCCCGTTGTGGGCAAACACGCAGCTTCGCCCCCACAGCTCGCGCATGAACGGATGCGTGTTGGCCAGGCAGACCTTGCCACGGTTGGCCTTGCGGATGTGGCTGATGACGATCTCGCTCTTGATCGAGCAGTCGCGCACGAAATGCGCGACCTCCGACTCGGAACTCGAGACCGGGTCGTGGAACAGCCGGCATTGCCGTCCCTCGTAGAAGCCGATGCCCCAGCCGTCGCCGTGCTGCGCCGTGCGGCCGCCGCGCTCCACCAGCCCGGTGATGGAGAACCGGATGTCGGTCGGGGTGTTGGCGCTCATCGCCAGCAGTTCGCACATCCGGCGGTCGTCTCCCGGCTGCGTGCCTCAGCGCCGCGGCGGTGGCTGCGCGATCTCGCGCACGGGCGTGCCGGGTGCGCTGGCGCGCATGGCGGCCACCTCGCGGATCCGGCGCTCGGCCTCGCGGTCGGCCGCGCGCCAGGTGGCGATGCCGTCGCGCCGCGCGCGCTCGAAGATGGCGCCGACCGTGTGCTCGATCCGCTCCACCATCGCCGTCGCCCGCTCGACGCTGTAGCCCTCTAGCTCCAGCGACACGTTCATCACGCCGCCGGCGTTGATCGCATAGTCGGGCGCGTAGACGATTCCCTTGTCGAACAGGGCATCGCCCGACTGCTCGTCGGCGAGCTGGTTGTTGGCCGCGCCGGCGACGATCTGGCAGCGCAGGCGCGGCAGGGTCTCCGCGTTGATCACGCCGCCGAGGGCGCACGGGCAAAAGACCTCGGCCTCCAGTTCGTAGATCGCGTCCGGCTCGACTGCCTCGCAGCCATAGTCGTCGACCGCCTGCTGCACGCGGTCGTCGTCGACGTCGGTGACGTAGACGCGGGCATCGTGCTGATGCAGCAGGTGGATCAGCTCCAGCCCGACGTGGCCCGCGCCCTGGACCGCGTAGCTGAAGTCGCCGATCTCGTCGCGGCCGAAACGCTCGCGCAGGCTGGCACGGATGCCGGCGACCATGCCCTGAGCGGTGAACGGCGACGGATCGCCGCTGCCGCCGCGGACCGTCGAGTTGCCCACCACCCAGTCGGTCTCGCGCAGGATGTACTCCATGTCGGTCTCGGTCATGCCGACGTCCTCGGCGGTGATGTAACGACCGCCGAGCGAATCGAGGAAGCGCCCGAAGCTCCGCATCAGCGCCTCGGACTTGTCCGTGCGGGGATCGCCGATGATCACCGCCTTGCCGCCACCGAGGTTCAGCCCCGCGAGCGCGTTCTTGTAGGTCATCCCGCGCGACAGGCGCAGAACGTCCTTCAGCGCCTCGTGCTCGTCGGCATAGGGCCACATGCGCAATCCGCCGAGTGCGGGACCGAGCGTGGTGTCGTGGATCGCCACGATGGCGCGCAACCCCGTGTCCGGGTTGTGGCAGTGGACGACCTGTTCGTGTCCGCCCGCGGCGATCTCGTCGAACAGCTTCATTCCCCGTGGTTCCCTTCTCGACAACGCCAATCGCCCACTCTAGCGCCGTGCGGCCCGCGACCCAAGCGCGAGGCAGCGCCGTGAGCCGGCCACGGCTGGACCGGCGCGGGTGCTTTCCCGATAATAGCCGCCCCTCGACGCCCGGACCCGCAAGCACCATGGCGCAATACGTATTCACGATGAGCGGCCTGACCAAGGTCGTGCCGCCGAAGAAGAAGATCCTCGAGAACATCAACCTCAACTTCTTCCCCGGCGCGAAGATCGGGGTGCTGGGCTACAACGGCGCGGGCAAGTCCACCCTGCTGCGGATCATGGCCGGCATCGACACCGAGTTCGAGGGCGAGGCACGACCGCAGCCGGGCATCCGGATCGGCTACCTGCCGCAGGAGCCGCAGCTCGACGACAGCAAGGACGTGCGCGGCAATGTCGAGGAAGGGGTGGCCGACACCAAGGCACTGATCGACCGCTTCAACGAGATCGGCGAGGCCTTCGCCGACCCGGATGCCGATTTCGACGCCCTGCTCGCCGAGCAGGGCAAGCTGCAGGACCGGATCGATGCCGCCGGCGCCTGGGACCTCGAGCGCAAGCTGGAGGTGGCGGCGGACGCGCTGCGGCTGCCGCCGTGGGAGGCCGACACCTCCAAGCTCTCGGGCGGCGAGCGCCGGCGCGTCGCCCTGTGCAAGGTGCTGGTCTCGCAGCCGGACATGCTGGTGCTCGACGAGCCCACCAACCACCTCGACGCCGAATCCGTCGCCTGGCTGGAGCGCTTCCTCGGCGAGTTCGAGGGCACGGTCGTGGCCGTGACCCATGACCGCTACTTCCTCGACAACGTGGCCGGCTGGATCCTCGAACTCGACCGCGGCCGCGGCATCCCGTTCGAGGGCAACTACTCGGCCTGGCTGGAGCAGAAGCAGAAGCGGCTGGAGCACGAGGAGAAGAGCGAGAGCGCCCGGCGCAAGGCGATGGCGCAGGAACTGGAGTGGGCGCGCGCCAATCCGAAGGGGCGCCAGAGCAAGAACAAGGCGCGCCTGCAGCGCATCGAGGAGATGCAGCAGAGCGAGTACCAGAAGCGCGCCGAGACCAACGAGATCTATATCCCGCCGGGCCCGCGGCTGGGCGACAAGGTGCTCGAGGCGGAGAACCTGCGCAAGCAGTTCCGCGACCGCGAGCTGTACCAGGGCCTGAGTTTCCGCGTGCCCAAGGGCGGGCTGGTCGGCGTGATCGGTCCCAACGGCGCGGGCAAGACCACGCTGCTGCGGATGACGACCGGCGAGGAACAGCCCGACGAGGGCACCATCACGCTGGGCGACACGGTCGAGGTCGCCTACGTCGACCAGTCACGCGACACGCTCGACGGCAGCAAGACGGTGTGGGAGGAGATCTCCGACGGTCACGACTACATCGAGGTCGGCAACTGGCAGGTCGCCTCGCGTGCCTACGTCGGGCGCTTCAACTTCAAGGGGCCGGACCAGCAGAAGCCGGTGAAGGACCTTTCGGGCGGCGAGCGCAACCGCGTACACCTGGCGAAGCTGCTGAAGAGCGGCGGCAACCTGCTGCTGCTCGACGAGCCGACCAACGACCTCGACGTGGAGACGCTGCGGGCACTGGAGCAGGCGCTGCTCGACTTCCCCGGCTCCGCGATCGTGATCTCGCACGATCGCTGGTTCCTCGACCGCATCTCGACCCACACGCTGGCATTCGAGGAGACCGGCGAGGTGTTCTTCTTCGAGGGCAGCTACAGCGAGTACGAGGAAGACCGCCGGCGCCGTCTCGGGGCCGAGGCGGAGCAGCCGCACCGGCCGAAGTTCAAGCGGCTGGATCGGTAGCCGCCCTCCCCGGCTGCGCGCGGCGCGGCGCCCTGCCTGGTTGGCGGGTGGCCGCGCCCGTCACCCGGGCACCGGATCGTGCCGGCCGCCGAGCATCTGCAGCAGCGCGTCCAGTGCCTGCGGGTCGACCGGCTTGCTCAGGAACTCGTCCATGCCGGCGGCGAGGCTGCTCGAGCGCGTCTCCTCGGCCGCGTTGGCCGTCAGTGCCACGATCGGCACCCGGGCGCAGCCGTTCTCGCGGCGGCGGATCTCGCGCGCCAGCTCCGTCCCGTCCATGCCCGGCATCCGCACGTCGAGCAGCAGCAGGTCGAACCGTTGCCGACCGAACGCCACCAGCGCCTCGCTCGCGTCGCGCGCCAGCTCGACCTTGTGGCCCCAGGAGCGCAACAGGATGCAGATCATCTCGGCGTTGGTCTCGTCGTCCTCGACCACGAGGATTCGGCGCGGGCCGGCCGCCGCGCCCGCGTGGTTCGCCGCCCGTGGGCGCTCGCGGTCGTCGACCGCGCCGCCCTCGAGGCAGGCGGCCATCTCCCGTTGCAACGACGCGGGATGGAACGGCTTGTGTACCCGCGCGCCGGCGGGCGGCGGCCTCGTGAGCCGGCCCCGGTACTGCAGGTAGATCACCGGCGCGCGGCCGCCGCAGCGAGCCTGCAATCGGTCCGCGATCGCCGCCAGGTCGAGGCCGCCGGGTGCGTCGGCGACCAGCAGCAGGTCGACCGGGGTGGCGGGCACGAGCGCATCGATCGCTTCTTCGCCCGGGCACTCGAACGTGTGCATGCCGGCCCGCGCGCAGGCCTCGCGCAGGGCATCCATCGCCGCGGTACCGGTCTCGAACAGCAGCGCGGTCCGGCCCCGCAGCGCACCCGGCGGCGCCGGTGGCGCGTCGGCCGTGGCGTCCCCGCTGAACAGCGGCAGCCGCACCCGGAACACACTGCCCTCGCCCTCGCGGCTGTCGACGTCGATCCAGCCGCCCATGGCCTCCGCCAGGCGTGCGGCGATCGTGGTGCCGAGACCGGTGCCGCCGTATTGTCGACTGGTCGAGCTGTCGGCCTGCCAGAAGCTGTCGAAGATGCACTCCAGCCGGTCGGCCGGGATGCCGATGCCGGTGTCGCTGATGGCGATCTCGAGGTGCGGCGCGTCGATGCGTTGATCGGCCTCCAGCCGATGCGCCTCGACCGAGACGTGCCCGCTGGACGTGAACTTCACCGCGTTGCCGACCAGGTTGTACAGCACCTGCTGGAAGCGAACGCGATCGCCGGTCACGAACTCGGGCAACGAGGTCTCGATGCAACACACCGGCTCGACCCCTTTCTCCAGTGCGGCGTCAGCCAGGTTGTGGACGACGTCGAGGACCGCCTCGCGCAGGTCGAACCGGTCCCGTGACAGGTCCAGCGCATCCGCATCGACCTTCGACAGGTCGAGGATGTCCCCGATCAGCGCCTGCAGGGTGTCGGCCGACGAGCAGAGGGAACTGACGTACTTGCGCTGGTCGGGGTCGAGATCCGTGGTGTCGAGCAGGCGCGACATGCCGATCACACCGGACAGCGGTGTGCGCAGCTCGTGGGTCATCGTGGCGAGGAAATTGCCACGCGCCTGCTTGGCGACCTCGGCGTTGCGGCGGGCGGCATTCAGGCTGCGCAGCAGGGCGTGCTGGTACAGCGGCAGCACGATCAGTGCCGCCACGATGAACGCCACCTCGAGCGGGTGCTGCCACCAGCCACCCATGACCAGCGCCAGCACGCTGTAGCAGACCACGCTGCCGACCGAGGCGATGGCCAGGTTGGTGGCCCCGAAGCGTGTGCCCTGCGACAGGAACGACAGGATGTAGACGAGGAAGAACGGTTCCAGGATGTCGCCGGCGAGGTAGATCACCAGCGTGGTGGCGCTGAGGTCGGCGGCGACGGCGAGATAGGTGCGCCCGGGCAACAGTGCCGGACTGTGCACGCACCACACGAGCAGACCGGCGAACCAGACGAAGTGGATCGCGAACAGGAACCAGTACAGCGGCCAGTCGAGATCGTAATACCCGGTCGCCCCGCCGGCGCCGAGTATTCCCGCCATGACGAACCACATGACCAGCCGCACCAGCGACGACTGGAACTCCTGGCTCTGGCGGACCTGATCCCCCATCAGGACAGCGGGCATGGCGGCTCACTCGCGGTTTCGGCCCCCGGGGGCGGCCAAGTCGCCGCCGGGCGCCGTGTATCATCCCTGTGCATCGCAGAGCTGGTGCCAGTATGCCGCAAACGACCACGACCGTCGCGCTCGTCGCCGACAGCCACGGCTTCCTCGATCCGCGGGTCGCCGAGGTCGCCCGCCGCGCCGACGTGATCGTGCACGCGGGCGACGTCGGCGGGCAGACGATCCTGGAGCAGCTCGCGGCCGGCGGCGGCCGGGTGATCGCGGTCGCCGGCAACAACGACACCCCGCAGCACTGGCCGGCGGCCGAGCGGCGGCAACTGCAGCGACTGCCCGCGGACGCCTGGCTCGAGTTGCCCGGCGGCGTACTGGCCGTCGAGCACGGCCACCGCTTCCCCGCCCGCACCCGCCATCGGCGCCTGCGCGAGGCGCATCCACAGGCCGCGGCAGTGGTCTGCGGCCACAGCCACCGGCGCGCCGTCGACCGCGAGCAGGCGCCGTGGATCCTCAACCCCGGCGCCTGCGGCCGCAGCCGCGCCTACGGCGGCCCGGGCTGCCTGTTGCTGCACGCATCCGCCGGCGGCTGGCGCCTCGAGACCCGTTGCTTCGAACCGCTGCCGCGGACCCGCGCACGGCATCGCTGATCGCCCTTGGCCGGCGGTCGCGCCCCGGCCTCGTCCGCCCGCGCCGCCTCTGCTATGTTCCCGGCGGGCGGCAGGGAGACGATCCCGGTGGACGACAGCGTGCGCGCGGCGATGGCGAAGTGGCCGGACGTCCCGGCGGTGTACGGCTGGCTGTCGCTGGACGTGCACGGGCACTGGCGCCTGCGCGGCGAGCCGATCACCCACCCGGGCCTGGTCGCCTTCATCAACCGCAACTACGACTGCGACCACGCCGGCCGCTGGTTCTTCCAGAACGGCCCGCAGCGCGGCTACGTGCACCTCGAATACACACCCTGGGTACTGCAGGTCGATACCGCCGGCACCCTGCGCCGGCACACGGATGACCCGGTCGAGGACGTCCGCGGGGCGTGGCTCGACGAAGAGGGCAACCTGCTGCTGGAGACCGATGCCGGCATCGGGGTGGTCGCGAGCGATGCCCTGCCCGTGATCAGCGACTGGCTGGTGGACGCGGGCGGCGACCCGCTCGCGCCGGAGCGGCTGGAACCGGGCGCCGATGCCGGCGGCGCCGCTGTCGCCTGGGGCGAACGTCGGCTGCCACTGGCGGCGATCGCCCGGGCCGAGGTCCCCGACCGTTTCGGCTTCGTGCCCGACCCCCAGCCGCCGGGGACCGGCGGGCGCTAGGTCGGACCACGGTTGCAGCGGGCATGGCCGCGGATGCGGCCGAATCCGCCCGCCAGGTCCCACGGCCACGCCACGTGTTCGGGCACGGCGGCCGACCACACCGAAGTGCGCAGCCCGGATGCAGCGAAGCGGAATCCGGGACCCCGGATTGCGGCTGCGCCTCCATCCGGGCCACGGGCCCGGCCTGAGCGCGCGGCAGCGTCAGAGGATCTGCGCGTCGAGTCCCGCCGCCATGTACATGCCGAGCTCCTCGCACTGATCGAGAAACTCGTCCTGCCATTCGCCGCGGCAGATCAGGGGTTCCTGCACCGGCTTCCAGGACAGCCCGGTGCAGATGCTCTC
>JAWWAE010000047.1:0-13298 GCA_033721835.1 Halofilum sp. (in: g-proteobacteria) | reverse complement strand
CTGGCCTCGAGCTACTCGGTGCTGACCGACGACGAGAAGGAGCTCGGCGTGTGCCTGGTGGACGTCGGCGGCGGCACCACCGACATCGCGGTGTTCACCGAGGGCGCGATCCGGCACACGGCGGTGATCCCGATCGCCGGCGACCAGGTCACCAACGACATCGCGGTGGCGCTGCGCACGCCGACCCAGAACGCCGAGGAGATCAAGGTCAAGTACGCCTGCGCATTGCGCAACCTCACCAACGCCGAGGAGACCATCGAGGTGCCGGGCGTGGGCGACCGGCCGTCGCGGCGGCTGGCACGGCAGACCCTGGCCGAGGTGGTCGAGCCGCGCTACGAGGAGCTGCTGGGCCTGGTGCAGGCCGAGCTGCGGCGCACCGGCTTCGAGGACCTGTGCGCGGCGGGCGTGGTGCTCACCGGTGGCAGCTCGAAGATGGAGGGTGTCATCGAGCTGGCCGAGGAGGTGTTCCACATGCCGGTGCGCATCGGCGTACCGCAGGGCGTCTCCGGGCTGGTGGACGTGGTGCGCAACCCGATCCACGCGACCGGAGTGGGGCTGCTCCTGTTCGGGCGGCAGAACGAGGCGGCGGGCAGCGGGCTGACGGAAGAGGGGGTGCCCGGTATCTGGGCACGCATGAAGTCATGGTTCAACGGGCAGTTCTGATGCGACGACGACAACACGAGATTGTGGGCGGCACGACGATTCAAATGGGCACGACAGGGCGCGGCACGCCGCGCGAGGAGATGGCGAAATGTTCGAGTTGATGGACTCCTACAACCAGAACGCCGTGATCAAGTTGATCGGCGTCGGGGGTGGTGGCGGCAATGCCGTCGATCACATGGTGCGCTCCAGCATCGAAGGCGTGGACTTCATCTGCGCCAACACCGATGCGCAGGCGCTGAACAACGTCCAGTCGAAGACCACGCTGCAACTGGGCGCCAACATGACCAAGGGGCTGGGCGCGGGCGCCAACCCCGAGATCGGACGGCAGGCGGCACTGGAGGACCGCGAGCGCATCCAGGAGGTGATCGAGGGCGCGGACATGCTCTTCATCACCGCCGGCATGGGTGGCGGCACCGGTACCGGGGCCGCGCCGGTGGTCGCGCAACTGGCGAAGGAGATGGGCATCCTGACGGTCGCGGTCGTCACCAAGCCGTTCCCCTTCGAGGGCAAGAAGCGCATGAAGGTGGCGCTGGAGGGCATCTCCGAGCTGCAGCAGCACGTCGATTCACTGATCACGATTCCGAACGAGAAGCTGCTGACGGTACTGGGCAAGGACATGGGTCTGCTGGACGCCTTCAAGGCGGCCAACGACGTGCTCCAGGGTGCCGTGCAGGGCATCGCCGAGCTGATCACCCGGCCGGGCCTGATCAATGTCGACTTCGCCGACGTGAAGACGGTGATGGCGGAGATGGGCATGGCCATGATGGGCTCGGGCAGCGCCAGCGGCGAGGACCGGGCGCGCGAGGCCGCCGAGATCGCGGTCAACAGCCCGCTGCTCGAGGACGTGAACCTGACCGGGGCCCGCGGCATCCTGGTCAACGTCACCGCCGGCATGAACATGGCGATCGGCGAGTTCGAGGAGGTCGGCGCCACGGTCAAGGAGTTCGCCTCCGAGGATGCCTCGGTGGTCGTCGGCACGGTGATCGACCCGGAGCTGGAGGAAGAACTGCGGGTGACCGTGGTCGCGACCGGGCTGGGCAAGCCGCAGCAGCACAGCCGGCCGCGGCCGGTGGCGCGCAATCCCGACGGCCAGGTCGACTATCACGAGATGGACCGGCCGACGGTGATGCGCAACACCCGCCGGGCAGCGGGCGATGGGCTCAGCCACGGGGCGGACGACGACATCGACTACCTCGACATCCCGGCGTTCCTGCGCCGCCAGGCGGACTGAGCCGCCATGGCGGAGCAGGTGCCCCGGGGACGGGCGCGATGGTCGGCGCCTCCGGGCCGCCGCGGCGGCCCCGGCGGGGTCCGTGCGGCGGTGTCGGCGGGTTGCCGAAAGCGTGAACCCGTTCGCGGACGGCGGGACCGGACCGGAGGCACCATACTCGTCTCCGCGAACCCCGGGCCCTTGGGCAGGACCGCGATTTCGAGCTATAATGTTCGATTGACTTGCCGCAATTTCGCCGTGGTCGACGGCACACTGCACGAGGGTGCGACCGAGTGATTCGCCAAAGAACGCTGAAGAACGTCATCCGCGCCACCGGCGTCGGCCTGCATACCGGCGAAAAGGTCTACCTGACGCTGCGACCCGCCCCCGCGGACTCCGGGATCGTGTTCCGGCGGGTGGATTTCGACGAGCCGCGCGAGATCGCGGCCGACCCGTTCCACGTCGGCGACACCGTCCTCAACACGACCCTGCTGCACGAAGACGTCCGCGTGTCGACCGTGGAGCACCTGCTGTCGGCGATGGCCGGGCTGGGCATCGACAATGCCTGCGTGGACCTCAGCGCCGCCGAGGTGCCGATCATGGACGGCAGCGCCGGCCCGTTCGTGTTCCTGATCCAGTCGGCCGGTATCGTCGAGCAGGACGCACCGAAGAAGTTCATCCGGATCCGCGAGCCGGTCCGGGTCGAGGGCGAGGGCGGCAAGTACGCCCGCTTCGAGCCGTACAACGGCTTCAAGGTCTCGTTCCGGATCGAGTTCGACCACCCCTTGTTCAACGGCTCCTGCCAGCAGGCGGCGATCGACTTCTCGACCACCTCGTTCGTCAAGGAGATCAGCCGCGCGCGCACCTTCGGCTTCATGAAGGACATCGAGGCCATGCGGGCGCGCAACCTGGCGCTGGGCGGCAGCCTCGACAACGCGATCGTGATCGACGACTACCGCGTCCTGAACGAGGACGGGCTCCGCTACCAGGACGAGTTCGTCAAGCACAAGATCCTCGACGCGATCGGTGACCTGTACCTGCTCGGGCACAGCCTGATCGGCGCCTTCGAGGGCTACAAGTCGGGCCACGCGCTGAACAACCAGCTGCTGCGGGAGCTGGTGTCGCGCGAATCGGCCTGGGAAGAGGTCACCTTCGACGACCCGGCGGCCGCGCCGATCTCCTATATCGAGACCGTCGGCGCGATGGCCTGAACTCAATCCGTGTCCGATCCGCCCGTTCCGCGGCGACCCGCGAGGCGGCGCAGGGCACGGGTCAGGTCCGGATCGTCAGTTTCTGACGCCAGCTGTTCAAATGCGCGCGCGGTCGGGACGGGGACCGGGCGCGGTCCGGGCCGCCCCGAGGGGGCGCCCACGGGCATTGCCGGCCGGCCCACCCGGACCTGAATGCCGGTCACCGGAAATTTGCCCAAGCGGTTGAAATGGCGAATAATCCGGTTGGAATAAAAATGCAGCCGCGCCCGCCAGGGGGAGGAATCGGCGACCAGGTGCAGGGTCCCGGCCTCCAGCCGTGCGACGCGGCAGTGCGCACAACACTCCGCGGGGAGGCAGTCGCGCAGGATTTCCTCGAGTTCGCGCAGCGCCGCGATTCGCTGCACGATGCGGGGGGGTAGCGCGCCGCGGACGGGTTTCATGGGCTCGTGTGCCTGGGCATGGGAATTGCCTCAGGATACACCAGCCGAGACGGCACAACCGAGGCCCCGAGTGCGCCCGCGACGAGGCCACGGGAGGCGCAGGCAGCCATGAACATCATTCTCCTCACGCACCGCCAGGGCCGGACCCAGCGGCGGTCGATCCACTCGGCGTGGCAGTTCCTCGCGCTGGGTCTGCTGCTGGTGACGCTGCTGGCCGCGATGGCTGCCGGCGGTTACGCGCTGGGTCAGTGGCAGAAGAGCAGCGGCCGGGTTGCCGCCTGGCAGGCCCGGATCGCCGAGCAGCAGGAGGCGGTGGAGCAGATCCGCCGCGACGCCCAGGGCGAGGTCGATGCCCTGACGGCGCGGCTGGCGGAGCTGCAGAGCCGGGTGACGCGGCTGGACGCGCTGGGCCGCAAGCTGATCGACGTCTCGCGCATCGATGCCGACGAGTTCGACTTCGACTCGGCCCCGGGGGTCGGTGGCCCCGCCGCGGGCCTCAACGAGGCATCCGAGGGCTATCGCATGGGCGAGCTCTCCGACGCCATCGACCGGCTCGCGCGGCGGCTGCAGGACCGCGAGCGGCAGCTGGTGGTGCTGGAGGAGGTGCTCGCCGACCGCGAGTTCGACGCCGCGACCACCCCAGCGGGGCGCCCGATCGGCAAGGGCTGGCTGTCGTCGCCCTATGGCTACCGGGAGGACCCCTTCACCGGCAAGCGCGCGTGGCATGCCGGCATCGACTTCGCCGGCGCCACCGGCTCCGACATCATGGCCGTCGGCGGTGGCGTGGTCACCCACGCCGGCAAGCGCTGGGGCTACGGCAAGATGGTCGAGATCACCCACGGCAACGGCTATATCACCCGCTACGCGCACGCCAAGGAGCTGACCGTCAGGGAGGGCGAGATCGTGCGCCGCGGTGACGTGGTAGCGAAGATGGGCTCTTCGGGCCGCTCCACCGGCCCGCACGTGCACCTGGAGGTGCTCAAGGACGGCAAGGCCGTCAACCCGTGGAAGTTCGTCCAGGCCGAGCGCTAGGCGAGACCTTCAGCCCGCCCCCTCCAGTTGGAATCGCACCCGCCAGCCGGTACCATTGCGGGCCGGTTGTCGACGGGCCGATTACCGCCCCTGTCCCGCGCCGCGAACCGCCAGGGTAGCCGCGGCGACGCCATGGGCCGTATCCCGTTCGGGTCTCCGTTTACCGGTCCGGTCCCGGGTCGGCCGGTTGCGGCCGGCTGCGCCCGAGGCCCCGTCCCCACTTGCATCCGGCGTTCGTCGCCGCCATCTACCGGGATCCCGGTATAACGGCAAGCGAACCCTGGCCCGGTCTGGAAAGCGATCATGTTCGGTACCCTCGCGCGCAAGGTCATCGGCACCCGCAATGACCGCATCCTGAAGCAGCTGCGGCGCCGGCTGGCCGAGATCGAGCGCCACGAGCAACGCATCTCGCAGCTCGGCGACGAGGCACTGGGCGACAGCACCGCCGCCTTGCGCGAGCGCCTCGCCGACGGCGCGACCCTCGACGACCTGCTCCCCGAGGCCTTCGCCGTGGTACGCGAGGCCGGGGCCCGGGTACTGGGGCTGCGGCCGTTCGACGTGCAGCTGCTCGGCGGGATGGTGCTGCACGAGGGCAAGATCGCCGAGATGAAGACCGGCGAGGGCAAGACCCTGGTCGCCACCCTGCCCGTGTACCTGAATGCGCTGAGCGGGCGCGGGGTCCACGTGGTCACGGTCAACGACTACCTCGCCCGCCGCGACGCCGAGTGGATGGGCCGCATCTACGAGTTCCTGGGCATGAGCGTCGGCACCATCGTCAGCGGGCTCGACACCGAGCAGCGCCGGGCCGCCTATGCCGCGGACATCACCTACGGCACCAACAACGAGTTCGGCTTCGATTACCTGCGCGACAACATGGCGTTCGCGCCGGAGCAGCGGGTCCAGCGCGAGCTGCACTACGCCATCGTCGACGAGGTCGATTCGATCCTGATCGACGAGGCGCGCACGCCGCTGATCATCTCCGGGCCGACCGATTCGAATTCCGACCTCTACCGGCAGATGATCCCGCTGGTGCGCCGCCTGAAGCCGCAGCAGGACGCCGAGGATCCCGAGGACGACGGCGACTACGCGCTCGACGAGAAGGCCAAGCAGGCGTACCTGACCGACGTGGGCCACGAGCGGGTCGAGCGGATGCTGACCGAGGCGGGCCTGCTGGACGAGGGCGAGAGCCTCTACGACGCCGGCCACATCGCCCTGTTGCATCATTTCAATGCCGCTTTGCGGGCCTGCACACTGTACGAGGCCGATGTCGACTACATCGTGAGCGACGACCAGGTCGTGATCGTGGACCAGTTCACCGGCCGCACCATGCCGGGCCGGCGCTGGTCCGAGGGTCTGCACCAGGCGATCGAGGCCAAGGAAGGCGTGACGGTACAGAACGAGAACCAGACGCTGGCCTCGATCACGTTCCAGAACTTCTTCCGCCTGTACGACAAGCTGGCCGGCATGACCGGTACCGCGGACACCGAGGCGCGCGAGTTCCACGAGATCTACGGCCTCGAGGTGGTCCAGATCCCGACCCACAAGCCGATGATCCGCGAGGACCTCCCGGACCTCGTGTTCATCAACCAGGACGACAAGTTCAAGGCCGTCCTCGACGACGTCGCCGACTGCGTGCAGCGGGGCCAGCCGGTGCTGGTGGGCACCACCTCGATCGAGACCTCCGAGCTGCTCTCGAAGCAGCTCAAGAAGCGGGGCATCGCGCACAACGTCCTCAACGCGAAGCAGCATGAGCGCGAGGCGCAGATCATTGTCGAGGCGGGCCAGCCCGGGACGGTCACCATCGCCACCAACATGGCCGGCCGCGGCACCGACATCGTGCTCGGCGGCAACCTCGACGCGGAGCTGGCGGCGCTCGGCGACGATGCCGACGAGGCCGAGCGCGAGCGCGTGCGCGCGGACTGGCAGCGGCGCCATGACGCGGTGGTTGCCGCCGGCGGTCTGCACATCATCGGTACCGAGCGGCACGAGTCGCGGCGCATCGACAACCAGTTGCGCGGCCGCTCGGGGCGCCAGGGCGATCCCGGCTCCAGTCGCTTCTACCTGTCGCTGGACGACCCGTTGATGCGCATGTTCGCGCGCGAGTGGGTGACCACCGCGATGCAGCGCCTGGGCATGGAGGAAGGCGAGGCGATCGAGCACCGCTGGGTCACGCGCGCGATCGAGAACGCGCAGCGCAAGGTCGAGGGCTACAACTTCGACATGCGCAAGCAGGTGCTCGAATACGACGACGTCGCCAACGACCAGCGCAAGGTCATCTACGAGCAGCGCAACGAGCTGCTCGAGAACGAGGACGTCAGCGAATCGATCCGCTCCATCCGGGCGGACGTCGTCAACGACCTGGTCAGCAGCTACATCCCGCCGGGTTCGCTGGAGGAGCAGTGGGACGTCGCCGGGCTCGAGGAGGCGCTGAAGAGCGAATATGGGCTCGAGCTGCCGCTGCAGCAGTGGCTGGAGCAGGAGCAGGAGCTGTACGAGGAGCCATTGCGCGAGCGCATCCTGGAGCGGCTCGAGGCGGACCACGCCGAGAAGGAGCAACTGGCGGGCGAGACGGCGATGCGCCGGTTCGAGAAGGCCGTGATGCTGCAGGTGCTCGACAGCCACTGGAAGGAGCACCTGGCGGCGATGGACTACCTGCGCCGCAGCGTCGGGCTGCGCGGCTACGCACAGAAGAACCCGAAGCAGGAGTTCAAGCGCGAGGCGTTCGAGATGTTCGCCGAGATGCTCGAGCGCGTGAAGCAGGAGGTGGTGCGCATCCTCGCCCGGGTGCAGGTCCGCACCGAGGCCGACGCGGACGCGGTGGAGGCCCGGAACCGGCCGGCCGCGGAGAACGTGCGCTATCAGCACGACGAGGCGCGCTCGCCGGTCGCCGCGGAGCCGGCGGCGGCCGCCGCGGGCGGCGAGGGTGCCGTGCGTCCCGCCACCGAGCCGGAGCCGTCGCACACGCCCTACGTGCGTGGCGACCGCAAGATCGGCCGCAACGAGCCCTGCTGGTGCGGCTCCGGGCGCAAGTTCAAGCACTGCCACGGCAAGCTGCAGTGAGCGGGGACGAGGCCGCGGCGGCGCCGGTCGCGGGCGTCGAACTCGCGGCGACCCGCGCCGGGATCAAGGCCTCCGGCCGCCCCGACGTCGCGCTGGTGCGGCTGGCCGAGGGCAGCCGCACCGCCGCCGTGTTCACCCGCAATGCCTTCCGCGCGGCGCCGGTCACGGTCGCGCGCGAGCACCTGGCGGCGCGGCCCGCGCGGCTGCTTGTGATCAACGCCGGCTGCGCCAACGCCGGGACCGGGGCCGCCGGCGAGCGCGACGCGCGCGAGTCCTGTCGCCACGCCGGGGCCGCGCTCGGGCTCGAGCCGGAGGCGGTGCTGCCATTCTCCACCGGCGTGATCGGCCAGCGGCTGCCTCTGGAGCGCCTGTGCGCCGGTATCGACGCCTGCGCGGGGGCCCTGCGCGCGGATGCCTGGGGCGAGGCGGCGGCGGCGATCATGACCACCGATACCCGGCCCAAGCTCTGCTCGCGGCAGGTGCAGCTCGCTGGCGGGCCGGTGACGGTCAGCGGCATCGCCAAGGGCTCGGGCATGATCCGCCCGGACATGGCGACCATGCTGGCCTTCGTCGCCACCGACGCGGCGGTCCCGGCGGCGGCGCTGGAGCGGCTGTTGCGGGCCGCGGTCGACGAGTCCTTCCACTGCATCACGGTCGACGGCGACACCTCGACCAACGACGCGGTCACCCTGTCCGCCACCGGCGGCAGCGGCATCGAGGCCACGGGAGCGGATGACCTGGCGGCGCTCGGCGAGGCGGTCAGCGCGGTCTGCCTGCGGCTGGCGCAGGCGGTGGTGCGCGACGCCGAGGGCGCCACACGCCTGATCGAGATCGCGGTGACCGGCGGCGCCGACGGCGCGGAATGCCGTGACGTTGCCTTCACCGTGGCGCAATCGCCGCTGGTGAAGACGGCGGTCCACGGCGGCGATCCCAACTGGGGCCGCGTGCTGGCGGCCGTCGGGCGGGCACCGATCGAGGGACTCGACGTCGCCGGCGTCGACATCGGGCTTGGCGACGTCGCCCTGGTGCACGGCGGCGAACCGGTACCGGGCTACGACGAGGGACGGGCGGCAGCGGCCATGGCCGGGCCCGAGGTCCGGTTCACGATCGATCTCGGCCGTGGGACCGCGACCGCGACCGTCTGGACCAGCGACCTCTCCTGTGACTACGTCCGCATCAATGCCGACTACCGGACCTGACCGTCCCCGCATGGCCGAGCCGGTCGAGGTCGCGGTGGCAGTGCTGCGCGCGGCCGACGGCCGCGTGCTGGTGGCCGAGCGGGCGGCCTGGCGCCACGAGGGTGGCCGGCTCGAGTTCCCGGGCGGCAAGCTCGACCCCGGCGAGGAACCGGGCGCGGCGCTGGCGCGCGAGCTCGAGGAGGAGCTGGGCGTGCGGCTGCGGGAGTGGGTGCCGCTGCTGCGGCTGCGTCACCGCTACGACGAGCGCGCAGTGGTGCTGCACGTGTGCGAGGTGCAAGGGTGGGCTGGCGAGCCGCACGGGGCAGAGGGCCAGCCGCTCGCCTGGTGCCGGCCCGAGGACCTGCGCCCCGAGTGGTTCCCCGACGCCAACCGGCCCATCCTTGCCGCCCTGCAGTTGCCGCCCCACTGCCTGGTCACGCCGGCCCCGGAGGCGGACGGGCTGGAAGCCACGCTGGGGGGCCTGCACGCCGCACTCGCGGCCGGGGTGCGCCTGGTGCAGCTGCGCGCACCCCAACTGGGCACGGCCGACCTGGGGCGCTTCGTCGATGGCGCCTGCGCGACCGCGGCCATGGCGCCGGCGCCGGTGCGACTGCTGCTCAACAGCGGCGACCCGGCCTGGCTCCAGCGCTGCCCCGGTCTGGCGGGCCTGCACCTCAGCGCCCGCGCCGCCTCCTTGCTGCGCCGGCGACCCCTGCCGGAGGGCCGGCTGCTGTCCTGCGCCTGCCACGACGCCGCCGAGATCCGGCAGGCGGAGCGGCTGGGGGCGGACCTGCTCGTCATCGGCCACGTCGGCCCCACCCCCAGCCACGCCGAACGCGAACCGCTGGGCTGGGACGGCCTGGAGGCGCTGACCGCGGCCACGACCCTGCCCGCCTACGCCATCGGCGGCCTCGGCCCCGACGACGTGCCCACGGCCCGCCGGCACGGCGCGATCGGCATCGCCGCCATCCGCGGCCTGTGGCCGGGCGCTTAGCGTACAACGCCACGGGAATGCGGACGCGTCATGGCAATGCACGGCTGCTCGCGGGGGGAAGGGCCTGGTGGGGAGACCACCGAAAACACCGAAGGACACCGAAGGCACCGAAAAGGCGGACGAGAGTGGGGACCGGATTTGCCGGTGTGCGTTGCTCTCGCCGCATGTGACCGCCCGCCAGGCAGGCAGCGCGCCTGCCCCATCCCTTGCTTTGTCCTTTCGGTGAGTTCGGTGTATTCGGTGTTTTCGGTGGTTAACCTTCGTGCCCGGCCGAACGGGCATGCCGGTGCACAAGCACAAGAGCTACAGAGGACGAACCGTGCGGTGGCGACTACGGCTCAGACGCCGCAGAGGGCCAGCTCGAACTCGATGTTCTCGCTGATCTGGGTGGCGCGGCGGGCGGGGTCGCGCTGCTCGAAGAAGCGGATGGTGAAGCGCTGGCGGCCGGCGCTGATCTCCGGGAAGCGCCCGCGCTCGCGCGAGCGCGGGTCCAGCCGCACGCGCAGTAGCTGGATCGGCGGACCCGCCTCCAGTGCCTGCTCGTGGAACCCGGAGCGGGCCTCGACCGACTCCCAGTCCGCGGCCTCGCGCGCCAGCTGCAGGCAGCGGTCGATGCCGCGGCGCGCGTCGGTCAGCGGGTCCAGCCAGGCCTCCATGCTGCGCCGTCGCTCCGCGACCGGTCGGGCCAGCCACTGCTGGTAGCCGGGCAGCTCGATGACCCCCGGGTAGCCGCCGGTCGTCGCCCGCTGCTGCAACTGGGTGATGAGTTCGTTGGCGCGCAGCTCCTGTCCGAGCGTGCCGGTGATCGCGTGCAGGTCGTCGATCAGCCCCTGCAGCTCGTGCAGGACCCCACCGAGCCGGGCGCGGTCGACCGCCGGCTGGGCGTCGAAGCGCGACAGCGCCGTGCGCTGGCGGTCCAGCTCCTTCAGCAGCTCGCGCTTGGAATCGCCGCGCGAGACCGTCTGCAACAGCTCCAGCATCGCCTGCAGGGCGGCGTGGGTGTCCCAGGCGGAGTCGCCCGCCATGTGGTGGTCGAGCCGCTCGAACAGCTGCTCGGTGCGCAGGAACAGGCGATAGCGCTCACTCAGCGGCTGCTCGAAGATGGCGATATCGCTCATTGCGGGTGCTCCGGGGGTAGCGACCGGGGGCAGGGGCGGGGGCCGCGCCGGTCACAAGGGTTTGATTCTCGTGGATAAAGGGCGGCGATTCAACGCCGGCCGGCGGCGGTGCTCACGCCCGGGTCCGGCCGCCGGCCGCGGCGAGCCGCGTGTACTTGCGGTGCAGGGCCAGCACCTGCGGATCGAGCGCGATCGCGGGGTCGACCGCGTCGCCGTTGTCGATCACCTCGGTGGCCACCGCCAGCCGCTGCCAGCGGGTGGCCTGGCGCGCCAGGATCCGCTCGGCCTGCGCCGGGTCGCCGCCGTCCCGGGCGAGCAGGCGTGCGCGCTGGACCGGGGGCGGGGCGTCGATCACCAGCACCCGGGCGCAGGCGGCGTGCAGGCCGGTCTCCACCAGCAGCGGTACCACCCGCAGTGCATAGGCATGGCCCGCCCGCGCCCATTCGTCCATGCGGGCGCGGATGCGCTCCCCGATCAGCGGGTGCAGGATGCCCTCGAGCCGGGCGCGCGCCGCGTCGTCGTCGAAGATCCGCCGCCGCAGGGCGGGCCGGTCGAGTCGGCCGTCGGCGGTCAGCAGTTCCTCGCCGAAGGCCTCGACGACCCGGGCCAGTCCCTCGGACCCCGGTTCCACCACCTCGCGCGCCGCCTCGTCCGAGTCGGCGACCGGGACACCCAGTTCGCGGAAGCGCGCGGCGACGAGCGACTTGCCGGCCGCGATGCCGCCGGTGACGCACACCTCTAGCACGTCAGCCCAGCGACCAGGCGAGATAGGCGGCCGTGATCCCGTCGCCCCAAAGCAGGCCGATCCAGCCGCCGGCCGCGAGGAACGGGCCGAACGGGATCGGCGCCGCCCGGTCGCGCCCCTGCAACGCGATCATGGCGATGCCCAGCACGGCGCCGACGAAGGACGACAGGATCACGACCAGCGGCAGGCCCTGCCAGCCGACCCAGGCGCCGAGTGCGGCGAGCAGCTTGAAGTCGCCGTAGCCCATGCCCTCCTTGCCGGTGAGCAGGCGGAAGACATGGTACAGCCCCCAGAGCACGAGGTAGCCGGCGGCGGCACCCAGGATCGCGTCGGTCGGGTCGACCGGCCCCAGGCCGGTGACGGCGACCAGCAGCCCGAACCACAGGAGGGGAAGGGTGAGGTTGTCCGGCAGCAGGGTCGTGCGCAGGTCGATCACCGCGGCGGCGAGCAGGATCCAGCTGAATGCGATTACCACCAGCGTGTAACCCTGGACCCCGAAACGCGCCACCGCGGCCACGGCCACGGCGGCGCTCAGCAACTCGACCAGCGGGTACTGCACACTGATCCGCCGTGAGCAGTGGCGGCAACGGCCCCGCAGCCACAGCCAGCTCAGGACCGGGATGTTGTCGAGCGCCCGCACCGGCTGGCCACAGCCGGGGCAACGCGAGCGGGGTCGGACCAGGTCGAATGGCTCGTCATCGGCGGCCGTTGGGGCATCGGAGTCGGCAGCCGACTCGGCCAGCAGTTCGCGGCACTCGCTGCGCCACTGTCGCTCCAGCATCACCGGCAGCCGCATGATCACGACATTCAGGAAGCTGCCGATGATCAGCCCGAATACGGTCGCGAATGCGACCACGATGGCCGGGTCGGCCCAGTCGACACTGGCCATGGCGCGGCGCGCCTAGAGCACTTCGCCCATGCGGAACACGGGCAGGTACATCGCGATCACGAGGCCGCCGATGACGACACCGAGGAAGGCCATGATCATCGGTTCCATCAGGCTCGTCAGGCTGTCGACCGCATTGTCGACCTCGGCCTCGTAGTAGTCCGCGACCTTGGCCAGCATCGCGTCCAGCGACCCCGACTCCTCGCCGATGGCGGTCATCTGCAAAACCATGTTGGGAAACAGGCCGGTGCGCTCCATGCTCACCTGCAGCTGCTGGCCACTGGCCGACTCGTCGCGCATCTGAAGGATCGCACGTTCGAAGACCACGTTGCCGGATGCGCCGGCGACGGACTCCATTGCCTCGACCAAGGGCACACCGGCGGCGGACATGGTCGACATGGTGCGGGCAAAGCGGGCGATGGCGGCCTTGACGAGAATCGGGCCAATCAGCGGCAGCTTGAGCAGCAGCTTGTCAATGCCATCGGCGACGGCCTTCGAACGTTTCTTGGCCTGAGCGAAACCCAGTCCGCCGCCGATCAGAATCCCAAAGAGGATATACCAGTTCTGCTGGAACCACGCCGACAGATCGACCACCATCTGTGTGAATGCCGGAAGCTGTCCGCCCATGTTCGTGAACAGGCTCTCGAACTGCGGCACCACCCACACGAGCAGGATGGTGGTCACGACGAGCGCGACCACCAGCACCGCGGCCGGGTAGAACATGGCCTTCTTGATCTTGGCCTTCAGGGCCTCGGTCTTTT
>JAWWAE010000046.1:0-13600 GCA_033721835.1 Halofilum sp. (in: g-proteobacteria) | reverse complement strand
TCAGTTCCTCGTAGAAACGGAAACGGGCTTCAGCCATGCCGGCAACCGGGCATCGTGGCTGCCTCGTCCGCCCGCGATGGTGCCGTGTACACGGGCCGGGACTTGCACCCGCGTCCCGGCGTCGAGGAAGGAAACCACCGAAAACACCGAAGATCACCGAACACACCGAAACTACTCAATAATCGACGATGGGAACGAGGAAGCTCGCTCCCACCCATTGTCTCGAGCCCTTTCGGTGAATTCGGTGTGTCCGGTGCCTTCGGTGGTTCCATTCACGGCGTCTCCGGTGCTGACGCATCTCCGGCCCGGCGACGTTCGCTCCAGGAGAACACGCTCACCGTCATGGCCGGCAGGAAGGTGAGCGTGACGATCGCGGCGCCGGCCAGGCCGAACAGCACGATGGTGCCGACCCCGCGGTAGAGCTCGGTGCCCTCGCCGGGGATGAACACCAGAGGTGCCAGCCCGAAGATGGTCGTCAGGGCGGACATGGCGATCGGCCGCAGGCGCGAGGACACGGCCTCGCGTACTGCCTCCTGCGCATTCATCGCCGCCTCACGCATGTTCGAAGCCGAGCGGTGGACGATCAGGATGGGGTTGTTCACGACCGTCCCCATCAGGATCAGGAAGCCGAGCATCGAGATCATGTCGAATGGCTGGTGGACCGCGTTCAGGCCAATCATCGGCAATTGCCCGCCGAAGAAATTGAGCAGCCACAGGCCGCCGATGCCACCGGCGATACCCAGCGGGATCGCGGTCATGATCAGCAGGGGATGACCCCAGTGGGTGAAGATGGCGACCATCACGAGGTACACCAGCACCAGCGCCACGGCGTAGTTGCCGGTGAGCGCAGCCTGGGTCGCCTCGAGCTGGTCGCTGGCGCCGGAGATGTCGACGCTGACGTTGGCCGGAATGGCCCCGGCCTCGCGCAGATGGCCCAGCACCTCTTCGCGTACGCGCTGGACACCGATTTCGAGCGGCACGTCCTCGGGCGGGATCACGTTGAGCGTGACCGTGCGCCGGCCATCGACGCGGCGGATGGTGCTGGTGTCCACGGTCTCGCGGATGTCCGCCAGGCTCGACAGCGGCACCACGCCCCCGCCCGGCGTGTGCACGGGCAGGTCGGCCAGCGTGGCCGGGTCCGCGTCCGGTCCGCCGCTGCCGTAGATGTAGATGTCGATCTTGTCGTTGGCGAGGTAGAAGTCATCGGCGTAGGCGCCGTCAGTGAGCGCGGCCACGTTGAAGCCGATGTCGGCCGTGTCCATGCCCAGTTCTGCCGCCCGGTCCCAGTCGGGGCGGACCTCGATCAGGGGCTGCGCCAGCGACAGGCTCGACGGGTTGGCCTGGATGCGCGGGCCATCGAACACGGTCTCGACGCGGTCGTAGAGGGTGTTGGCCGCATCGTAGATGGCCGCCAGATTCGTGCCGGAGATATCGAGATTGATGCTGCGCGTGCCGCCGTCGTTGCTGGTGATGATCGATCCGCGGGTGGCGAATGCGCGCATGCCCGGGTAGCGCTCGTAGAGCGCAGTGATCCCGTCCATGAGTGCCTCGACATTGGCGATCGTCTTCTTCTCGGGTTCCGCGATGGCGAATATCCGTTCGCTGGTCATCCACAGGATCAGGTAGTCGATCGCCGGGATGTCGGCCTCGCCGTTCTCGAATGCAGCGGGATCGTCATCCAGGAAGGGCAGCAGATCGGACTGGATCTCGTGGCCGATCTCGGTCATGCGATCGAGGTTGTAGCCGGGCGGGGCGCTCATGCGTGCGAAGATCTTCGGCTCTTCGCCGGGCGGCAGGTACTCGGCCGCCGGCGTCAGGCCCCAGATGATGCCGATGCTTGCGGCCACGGTGACGGCAATGGTGGCGAGTCGCCGGCGTGCACTCGCCGTCAGCCAGTCGATGCCGTGCAGCGTGCGCTCGGCCAGCCCGAGCCGCGGCAGGCGAATGCCCGGGGTTCGGCTGCGATCGGTGCCGCTGGTCTGCCGTGGCGCGAGGTCGAGGTGTGCCGCTGCCGGGGGGACCAGGGTGATGGCCACCAGCATCGACACCAGGATCGAGGCGGTGACCGCCACGGCGATGTCGGAGTAGAGCTGGCCGGCCTCGAGCGTGATGAACACGATCGGCGTGAACACCAGGACAGTGGTCAGCGTCGATGCGAGCACGGCCGGCCACACCTTCTGTACGCCGAGGAGGGCGGCCTGCAGGCGTTCCGCGCCCTTGCGGCGCTCGTACTCGATGCTCTCCAGCACCACGATCGAGTTGTCCAGCGTCATGCCGATCGAGAACGCGACACCGGCGAGCGAGATGACGTTCACGGTGCGGCCCGTGAGCAACAGTCCGATGAATGCGGCGATGGTGCACAGCGGGATACCCATGACACCGATCAGGGTCGCCCTGGAGGAGCGCAGGAACACGAACATCACCAGCGTGGCGAGTACCGCGCCGATGGCGAGGTTGCGCCAGACCGTGGCGATCGACTGCTCGACGTAGACCGTGTCGGTCGCATTGAGCCTGAGCTCCATGCCGGCGCGGTTGAGGAAGTCGTTGTTGATCGCCTCGACTTCCTCGAGCATCCGGTCCTTGATGTCGATCACGTTCGAGCCGAGTTCGCGGTTGACCGACATGTTCAGGATCGGCTTGCCGTTGACGAACGCCTCGTAACGCAGCTCGGCATGGCCCAGCTCGACCGTGGCGACATCGCGCACGCGCACGACCGAGCCGTTGTTGCGACGGATGATCAGATCCTCGAGCGCCTCGACGTCGCTGAGGCGCCCGACGGTGCGCAGCAGGTAGCGGCGCTTGCCGGACTCGATCTCGCCCGCGGAGACGTCGCGGTTGCGCTGGTTGATCGCGGCCCGCAGGTCGGCCACGGTGAGCCCGCGGCTCGCCAGTGCGCCGGGATCGGCCAGCACCCGGATCTGGCGCTCGGCGCCACCACCGAGCTCCACGCTCGACACCCCGGGGACGGTCTCCATGCGCGTGCGCACGTTGTCGTCGACGAAGTCGCGCATCATCACCATGTCGAGATCGCGCGGATTGCCATCCAGCGGCGTCACGCGGAAGTACATGAACGAGTTGCTGGAGAACGACTCGGCGAGCACGCGCGGCTGGTCGACGTTGACCGGGTAGTCCGGGACCTGTTGCAGCGCGTTGGTGACGCGGATCAGTGTCTCGGTGATGTCGGCGTCGTAGGGGAACTCGAGCTCGATCTCGGCCGAGCCGGTCGAGGCCGTCGAGGTCATCTCCTGCAGGCTCGGGATCGAGCGCAGGTATTCCTCCTGCTCGATCAGGATTTCCTTCTCGATGTCCTGTGGCGTCGCTCCGGGCCAGGAGGTCTCGATGCTGATGGTGCGGACCTGCAGGTCCGGGATCATCTGCACGGGGATGGTGAACGCGGCGACCAGGCCGATCACACCGACGACGCCCGCAATGACGGTCATCAGGGTCCCGCGACGGATCATGGCCTCGAACATGGGTGTCCCCGCGTCGGCCTCAGCGGCCGCCTACGATGCGGACCTGCTGGCCGTCACGCAGCGCCTCGTTGCCCTCGGTGACGATCGCGGTGCCGGCCGCCAGGCCCTCGCGGATGGCGACGCGGCCATCGAACTGCAACCCCGTCCGTACCCGCTGCTCGTGCACCGTGCGCCGGTCGCCGTCGCCCTCCACGATCCAGACCACCGTGCGGCCGTCGGGATAGCGCAACAATCCGTCCTTCGGGATGGTCACCCCCTCGCGGCCGGTGTCGAGCTGCAGGGTCGCGCGCCCGGACATGCCCGGCGTCAGCCGCCCCTCGGGGTTGGCCAGGTCCAGTCGCACGAGGAAGGTGCGGGCGTCGGGGTCGCTGACCGGCACGATGGTGGTGATGCGGGCCTCGAACATCGTGTCCGGGATCGCGTCCAGGCGCACGCGCACCCCGGTATCCGGCGAGACGCGGCCGAAGTAGGTCTGCGGCGCGCGCAGATCGAGCCGCAGGTGATCCACCCGTACCAGTTCCAGGATCGGCGTGGCCGGCCCGACCCACTCGCCGAGGTCGCCCATCCGGCGGCTGATCACGCCGGCGAACGGCGCCTCCAGCGTATGGCGCTCGACGATCGCCCGCTGGCGGTCACGCGCGGCGCGCAGCCGCTCGAGCGTCGCCCGGTCGCGCTGGACCTCGGTCTCGCGCGCGCGGACCTCGGACGCCGCCACGCTCTGGCGTTGCGCCAGGTCGCGGGCCTCGGCCAGTCGCCGGCGGGCGTCGTCCAGTTCCGCCTCGGCCTCGCGCACGGCCGCCTCGGCGGCGGCGAGCTCGAGCCGCGCCAGCTCGGCGTCCAGGGCCGCCAGCCGTGCCCCGGCCTCCACCCGGTCGCCGGCGTCGACCGCGAGCCCCGTCAGCCGCCCGTCGACCTCGGGCGCGAGCAGCGCCGTCTGCGGCGCCGTCAGCGAGCCGGTCAGCGCCAGCTCCTCGACGATCGGGGTGGTCTCGGCGCGCTCGATCGAGACCCGGGGCAGCTGCTGTGCCGCGGCCGGCGTGGCCATCGCGGCGAGGAGCACGAACAGGGCGCTGGGCCGAAGCCGGCGCTTGCACGCTCGAGGCATGAATACTCCTGGTCGGGGTGCGGAACGCGCACGGACTGCCCGCGCACACGAACGGTTCGTCCGGCGTCCGCGCACCGGATGCGGACTGACCTGTCGGTCAGTCCGCCCATGGTAGTCGGCGGCGGCCGCGGGCGCCAGCCGCGGCGCGCGGCCGGCCGTTGCCGGCAACGCTCGCGGGCCGTAGCCTGCGGGCGTGGGGGCACTGGAGACGCACGTGCGGTACCGGCTGTACTACTGGCCCACCATCCAGGGGCGCGGCGAGTTCGTGCGGCTGGCGCTGGAGCAGGCCGGCGCCGGCTACGACGATCTCGCCCGCGCTCCCGCCGGGCCCGATTTTGCGGCGGTGAGCGAGCTGCTGGCGGACGACGCCCTGCCGCAACCGCCGTTCGCGCCGCCGGTGCTGGTCGCCGGCGAGCAGGTGATCGCCCAGACGGCGAACATCCTGCTGTATCTCGGCGAGCGGCACGGCCTGGCGCCCGAGGGCGCGGTCGGGCGCCGGTGGACGCACCAGCTGCAGCTGACCCTGGCCGACTGGCTGGACGAGATCCACGACACCCACCACCCGATCGGTCCCGAGCTCTACTACGAGGACCAGAGGCCGGAGGCCGTGCGGCGGGCGCGGCACTTCCGCGCGCATCGGCTGCCGAAATTTCTCGGGTACTTCGAGCGGGTGCTCGGCCGCAACCCGGCGGGTGCCGCGTTCCTGGGCGGCGACCGGGTCACGTACGCGGACCTGTCGCTGTTCCAGCTCGTGGCGGGGCTCAACTACGCCTTCCCGCGCGCCATGGCGGCGCTCGCGCCCGCGCACGCGCGGGTCACGGCCCTGCACGACCGGGTCGCGGCGCAGCCGCGGATCGCGGCCTACCTCGATTCCGATCGCCGCATCGCGTTCAACGAGGAGGGCATCTTCAGGCATTATCCGGAGCTGGACGGCGACGCCGGGCCCTGAGGCCCCGGCCCGTCACGACCACACAGCGGAGGCTGGAGTGCCCGCCAGGCGGCAGAGACCCTCGATCGGCGTCATCTACACCGGCGGCACCTTCGGCATGGTGCCGTCGGAGCGCGGCTACGTGCCGACCGAGGACCTGCCCGAGCGGGCGGAGGCGGCCCTGCGCGACCACGGCCCGGTGGAGCTGCCCGCCTTCGACTGGATCGACAGCGGCCAGCCCGCGGTCGACAGCGGCGCGATCGAGCCGCGCTTCTGGTTCGAGCTGGCGCAGGTGGTCGCCGCCGCGGCCGAGGCGCACGACGGCTTCGTCGTGGTCCACGGCACGGATACGCTGGCCTATACCGGATCGGCGCTGTCCTTCCTGCTGGCAGGCCTCGAGCGCCCGGTGGTGGTGACGGGCTCCTCGCGGCCGCTCGGCGAGCGTGGCAGCGACGCGCTCGACAACCTGCTGCACGCGCTGCGCGTGGCCGCCGCACAGGACTGCCACGAGGTGACGCTGGCGTTCGGCGAGCGGCTGCTGCGCGCCAACCGGGCGACCAAGCGCCACGGCACCGCCGCGGAGCCGTTCGACTCGCCCTGTTTCCCGCCACTGGCCGAACTCGGCCATTCGATCCACTGGCGGCGGGTCGAACCGCCGCCGGCGGTCGAGCCGGGCCCGCTGCCGCGCGCCGCCTGGGGCGACACCCGGGTCGCCATGCTGCCGGTGCACCCGGGCATCGAGGGCAACACCATCCGTGCGCTGCGCGAGACGGGCATCGATGCACTGGTACTGGAGGGCTACGCCGCCGGGATCGGCCCTGGCGGCAACACCGACTTCGTGCGCTCGATCCGCGAGTGCACCGACGCCGGTATCGTCTGCGGCGCGGTCTCGCAGAGCCGCGAGGGTTACGTGCAGCTCGGCAGGTACGCGCTCAGCACGCCGCTGGCGGATGCCGGCCTGGTCGGCGGTGCCGACATGACCCGCGAGGCCGCGCTGACCAAGCTACACTACCTGTTGGGCCAGGGTCTCGCCGCGAGCGACGTCGCGGCCGCCTTCGGCCGCAACCTGCGCGGCGAGCTCAGCGAACGATAGGCGGGCCGTCGTCGCGCCAGCGGCAGGACGAGGTTCGCAACGGGGCATCGACGATGGAACTGAACAGCGACTTCAAGCAGCGCGCGGCCATGCACGGCGACTCGATCGAGTGGACACCGTCGCCGGAACCCGGTGTCAGTCGCCGCATGCTCGATCGCATCGGCGATGAGGTCGCGCGCGCGACCACCATTGTGCGCTTCGACCCCGGCAGCCGCTTCGCCGCCCATACCCACGGCGGGGGCGAGGAGTTCATCGTGCTCGAGGGGGTCTTCCAGGACGAGTTCGGCGACTTCCCGGCGGGTTTCTACATCCGCAACCCGCCCGGATCGCGCCATACCCCGGCCTCGGAGCCGGGCTGCACCATCCTGGTCAAGCTGTGGCAGTTCGACCCGGATGATCGCAGCCACGTCCGCATCGACACCAATCGCATGGCATCGCTGCCCGCCCACGACCGCGCGGGTGTCGAGATCATGCCCCTGTTCCGCGACCAGCGCGAGGATGTTCGGATCGAGCAGTGGGCGCCGGGGCAGGAAATCGCGCTGCAACCGGAGGGTGGCATCGAACTGTTCGTGCTCGCCGGCGGCTTCACCGAGGGGGACGAGTCGTTCGGCGCGCAGGGTTGGCTGCGCCTGCCGGTCGAGGCGCCCCTGCACGCGACCGCCGGCCCCGACGGCGCGCGGGTCTGGATCAAGTCCGGCCACCTGCGTCACGCGCGGGCACCGGCACCGGGCTGAACCGCCGCGCGCCAGCGATCCGGGTCGCGGGCCGCCCCTGCGCCCCCGTGCGCATGCATCTGTGTCCGCGTCTGCGACGAAAGCGTTGCCACTGATCCCTGAGCGACCGCCCGGCGATCGCGGGAGCCGCATCATGAGAACCGCCCACTGGCTGTTGGCGCTGCTGCTGGCGCTGCCCGCCGCGGCCGCCGCCGAACTGCTGCAGCCCGATCCCGCGCTGTCGCCCCGGGAGGTGGTCGAGATCCAGCTCGATGCGCTGAAGCACAACGACGACCCGCGCCCGGATTTCGGGATCGCCCAGACCTGGGCCTTCGCCCATCCGGACAACCGCAGCCAGACCGGGCCGCTGGAACGCTTTCGCCGCATGCTGGAGAGCCCGCCGTACCGGCTGCTGCTCGGCCACCGCAGCCATGCCGTCGAGCCAATGGAGGTCGGCGACCGGCGCGCGGTGTTCACCGTCACGGTGGTGGCCGCCTCGGGGCCGGTCGTCGCCTACCGCTGGATCCTGGAGCGGGTGGATGGTGGCGAGCACGCCGGCGCCTGGATGACCGTTGCCGTCACGCCCCCGGTCGAGCGCGGGCTGGCGATCTGAACATGGACCAGGTGGTAGCGCCGGGAACGCACTGCGCACAGGCCCGTGTCTGCGCCGCGCGCCCCGTGGTCGGGCGTCCCCGCCCGACCGGCCCGCAGCCGCGGGCGTCGTGCGCGCTTGCAAGGGGACCGCGGCCGGCTCATGGTGGCCGTCCGGTCGCGGGGTAGTCCGCCCGGCGCGGCGAGCAACCGGTTGCATCGAGATGGCGCACGCAGCGAACGACGACGATCGGCTTCCCTGGCTCTGGCGCAGCCTGCGTGTCCGCCGCGGCGAGCTGGCCGGTCTGCTCGGTGGCTTCGCCTACTTCTTCTGCCTGCTCTGCAGCTACTACATGCTGCGGCCGGTCCGCGACGAGATGGGCGTGCGCGGCGGTGTCGACAACCTGCAGTGGCTGTTCAGCGCCACCTTTATCGCCATGCTGCTCGCGGTCCCCGTGTTTGCCGCCCTCGCGGCGCGCTTCCATCGCACGCGCCTGATCCCGGCCGTCTATGGCCTCTTCCTCGCCTGTATCGCCGGCTTCTGGCTGTGGCTCGAGTCGGGGCTGGGGCCGGCCTGGGCCGCGCGCAGCTTCTTCGTCTGGCTGTCGGTGTTCAACCTGTTCGTGGTCTCGGTGTTCTGGAGCTTCATGGCCGACCTGTTCGATCACCGCCAGGCTGCGCGACTGTTCGGCGCCATCGCCGCCGGCGGCAGCGCCGGTGCGATCCTCGGGCCCGTGCTGACCGGGGTGCTGGCTCAGCGGCTGGACCCGGCCGCGCTGCTGCCGCTGGCCGGCGCGGTGCTGGCCTGCACACTGCCCTGCATGTGGCTGCTGACACGCTGGTCGCGGCGTCACGGCGGCGCCGGCGAGCGCACCGCCGGGGCGCCGCTCGGCGGCACGCTGCTCGAGGGGGTGTTCGCGGTCGCGCGCTCGCGCTACCTGCTCGGCATCTGCGGTTTCATCTGGCTGTACACCACATTGGCGACCTTTCTCTACTTCGCCCAGGCGGGCCTGGTCTCCGATGCCTTCGCCGACAGCGGCGACCGCACCAGCGTGTTCGCGGCGATCGACGCGCTGACCAATACCCTGACGGTCGGCATCCAGCTCTTCCTGACCGCGCGCATCGTCCAGCACTTCGGTCTGGCGCGGGCGCTGGCGTTCGTGCCGCTGATCGTCGGTGCCGGCTTCCTCGCGCTCGCCGCCGCGCCGGTGCTGTGGACCATCATGACCGTCCAGGTGCTGCGCCGGGCCGGCAACTATGCCATCGCGCGCCCCGGGCGCGAGATGTTGTTCACGGTCGTGCCGCGGATGGAGAAGTACAAGGCGAAGAACTTCATCGACACGGTGGTATACCGCGGCGGCGACGCCATCGCGGGGTGGGCCTGGGCCGGCCTGTCGGCGCTGGGACTCGGGGTCACGGGGATCTCGCTGGTGGCGCTGCCGCTGGCGGCGGCCTGGGCCGTGATCGGCTATCTTCTGGGTGTCCGGCAGGGCGATCGCGCCCGCCGGCGGGAGGCGAACGATGGGCAGGCGCAGACAGCGGCCGCACACTAGCGGCATCGGCCGGCGGCGATTCCTGCAGCTCTCGGGCGGCGGGCTGGCGGCGGCGCTCGCCGGGCCGCATCTTGCTGGGGCCGCGGCGGACGAGCTCGTCCGGCGGGCGATCCCCAAGTCGGGCCAGCGGCTGCCGGTGATCGGCCTCGGCACCGCGCGCACCTTCAACGTGGACCCGAACGACGCGGCCGCGATGGAGCCGCTGCGCGGAGTGATGCGGGCCTTCTTCGACGGCGGCGGGCGCGTGGTCGATTCCTCGCCGATGTACGGGCGCGCCGAGGCCGTGGTCGGACGTCTCGCCACCGACCTCGGCATCCAGGACGACCTGTTCATGGCCACCAAGGTCTGGACCCGGGGGCGCGAGGCGGGGATCGAGCAGATCGAGCGCTCGGAACGGCTCATGGCCGGCGGCCGCCTCGACCTGGTGCAGGTGCACAACCTGGTCGACCTGGAGACGCAGCTGGCGACGCTGCGCCGGATGCAGCAGACGACCCAGGTGCGCTACATCGGCGTGACCCATTACACCGACGGCTCCCACGAGCAGCTGGCGCGCATCGTCGAGAACGAGCCGATCGATTTCGTGCAGTTCAATTACAACATCATGGCGCGCAATGCCGAGCGGCGGCTGCTGCCGGCCGCGGCTGCCAACGGCGTCGCCACGCTGATTAACGAGCCGTTCGAGAGCGGGCGCCTGTTCCGGCGCGTGCGCGGGCAGGCGGTGCCGCAGTGGGCGCGCGCCGAGCTGGGCATCGACAGCTGGGCCCAGTACTTCCTCAAGTTCATCGTCGGTCACCCGGCGGTGACCTGCGCCATCCCGGCCACCAGCAAGCCGGTCCACTCCGCCGACAACATCGGCGCCGCGCACGGGCCGCTCCCGGATGCCGCCCTGCGCCGGCGCATGCTGCGGCACCTGGAAAATCTGTAGCCGGAAGCGCTGCATTGCGTGCAGCGCTTCCCCGAACGGCCCCGGCTCACGCGGCGGGGCGACCACTGACACGCGGAGGATTCGATCATGGCGAAGGACATCGTGCTCTATGGTTTTGACGGCAGTACCTACGTGCGCACCGTGCGCATGCTGCTGGCCGAGAAGGGGGTCGACTACGACCAGGTACCGGTGAACGTGCTGGAGGGCGAGCCGCGCCAGCCCGAGCACCTGGAGCGACACCCGTTCGGCAAGGTGCCGGTGGTCGACCATGACGGCATGCGCATCCTCGAGACCAGCGCCATCACTCGCTACCTGAACGATGTCCTCCCGGGGCCGTCCTTCGTCCCCGACAACCCGAAGGACCGCGCGCGCATGGACATGGCCATCGGGCTGTACGATTCCTACGGCTACGGTGCGCTGATCGGCGTCGCCGGCTACACGCTGTTCCCGGACCTGATCGGCAACCCCGATCGCGCCTTCCTCGACCAGTCGATCGAGGAATCGCGCAAGCTGCTCACCGAGCTGATGAAGATCCGCGGCGACTCCGACTGGATCGCGGGCGACCGGCCGAGCCTGGCGGACTTCTACCTGGGGCCCATGTGCTTCTACGTGAACCTGGTGGACCAGTCGTCGCAGGTATTCGACGTGCCCGGTTTCGCCGACTGGTGGCAGCGCATGCAGCAGCTCGAGAGCTTCAAGGCCACCGAGCCCGACCTCGGGTGAGCGCGGGTCAGGACCGCGAGTCGACCAGCAGCTGCAGCCGCAACTCGAGGCGCCGGTTCAGGTTCGGGCCGGCGCTGCCGGCAAAACGCGACAGCGGTTTGGATTCACCGTGGCCCACTGCAGCGAGGCGGTCGGGGGCCACACCGCGTGTCGCCAGGAAGCGGGACACGGCGACGGCGCGAGCCTCGGAGAGGCGCTGATTGACCGCCGCGTCGCCACTCTGGTCGGTGTGGCTGTTCACGATGACCAGCGTCTTGCGGTACTCGCCGAGCACTTCGGCGACGGTCGCGAGCAGCTCGCGCAGCCCGGCCCCGAGTTCGCTGCTGCCGGGACGGAAGCCTGCGTCCCCGGAGATCCGGATCAGCAGCGAGTCGGCATCCCGGAGGATGTCGACTGGTTGCGCCTGCAGGCGCTGCCGCAGCTGTGCCTCCTGCACGTCCATGTAGTAGCCGGCCTCGGCTCGGGACAGGCGCAGCTCCTCGCGCCGGGTCAGGTCCGCCGTGCGCTCGGCCACCTGTGCACCCGCCCGCTTCGGGTCCAGAACGGCGACCTCTTCCGGCTCCGGCTCCCTCACACGGTCCGGCTCCGCCGCCGTCGCCGCCGGCTCGGGCCCCTGCTGTTGCTCGACCGGGATGATCCTGACCTGCGGCTCGGCCATCAGGCAGCCCTGCAGCGTCAGCGTCGCCAGCAGGGCACCGGCGAGCGGCCACAGTCGCGGGCCCGCGGGGCCGGGCAGGCGCGGGCGGACCAGGGCGGAATCGGCCCCCTGCACGGGGCGGTTGCAGGTCATTCTGCCGGCTGGCCTCTCACGGTCTTGCGGCCTCCCGCCCGTCCGAGACCGCGCAGGGAGTACACGTTCGTTCCCCTGTGCGTGCGCAGGTAGTGCTGGAATCCGCGTGCGGACAGCGGGCGACTGTAGAGGAAGCCCTGCGCGTAGGCCACGCCCTGTGACCGCAGCCATTGCGCCTGCTCGCGGGTCTCGACGCCCTCGGCGACGATGTCGAGCTGCAGCCCCTTCGCCATCTCGATGACATGGTAGATCACGTTGCTGGTCACCGAGCCGGTGCCGATGGCGTCGACGAAACTCTTGTCGATCTTCAGCGTGTCGAGCTCGAAGCTCTCGAGGTACGACAGGCTGGAGTAGCCGGTGCCGAAGTCGTCGATCGCGATCTCGTGGCCCTGCCCGCGCAGGTGGTTGATGAAGCGACGCGTCTCCTCGCTGTTGATCAGCGCGCGCTCGGTGATCTCGAGCTTGACGTTGCGGGCGCCCACACCGGCGCGCTCCAGGCGTCCCGCCAGCGCCTCGGAGAAGTCGGTGCTTTCAAGATCCTCCGGGGCCAGGTTCAGGTTGATCTGCAGATGGGACTCGGCGCGCAGGATCCGGCCCAGATCCTCCAGCGTGGCATCGACCATGGCCAGGGTGATGCGCGGCACCAGGCCGGCATGCTCGGCCACCGAGATCAGGGTGTCGGCCTCGACGCTCTCGCCGCCCTCGCGGGTCCAGCGCGCCAGCACTTCCGCGCCCACACAGCGGCCGGTGGCCAGGTCGATGATGGGCTGGTAGCGGGCGTCGATCCGATCCTGGGCCAGCGCCTCCCGCAGCTCCGTGGACAGGCTCAGCCGCCGCCGCGTGTAGGACGACACGCTGTACAGCCACAGCGCCGTCAGGACCAGCACGATCGCCACGGTCAGCGCCACCGCCGGCCAGTAGCGGTTCCAGAACTGCCCGATCGGCTCGACCACCACCACGTCGATCGGGAACACCGTGTCGAGCGTGACCCGGCTGACCATGCGGCCGGCGCCCTGGTCGACGGTGAGGCCGGTGGACAGCGTGTCCGGGTCGGGGAGCCGGGCCTCGATCGGGACCGAGGCCATGCGCAGGCCCTCGACCCAGAGACCGACCTGGCGGCCGCGGGTCGGGGTCGCCTGCAGCAGCATGCGCGGATCCAGCGCGACGTCGTACTGGCCCAGGCGCATCAGGAAGATCTCCACCCCGTCGACCTCGGTCTGCGGACCCGGCCACCAGGCGATCACCCCGGATTCGTAGATGCGGTCCGCCTTGGGCGGCTTCAGCTGGATCGCCTGCGTAAACCCGGCCCCGCACAGCCGCTCTGCTGCCTCCCAGTAGCCGATGGCGAGGATGTGCGGCTGGCTGAACGCCGCCTCGTCCATGGCCCGCAGGTGTGGCTCGGAGCAGGGCGCCAGCTTCAGCTCGTTGAGCCGGTCGAGCAGCGCGCGGGCGTTGATGATGATTCGCTCGGTGCGCTGGCCGAGCGTCGCTGCGAGGGCCTCGACCGCCTTCTCCTCGGCCTCGGTCGACTGCTTCCACAGGAACCACACGGCGACCGCCACCACGACCGTCGTGCCGGCGAGTGCGGACAGGGAGAAACCGAGGAAGGCCTTGTCACGTCGGCGCATGGCGGCTCGCGGGTGGTGGCTGCAGGCCGGTGTCGCGGACCGACGGACCGGGCGACCAGGCCGCCAGTATAGAACACC
>JAWWAE010000045.1:0-13649 GCA_033721835.1 Halofilum sp. (in: g-proteobacteria) | reverse complement strand
GCTGCTGGTGCGCATGGACAAGCTCGACGACGAGCAGCGCTTCGCCGACTGGAGCGCTCTTCTGCTCGAGCAGGCGGTGCTGGCCGAGGGTGGCCAGCTCGAGGACCCGGCGGCCTTCGTCCAGCGCATGAACACGCTGCTGTCCGAGTGGCCGCAGTCGCAGGCAGCCGCAGACGCGCAGCCGGAGCGTGCGGAGGAAGACACCGCGAATCAACGCGAATAGAAAACCGTAGGTGCGCTTTCGCCGCAGGCGAACGCGTACGTTTCGTTGCAACGGTGGCATACGCGTTTGCTTCGCAAAAGCGCACCTACGTCACCATTGCGTTCCCGTCCCTCTATTCGCGTCCATTCGCGGTTCCCCTTGCCTTCCCCTGCTCGCGGACGAACCCCGCACCCGCCAGCCGGCCGCCAGCCGCCGCGTACGGATGGGTATCGAGGATCACCGGGACGCCGCCGGGTCCGCGGCGGCCGGCGGGGTGACGCCGGTCGCGCGGGCGGCGGCGCGGCCGGCGGCGGTCCGCGGTGGGTGGGGCAGGCGGTGCATGGTACCCTCCCGGTGGCGCAGGCAGCGTCGCCGCGCCCGCGGCAGCGCGCAAATCATTGGAACTCGCGGCATTCGGCGGTGTCGATCTACGGTATGCGCCGCCCGTCCCTGCTCCAGGCGGTTGTCCGCAAGGCGGCGCACACATTCGAACAAGGGTTTCCCCGGACATGCACGCAACACTGCCCCACCTGATGCCGCATTATTTCCCGGAGATCCAGCGGCGTGGCGTGACCACGCTGCAGGTGAACGTCGGGTACTACTGCAACCAGGCGTGCCTGCACTGCCACGTGAATGCCGGTCCGACGCGCAAGGAGATGATGGACCACGAGACCGCGCTGCAGGTCGTCGATTATCTCGATGCCAGTGACACGGTGCAGACGCTGGACCTCACGGGCGGGGCGCCGGAACTGCACGCCGAGTTCCGATTCCTGGTCACGGAGGCGCGCAGGCGCGGGCTGCACGTCATGGATCGTTGCAACCTGACGGTGCTCGAGCTGCCGGAGCAGGCCGGGCTGGCGGAGTTCCTGGCCGGGAACGAGGTCGAGATCGTGGCCTCGCTGCCGTGCTACTCGAGCGAAAACGTGAACAAGCAGCGCGGCAGCGGCGTGTTCGAGGCCAGCATCAAGGCCCTGCAGCGGCTGAACGCGCTGGGATATGGACGCGAGGGCAGCGGTCTCGACCTGCACCTCGTGTACAACCCCATCGGGCCGGTGCTGCCGCCCGACCAGGAACAGCTCACCGAGGACTACCGCAAGCGCCTGTGGGACGATTTCGGGATCGAGTTCACCAGCCTCTTTTGCCTCGCCAACCTGCCGATCCACCGCTTCGGCAGCACGCTGATCTCCCGCGGCCAGTTCGAGGACTACATGCAGCTGCTCAAGTCCTCGCACCAGGACGCCAATCTCGACGCGGTCATGTGCCGTGACCTGCTGAGCGTCGACTGGCAGGGCTACGTCTACGACTGCGACTTCAACCAGATGCTCGGGTTGCCGCCGGGCGGGCACGGGCGCGCGCGACGTCACATCACCGACCTGATCGGCGTCGATTTGGCGGGCGAGCCGATCACCGTCGCCGGCCACTGTTTCGGCTGTACCGCCGGCCAGGGGTCGTCCTGCGGCGGCGCGCTGGCCTGAGCCGCGGCGCCGCGCGGCCGGTGTCACCGACCCTGTCCGTGATCGTCCCCGCCCTCGACGAGGCCGCGGGGATCGTGGCGACGCTGCACAGCCTGCAGCCGGCCCGCCGCGCCGGCGGCGAGCTCGTGCTGGTCGACGGTGGCAGCCGTGACGACACGGTGGAGCGGGCACGGCCCTGGGTGGACCGCGTCCTGAGCGGCCCGGCGGGGCGCGCGCGGCAGATGAACGCCGGCGCGGCCGTGGCCGCCGGTGAGTGGCTCTGGTTCGTGCACGCCGACACCCGGGTCGACCCGGAGGCGATCGACGACCTGCAGGCGGTCATGGCCGCCGGCCGGCCCGAGTGGGGCCGCTTCGGCCTGCGGCTGTCGACACCGCGGCCCCTGTTCCGCCTGATCGCGACCCTCGTGAACCTGCGCTCGCGACTGACCGGCATCGCGACCGGCGACCAGGGCCTGTTCGTGCAGCGCGAGGCCTTTACCGCGGTCGGCGGCTTCCCCGAGATCGAATTGATGGAGGACATCGCCCTGTCGCGCCGGCTGCGCCGGCGCGGGCGCCCGCTGTGCCTGCCGGTGCGGCTGACCACCTCGAGCCGGCGCTGGGAGCAGGGCGGCCCGTGGCGCACGATCGTGCTCATGTGGCGGCTGCGCTGGGCCTACTGGCGCGGCGCCGACCCGGCCGAGCTCGCGCGGCGCTACCGGGGCTGAGGGCGGCCCGTGGCCTCGATCCTGGTCTTCGCCCGCGCCCCGGTCCCCGGCCGGGCCAAGACGCGGCTGATCCCGGCGCTCGGTGCCGAGGGCGCGGCGCGGCTGCATCGCGCGCTGGTCAATCACGCGCTGGGCGAGGCGGCGGCCGCCGGGGCGGAGCGCCTGGAGCTGTGGGCCGCCGGCGATGACGCGGCCGGCGAACTGGCCGCGCTGGCGGCGGCGCACGGGGCACGGCTGCGGTGGCAGGCCGGGGCCGATCTGGGCGCGCGGATGCAGGCGGCGCTGGCGGACGCGGTCGGGCGGGGCGGACCGGCCCTCGTCGTCGGCACCGACTGCCCGTGGCTGGACACGGCGGCGATCGACGAGGCACTCGCTCGGCTGGTCACCCACGACGCCGTGCTCGGCCCGGCCGACGACGGCGGTTACGTGCTGCTGGGGTTGCACCGGGTCGAGCCGGTGCTGTTCGACGGCCTGCCCTGGGGTACCGAGCGGGTGCTCGACGTCACGCGCGACCGCCTCGCCGGGCTCGGCTGGTGCTGGCACGAGCTGACGTCGCGCGGCGACATCGACCGGCCCGGCGACCTCGAGCGCCTGCGCGCGCTCGGTCCACCCTGGTCGGGACTGCTCGACTGATCAGTCGGCCAGTTCGACCCGGTCGCGGCCATTGCGCTTGGCCGCGTAGAGGGCCTCGTCGAGGCGCTTGAACAACTGCCCGCGGGCCTCGCCGTCGCGGTACACGGCGACCCCGAAGCTGGCCGTCACCGGCCCGGTGGCCTCGGTTTCCACCGACTCGCGCAGCGTCGCCAGCAGCTTGTGAGCAAGCCGCTCGGCGCCCTCGTCGTCGATTTCCGGTGCCAGGATCACGAACTCCTCGCCACCCCAGCGGCAGAACATGTCGCTCTCGCGCAGCCGCCTGGCAAGGCATGCGACCACGTGCTGCAGGATTCGGTCGCCCTCGTCGTGCCCGAGCGCGTCGTTGATGCGCTTGAAGTGGTCGATGTCGAACATCAGCAGCGCGAAGCCGCGCCCGTAGCGCCCGGCCTCGCTGATGGCGTTGTTCAGCGCCGACTCGAAGTGTGGCCGGTTATGGATGCCGGTCAGCTGATCGGTCGTCGCCAGTCGCCGCAGCTCCTCCTCCAGGTGCTTGCGCTCGGTGATGTCGCGCAGGACCACCTGCCAGGCCTCCTGCTCGCCATAGGTGATCGGGCTCGCCGACAGCTCGGCTTCCATCTCGTCCCTGCCGCGCGGGCGCAGCCGTGTCTCGACCGACTTGTGACCGGTATCGGTGCAAACCAGGTGCAGGCGTCGATCGGGCTCGTCGTCGGCGATGAAGTCCGCGAGCGAGGCGCCGATCAGCTCGTCCGGAGCGCTCGCGCCCAGCAATTCCACGCCGGCCGGATTGACGAACAGCAGCTCGCCGTTGCGGTGCACGGCGATCGCGTCGGGCGAGCGCTCGACCAGCGCACGATAGCGTTCCTCGCTGGCGCGCAGGGCCGAGTCGCGTTCCGCGAGCGCCAGTTCCAGTTCCTCGACGTAGCCGTGCTCGATCGAGGACAGGATGTCGTTGAAGCCGATCAGTCCCACCAGGTTCTGTCCGGCGTCGACCACCCCGAGGTGACGGAACCCGCGCTCGATCATCAGGTTGCGCGCATTGAACAGGCTGTCCTCGGGGCGCACGGTCTGCAACGGTCGACTGGCGATCTCCCAGGCCGCGCAATCGTCCTGGCGCCCGGCGATGTAACGCACGACATCGCGCTCGGTAAGGATCCCGAGCACGCCGTCCGGGTCGCGGATCACGATCGCGTCGCCGTGCGCGTCGTGCAGCCGTCGCGCGACCGCCGAGACCCGCTCCTCCGCGCCGGCGACCGGCGGTACGCCGTCCAGCACGGCCTCGACCGGTTGCAGGCGCATGAACCACTCGACACCGTGGCTGAACACGACGTCGCTCTGGGTGATCAGGCCGACCGCGCGGGCGTCGCCGTCGACGACGACGAAATGACGCAGCCCCATCTGCTTGAAGCGCAACGCCGCGTCGTTGATCGAGGCGTGCCGGTCGATGGTCGTCACCGGCGAACTCATGACCTCCCGGATCGGGATGTCGAGGGCCTCCTCGTGCTCCAGGTCGTGGCCGAGCGCGTCGTGCTCGGTCCAGATGCCGACCACGTCGCCACCCTCGCGTACCAGGATGGAAGAGACCCGCCGCTCGGCCATCATGCGGGCCGCCTCGGCGATGGCGGTATCCGGCGGGCAGGCGATGGGCTTGCCCACCATGATGTCACCGACGGAGATCTCGGTGCTGCGCAGCCGCGGGGCGGCGGGGCCGGTTCGGGCATTGGTCATCGGGGGTTCCCCTTCGAGTCCGGGGGCGGGGCGAGCGCCTCCCCGACCCGCACGCGGTCGCCGGGCTCGCGCACGGGCGACCAGCGGTAGCCGGCGGGGGCGACGACGATCACGGTCGAACCCATGTTGAAGCGCCCCATCTCGTCGCCGCGGCCGAGCCGGGGCGCGGCGGGTCCGTCGTACTCCCAGTGCGCCACTCGGCGCCCCCGGGGCGGCGTCACCACCCCCGCCCAGACGGTCTCGATGGCCGCCACGTTGATGGCCCCGACCAGCGCCAGGACCAGCGGCCCGCGATCGGTGTCGAACAGGCAGCAGACGCGCTCGTTGCGGGTAAACACGCCGGGCAGGGCGCGCACGGTCCAGTCGGCGACCGAGTAGAGGCGACCCGGGACGTAGGTCATGCGCCGCAGGCGCCCGGTCAGCGGCATGTGGATGCGGTGGTAGTCGCCCGGCGCCAGGTACAGGGTCGCGAAGCCGTGGCCGTCGAGGCGGGCCGCGAGTTCCGCCTCGCCGCCGAGCAGGTCCGCGAGCGAGTAATCGATGCCCTTGGCCTGGAGCAGCCGGCCGCTTGCGACCGTGCCCATCTGGGAGACCCGGCCGTCGACCGGCGATGTCAGGGTGTCGGGCGGTCCCTGCTGCGGGCGGGCCCCGGGGCGCAGCGCGCGGGTGAAGAAGGCGTTGAAGTGCTCGTAGGCGTGGAGGTCCGGGGCCTCCGCCTCGTCCAGGTCGACCCCGAACCGGGCCGTGAACCAGCGCGCCACTGGGATCCACGCCCGGTTGCGCACCCGCGTCAGGCGGAGCACCAGGCGCGAGACGGCATGCTGCGGCAGGCAGCCGACCAACTGGCAACGCAGGCGATCCGATAGCGGCGGCCGGCTCACCGGCATGAAAGTCGTCTCCATGACCGCGCTCTACGTGCGGGCGGACCCCGGTTGCGACGCCCGCGCAGCCGCACTTGCGCGGGTATTCGCGATTCCGCGCAGGCCGTTGCGGGGGTCGGGCCGGTGGGGTCGGGACGCCACCGGCCGCGGCGGAATCTCCGGGGCCGATGGCCCGGACGGTCATGGTACACGCTCGGCCCGGCCGGCGCCTCGTCCGCCGGCCGCGGCCCGGAGGCGCCGCGGGCACGGCGCGCCCGATGCCGTACAATCGCGCCCTCCGCCGAGCCCCATGGACCGATGAGCCCCGAAACCGACCCCGTGCCCGGCGACCTGCGGCAGCTGGTCGACCGGGTCGAGCAGCGCCTGCACGCCGCCGCGCTGGCGCATGGCCATGGCGCCGCCCACGCGCGCGACGAGGCCGCATGGCTGGTGCTGGAGGCGCTCGGCCGGTCGCCGGTGGAGGCCGTTGACCCGGCGCGCCCCGTGACGCCGGTGGAACGGGCGGCGGTGGGTCGATTGCTGGCGCGGCGGATCGAGGAGCGCCGGCCGCTGGCCTACCTGACCGGCCGGGCGTGGTTTGCCGGCCTCGAGTTCGAGGTCGACGAGCGCGTACTGGTGCCGCGCTCGCCGTTGGCCGAGCCGATCGCCGAGCGGTTCCGGCCCTGGCTGCCGGAGCGCCCGCTCGGGCGCATCCTCGAGATCGGCACCGGCAGCGGTTGCATCGCGGTGGCCTGCGCGCTCGCCTTCCCGGAGGCGCGCATCGATGCCACCGACATCGACGCGGGGGCGCTGGAACTGGCGTCGCGCAACGTCGAACGGCACGGTGTGGGTGGACGCGTCGAGCTGTTCAGGGCCGACGTCTACCGCGGCCTCCCGGCGCACCGCCGCTACGACCTGATCGTGTCCAATCCGCCGTACGTCGACGCCGCGGCCATGGCCGCGCTGCCGGCCGAGTACCGCCACGAGCCGCCCACCGCACTGGCCGCCGGCACGGACGGGCTGGACGTGGTCGAGCGCATCGTCGACGGCGCCCGCGCGCGGCTGACGCCCGACGGCCTGCTGGTGGTGGAGGTCGGCCGTGGCGGTCCCGCGCTGGAGCGGCGGTACCCGCGGACGCCGTTCACCTGGCTCGAGCTGGCGGCGGACGAGGTCGACGTGTTCGTGCTGCCGGCGGCCGACCTCCCGCGCTGATGCGGCTGTTTGCCCAAGAATTCAGACGCTTGAGAACGGTTTTGTGACCGCATTCGCATCCGCGCGGACGCGCTGTGGATAGTCTTTACTTCCCCCCGAAGTGAATGACGGGTACCCGCCGTATGCGGATGCGCCCGTCACCCCGGAACCGCTCCTCCCCCGGCGCCCGTCGGCGTGCACGTCGACCGGGCCGCAGCGCGGTCTCTCCGGGATCCGCCGCGCCGAGGCCGGCGGGAGGAGACTGATGGTCATCGGCACACACCGCTACCGCAACCGCCTCCGGGCAGCCGCGCTCGCGCTAATGCTCGCGGGCCTGGTTCCGGCCATCGCCGAGGCGAGCCGCCCGGCCGGACGCGTGATCAGTGTCAGCGGCGACGTCACGGCCGTGCGCGCGGGCGAGTCCGCCCGCAGCCTCCACTTCCGCGACCTCGTGCGCGAGGGCGACGAGATTCGCACCGGGCCGGTCGCCAGTGTCCAGATCCGCCTCAATGACGGTGGCCTGGTCGAACTCGAGTCCGCGAGCCGCTTCGCCATCGATCGCTACGGACCCGACCCGGATGGCACTGGCAGCAGCGCGCTGATGCGATTCCTCGAGGGTGCGCTGCGGACTGTCACCGGGGTGATCGGTGACCACCCCGACGACACCTACGAGATGAAGACCTCCATTGCCACCATCGGCGTGCGCGGCACCGGCTATTCGCTGGAATTCTGCGGTCGCGCCTGCGCCGGTAACGGGGTCGGCGACTACGGTCTCTACGGTCGCGTCCACGAGGGCGTGATCTTCGTGCGCACATCCTCCGGCAGCGTCGATTTTGCCGCTGGCGACTACCTCTTCGTGTCGGGCTCCGCGGCCGAGCTGCCGCGTCCGATCCTGCGGCCGCCCGGTGGACTCCTCGAGGGTGTCGACCGTTCCGCCGGCCCGGCCTCGACGACGGTGGCCGAATTGGGCCCGAGCTTTACGCCGCGCGGCGCGCTGCCGCCCGGCCTCGCCGGCCGGGCAGAGTTGCCGGCCGGGGACCCGAGCGGCGAGAGGTTGCCGTCGGTGCCAGCCATCGGCCCCGGTGGACCGCATGGCACGCCGGGCCTGCCGCCGGCTCTCGCCGACCGCCGCCCATGGCCGCCGGATCCCGCGCGGCCCCGCGCTCTGCCGCCCGGGGTCACGCACCGTCTTCCGTTCGGGCTCCCCTAGTCGGCATGGCGACCCGACCCTGGCATGCGAAGTGCGACACGGATCACGGTCGAACCGCCGCCCTCGCGTGTATCGTGCGTCCGAACCAGGCAACGGGCGGGAGACGGACCATGCGCGACGGCTGCTACATCGTGGGTGGCGGTGACGAGCGGCGCGACGATCTCGGTCCACCGGCCTCGTGCCCGGAACGCCGCATCGCCAACCGCTTCATCGAGCTCGGCGATCCCACGGCCAGCCATCGTCACGCGGAGTTGATCGTCTATCACGGCCGCGTACGGCTGATCGACCTCGGCTCGGCCCGTGGCACCCACCTGGTGCGACCGGAAGGGCGGCAGCGCATCTTCGAGGCCGAGGTCGCGCCCGACATGACGGTCGAGTTCGGGCGCTGCCGCCGCCAGGTGCGCGACCTGATCGAGGCGGCCAACCGCTGCTTCGCCGACTCGATGGCATGACCGCCGCGGGCACGGCAGCGTCGACCGAGAGCGTCAATGGGACCGTCCCGATGCGGGACGGTACCTATCTGATCGGCCGCACCCGTCGGCGTTCCGGAGTCACGGGCTGCTTCGTGATCGACAATCCTACCGTCAGCGAGCGCCATGCCGAGCTGATCGTGCTCGACGGCACCTGCCACCTGTCCGACCTCGACTCGCACAACGGCACCTGGCGTGTGCGCTCCGGCGGCGATCGGCGCATCAGCGCGGGCTACGTCCGCCCAGACGAGCGGCTGCGGTTCGGGGTGGTGGAGTGCAGCCTCGAGGAGCTGTTCTCGGGGCGCCAGCTGGCGCAGCGCTGAGGCGGCGCCGGCCGCGACCTCAGGCCCGGGCCAGCCGCTCGAGGATGGCCGGGACCGCCCGCTCTTCCGGAAGCGGGGCCTCCTCCGCCAGCGCACCCGGGAACGCCCGTGCCCGAAATCCGGTGCGCATCGGGCCCGGCTCGATCCGGTGCACCTGCAGTCCCGTGTCCCGCTCCAGTTCCTCGGCGAGCATCTCCGCCAGCGCCGCCGCCGCCGCCTTCGACACGCCGTAGCCGCCCCAGTAGGCACCGCGGCGCTCGTCGCCGACGAACACGATGTCGCCGCGCTCGGCACGACGCAGCAGCGGCAGGCAGGCCTGGGTCAGCAGCAGCGGGCCGGTCAGGTTGACCTGCAACGTGCGCGCCCACTCCAGCGGTGACTGGAACTCGAGCGGCGTCTGCTCGCCGAGCACTGCCGCGTTGTGCACCAGCGCGTCGAGCCGGCCGCAGGCCCCCTCGACGCGGCCGGCCAGTTCCTCGTAGTCGTTCGGCGCCGCGCCCTCGAGATCCAGCGGGTAGATCGCCGGCTCGGGGCCGCCGGCGGCGACGATCGCGTCGTAGACCGCCTCCAGCTTGCGTACCGTGCGCCCGAGCAGGATGACCTCGGCCCCCGCCCGCCCGCAGGCCGTTGCCAGCGCCGCGCCGAGCCCGTCGCCGGCACCGGTGATCAGCACGCTGCGCCCGCTCAGATCGGGCGTGGTTCCGTCAGCGGCGTTCGTGGTCATCGGGATTCCCGGCTCAGTCCGGTCGGGCCGCGCTGCGCCGCGCCCGGCGCACGGTGCGCCAGGCGATCCAGAACTTGCGCAGCGGTGTCAGGTCGATGCGGTGCTCGAGCAGACGATAGCCGTCGCGCTCGATCTCCGCCAGCAGCCGCCGCTCGATCGCCGCTGCCACCAGCCCGCTTTGCTGGGCATGCTGGGCATCGGCGGGCAGCCGTTGCAGGGCGTGCTCGATCTGCTCGACGACCCCCGCGGCCTCTTCTTGCAGCAGCGCGCGCAGGTGCGGCGGTGTCTCTGCCTGTACCAGCTCGCCGGGCTTCACGCCATGCGCCTCGAGCCGGTCCTGCGGCAGGTAGACACGGCCACGGGCGGCGTCGGCGCGCACGTCCTGCAGTACACGCGCGAGCCGCAGGGCGATGCCGAGCGATTCGGCGAAGTCGTCGACGGCGGGGTCGCCCCCGCCGCAGATCTCGCTCTCGAGCCGCTGGGCAGCCGCATGGCGCCGCGCGTATACCAGCAGGGCTTCGCGGTCGGCGTAGCCGGGCGGGTCGATGTCCATGTCCGCGGCGGCGAGGAACTGGTCGAACAGCGCCCGCCGCAGGCCGTTCCACTCGACGTGCGCCTGCAGTGCGCGGGTCACCGGGTGGCGCGGCTCGCGGGCATAGAGGCGCTCGATCTCCTCCTGCCACCAGCCGAGCTTCACGCGTGCCGCCCCGATCTCGGAGACCTCGTCGGCGATGCTGCCGACCTCGTGGCACAGCGCGTACAGGGCGGTCACGCCGGAGCGTTGCGGCTCCGGCAGGAACAGCCGGAAGTAGTAGCGGCTCGACCCGGGCGGGGCGCCGCGCTCCTCGCAATAGGCCTCGGGCGTCATGGCGGGGCGGCGCGCAGCGATGCGGTCGCTGACGGATCCGGGGACGGTGTCGTCCGGGACACTCGATTGTACGGTACCGTCTGGATCATCAAGGGACGCATGGTACACTGCGCGCCATTCTGCGGGATAGCGACGGGGTCTGTCGGAGGGGCGCCACGGGCGGCCCGCCAACCGCGTCCCGGCCCCCGGTCCGGGGGATCCCCGCGATCCAGTTCCCGCACCCAGGACGCCCGACGGCAGCGTCGCAACAGCGCGCGCCCGGCGTCGATCATGGAGGTGTTCCGCACATGACCAGTCCGATCGTCCACGAACCGCATCAGAGGCCCGAGCGGGTCGAGGTCCGCATGGAGGACGTGAAGTCCCGCAGCATCCGTCGCATCGGCTACAACGACGAGACCCGGCAGTTGGTCATCCACTTCCACGACTCCCTGCCGGGCCTGCGCACCGTGTACGCACCCGTGCCGCGCGAGGAGTACGAGGCCCTCAAGAACGCCCCGTCGATGATCCAATACCTCGACGAGCACATCCGCTACACCTACGACTTCGCGCTGGTGCACGAGGAGAACCTGGTCGACCCGGACGCCAAGGGCGACTGAATCCGCCGGCCCCGCGGCCGGGCTCGCGTTGACACCCGCCGGTCGCTCGATTACATTGCGCGCCGCTTCGCGCCCCGCGCGATCCATCCTGGTTCCGACCGCGTCCCCATCGTCTAGCGGTTAGGACACCGCCCTTTCACGGCGGTAACGGGGGTTCGAGTCCCCCTGGGGACGCCATTCCCGCGAAAGCCCGCCCGTGTGCGGGCTTTTCTGCCCTGGCTCCCGCTGCGAGTCCTCCACCCCCTCCGTTTCCATGCGGTCGCAGGCCACCTGCACGCGCGAGCCGCCGCCGCGCGTTGCCGGGCGCCCCCGGGTCGACCGACAATCGACCGCGGACATCACGGGGAGCACGCCATGAAGGTCGGCTTCATCGGTCTCGGGACCATGGGCGGCAATGCCGCGAAGAATATCCTCCGCGCCGGTTTCGACACCTGCGTGTTCGACCTCCGGCACGAGGCGGCCGAGGATCACCTGGCCATGGGTGCCACCTGGGTGGACAGCCCGCGGGAGATGATCGACCGGGTCGACTGCGTGGTGTCGATGGTGTTCGGCCCGCCGCACGTGCAGGAGGTGCTGAAGGGCGACCACGGCCTGATCCACGGCGACTGCGACGGCCGGTTGTGGATCGACCTGACCACCTCGTCGCCCGGTTTCATGCGCGAGCTGATCAAGGACTTCGTCGCGCAGGGCGGCAGGCCGATCGACGCCCCGGTCACCGGCTCGGTGGACGCCGCCATCCGCGGCGACATGCCGATGTTCGTCGGCGGCGAGGACGCCCACATCGAGCAGGCGCGCCCGGTGCTCGAGGCCATGGGCGAGATCCGCAGGGTGGGGCAGTACGGCAACGGCTACGTCGCCAAGCTGGTCAACAACCAGCTCTGGAAGATTCACGCCGCCGCCATCGGCGAGGCCATGGTCTGCGCGAAGAAGGCCGGCATCGAGCCCGAGACCTGGTGGCAGGTGATGAAGGGCGGGGCGGCCGACAGCTTCGTCATGCAGCACGACGTCCCCTCGATCTTCGCCGGCCACTACGACCCGTCGTTCCCGCTCAAGCTGTGCCTGAAGGACCTCGACCTGATCGCCGAACTGATGGACGCGACCGGTACCCGCAGCGAGCTGACCGATGCCTGTCACGCGCGCTTCCGCGAGGCCGGGGAGCGCTATGGTGTGGATGCCGGGGAGATGACGGTCTGTAAGCTGATCGAGGAGGATGCCGGGGTCGAGTTGCGGGTCAAGGGTGACTGGGTCGCGCCTTGGCAGGTCAAACACTGGAACGCGTCATGACGAACGAGTGGGACGCATACCAATATGCGTCCCTCGGCCTCCCCACTGATTCGGATAAGGCCCGCCGGAATTCCACCCTCAGGCTGAGGCGCTGGTTTACTCGCTATGCAAGTCGCCCGCTTACCTTCGAGCCTGTGGATATGCAAAATGCGGCAGGGATTGTGAGCCGGGGATACTCTCTCCATCCATCCATATCTCGAGTTCCGGTAGTCGACTACGGTGCTTTTCGAGTTGGTCTATGGCCCACGTCGCCCAATCGCTTAGTCGCGGCAGGAAGAAGTATCCGCCATTCTGGTCCCCGATTGCAGTGTAGTGTCCAGAGCCCACCGCCATGGCAGTGAGCAAGCACACGAGAGCCGCACGCTCATCGTGGTCCGTACAATCTTGGAACTCCCGGAGTAATGCCCCCGTAGGATCCAGATCGATTGCCATGGGTCTGAACAGGTCACTGTCGCGCCATTGGTCATAGAGCCAGTCGAACTTCTTGCCTCTTCGAAGTCGTGGCATCTCATCGTATCGATCCCGAGGGACGACAACCCCCAAGAATGCGTTGGGAAACGCCTCGACTATATTCCGCTCGGGTAGGACCCTAGGAAACTCGGCGGCCGTTGCTGTGCCAGCCACGATCCGCAACAGCTGGTCCGCGGTCGAATGGCCTTCCTCTCGGAGTTGCTGCCCGGTTCCAGGGATGTGCGATAGCCCGGGTTTGCATCTGCGCTGATACGCCCCGAATGTGAACAGCCGTTCGCAGGACCTAGGCTTCCAATGGAGATCGGGCAGCAGCGGAGCGTCTATCGCCGCCACGTCGGCGTACCCGTCGCTACCGAGTATCTCGGCCCGACTCGTCCAAGCTGAGGTCGCACGACCAAGGCGAAGGTTACCTTGCCGAAATCTTACGACGCCCGAGCTTCGCCGCGTTGCCGAAAAACCAACGTCCACTCCTACAAGATCCATCAACCATTACCCTTTGCCGATGGCACAGGTCCAGTTTTGGGGTGCATAGCTGAATGACTCGGTGACTCGGGGTCAGGTATTGCAATGCAACATGTTGCGGGGCGTCAATCATTGTTTTGGCGGCGGCACCGGATCGTAACCACCGGGGCAGAATGGGTGGCAACGGAGGATGCGCCGCAGGGTGAGCCAGCCACCGCGCAGCAGCCCGTGCGTCTCCAGCGCCTCCTGCGCGTAGGCCGAGCACGTGGGGTAAAAGCGGCAGTGGGCACCGAGAAAGGGGCTGATATAACGGGAATACCCGCGGACGATCGTGATCAGGATGCGCTTCACGCCTTCTCGCCGGGGGCGGTTCGCCGCCAGGTCGTGCCGCCCGCGCCGTCCTCCAGCACCACACCCTGCGCCGCGAGTTCGTCGCGGATTCGGTCGGCGCGGGCGAAGTCGCGGTCCT
>JAWWAE010000044.1:0-13946 GCA_033721835.1 Halofilum sp. (in: g-proteobacteria) | reverse complement strand
GCTGCAATCTATTTTTTTCCACCAGACCCATTAGTGAAATGCTGGTCTGACCGCCCCTCACCGCTGCCGCCGCGGCAGCCCCGGGGGGCCTTCGGGGCGGCCGCGGGTTTGCTGAGCTTCACCCGCGCGGCCGCCGAGCTGAGCGTCACCCAGGGGGCGGTCAGCCGGCAGATCCGCAACCTCGAGCAACGGCTGGGCATCACCCTGTTCCTGCGCGGGGATCGCGGCGTGCGGCTGACGCCGCTGGGCCAGCAGTACTTCCAGGCGGTCAACGAGTCGCTGCTGCGGCTGGCCCGGGCCACCGCCGAGGTGGCTCTGGGCCAGGAGGGTGGGCCGATCACGGTCGGCGCCACCAATGCCGTCGCGTCGCTGTGGCTGATGCCGCGCCTGACCGGATTCCGCCAGGCGGAGCCGGAGCTCGAGATCCGGGTACTGGCCTCCGACGAGCGCTTCGATCGCATGCGGGAGGACGTCGACCTGTTGATCGAGTACGCCCGCCGGCCGCTCACGGGCGAGGCGGTGACGCCGCTGTTCCGGGAGGAGGTGATGCCGGTCTGCAGCCCCGACTACCTGCGCGGGCGCGCGCCGCCGCGCGAGCCGGCCGACCTGCTGGGCGAGACGCTGCTGGTGCTGGACGACGAGCATCCCGACTGGATGGGCTGGGGCGAATGGCTGCAGCAGTTCGAGATCGAGATCGGCACACCCCGGCGACCGGTGCGGGTGAACAGCTATCCCGCACTGTTGCAGGCGGCACTCGCCGGCCAGGGCGTGGCGCTCGGCTGGCGCCACCTGGTCGATGATTTCCTCGGCGCAGGTACCCTGGTGGCCCTGCTGCCGGCCCCGTCAACGGGCGCTGGCGGTTTCTACCTGCGACTGACCCACCCGGTGCCGGCCGACAGCCCGGTGGCCCGCCTGCACCAGTGGTTGCGGGCCTCGGTCTAGCGGCTCCGCCGGCGGGCCAGCCGCTCGCGGAGGCGGCGCAGCGTGTCCTGCAGTGTCGGCTGGTTGTGCAGCCGCGCGTCGACGATCTCGCTGCTGTGTTGCTGCAGCTGCTTGAGCACCGCCTGGATGGTGGTGGTATCGAGCTGGCGACCCTCGGGTGCGCCCTGGATCAGCATGTTCGGGGTCGCCGGGTTGAACACGATCAGCCGCTTCCAGTCGGTCGAGGTGACTTGCCAGCCCGGCAGCGCGACCGCCGCGTGGCCCGGCACGTTCGCCTCGGGCTCACCGATGCGGTCGGCCAGCCACGGGCCCAGCCACTCGGCCTGGGCCTGCACGTCCTCGAAGCTCGTGCGCTCGTCCCAGCCGGGGAACCGCAGCTTCTCGCCGTCGAACACCGCGACCGGCTTCGGCGGTGGCCGCAATCCCCGCCAGGACAGTCGCCGGCGGACGCGGCGCCACATCGAGTCGACGCAAAACACCCCGCGCGGGCCGACCACGAGGTGGTTGATGCGGTGACCGCCGATATGGACGTCGTGGAACACCCAGTACTTCTGACGCAGCAGCAGGTTGAGCGACTGCCCGGTCAGGAACTGGGCCTCGATCGCCCGCAGCAGCCGGACGCGCTCCGGCCACAGCCGCACCAGCTCCTGGGCGAACCAACCGAGCGCGATCACGCCGGCCGCGGCGAAGATCAGGAGTTCCCAGATGGCCTCGGAGTCCGCCACCAGCGCGTAGTAGACGAACGTCCAGACGAACAGGGACAGCGCCAGCCCGATGCCGGCGCCGACCATGCGGTGGTTGACCACGTCGAGGCGGCGCCGGAGTGCGCGCGCCGGCTCCCGCAGGAGGCCGCGGTTGCGATTGCGCCGCTGCGGTCGCAGCACGAACAGCCACAGCGAGCCGAACGAGGCCCCGACCACGGCCAGCGCCGAGAGGGCGAACAGTGCGGTGGGGATCAGTGTGGCGGCAAGGTCGTCCATGCTCTGCATCATCGGTCGGCGCGGGGGGTCGCGACCCGTGCCCCGAGTCTACTGGCCAGCCCGGTGCGGGTCACGTCCCCGCCTGCATTGCGGCGACCGGCGCCATCCGGCAAGCTTGCCCGGACTGCAGGAGGGCCGCCCGTGGATGTCACCGCCGTCTACCCCGGCACGTTCGACCCCGTCACCAACGGCCACGTGGATGTCGCCGAGCGCGCCAGCCACATGTTTCACCGGGTCGTCATCTCGATCGCGGAGAACCCCGGCAAGAAGCCCTTCTTCCCGCTCGACGAGCGGGTCGAGCTGGCCGAGGCCGCGTTCGCCGACTATCCGAACATCGAGGTCAACTCGTTCCGCGCCCTGCTGGTCGACTACGCGCGCGAGCAGGGCGCGGCGGTGATCCTGCGCGGCCTGCGCGCGGTCTCCGACTTCGAGTTCGAGGTACAGCTGTCGGGCATGAATCGGCGGCTGGCGCCGGACATCGAGACCCTGTTCATCGCCGCGGCCCAGGAATACGGCTTCGTCTCATCCAGCCTCGTCCGCGAGATCGCCTCGCTCGGCGGCGACGTGTCCGAGTTCGTGCCCGCATCCGTGAAGCAGGCGCTGGATCGCAGGTTCGGCTCGAAATGAAGCAACCACGGATGAACACAGACGCCCACCAAGCGTGACCGTGGCCGATCTGCGCCGGAGGCCCGCTACCAACCGGGTTCAACGCCGGAGCACCGGGAAATGATTCAGGATGGACTGAAAATCGACTCTTCGGGTTGGCGTGTAAAACGCCGCAACGAAGAAAAACCCTTCGTTCGTGTCCTGATCAGCGATGTGGTGCTTGTCTGCGGCAGATAGCGGTCACTGAAGCCCTGACACGCTTGCCCCGGCCCTCGGCCCCGCCTTGGAGCGGGATGACGGCTCGCGTATATTGCGGGCGTCCGGCGGCGGCGCCTGCCGCACGCCCCCACACGGAGAGTGAGCATGCCGTTTGCCCGATTCCGGCGCCGACTTGCCTGCCTGGCCCTGTCCCTGTTCGCGCTCGCGGGTGCGCCGACACTCGCCGCGGAGAGCATCGAGGGGCGGCTGGTCGAGGGCGGCGTGTTCGACTTCACCAAGCTCGACGGCAATGCCCGGCCGCTGGCCAATCAGGACGCCATCTACACCATCACCCCCTGGGACTGTGTGCGCGACGAGGTCACCGGCCTAGTGTGGGAGGTGAAGACCATCGACGGCGGCCTGCGCGACCAGAACCACACCTACACCTGGTACAACCCCGACCCCGAGTCGAACGGCGGCGCCCCGGGCACCCGGGCCGGCGGCGACTGTGGCGGCGGCATCGCCTGCGACACCCAAAGCTACGTGGCGGCGGTGAACGGGCGCGGCCTATGCGGTGCCAGTGACTGGCGCCTCCCGACCCGTTCGGAGCTGAAGACCATCATCGACTACACGGCCGAGTTCCCGGCCATCGACACCGACTACTTTCCCAATACCGTGGCGCGCTCGTTCTGGACCGCAGAGCCGAACACGACCTACCCGAGCTATGCCTGGCACACCGATTTCAAGTTCGGGCTCGCCAGCTACTACTACTTCAAGTCCGGCCCCAAGGCCGTCCGCCTGGTGCGCGGCGGGGAATAACCCGCGCCAGCGTCCCTGCCGCGCAACGCCAGGTAGTGTTCGGCGGCGTGGTTCGAAATCTCTCGCCAAGGCGCGAAGGCGCAAAGCACGCGAAGGAGAAGAAAACAGCTTCTCGCAGAGGCGCAGAGAACTCGGGGAATACGGAGTAAAGGACGTCCGGCGGGAAGACAGTCGAGGAAGGTGGTCCGGCACTGTGAAGATTTACCGCATTCAATGCCGGCGGGCTGCCCGATGGCTCACTGCGTTCGCAATCCGGCCTACGTTCTTCCCTGTGTTCTCCCTGCGTTCTCTGCGCCTCTGCGAGAACCGTATTTTGTCTTTGCGTGCTTTGTGTCTTGGCGAGAGATCCGGAAGGCGTCTCATAATCAGGTCTGGCAGCGGGGGCAGTACACCGTCGCCCGCTGGCCGATGCGCTCGCTGCGCAGCGGCCGGCCGCAGCGGCGGCAGGGCTGGCCGGCGCGGTCGTAGACGGCGAGCGAGATGCGGAAGTAGCCCGGCTCGCCCGCGGCGTCGGTGAAGTCGCGCAGCGTCGTCCCGCCCTTGTCGATCGCGGCCTGCAGGATGTCGCGGATGGCTGCGGCCAGGCGCTGGTAGCGCGCGCGCCCGATCCGGCGCGCCGGGCGTCGCGGGTGGATGCCGGCGGCGAACAGGGCCTCGGCCGCGTAGATGTTGCCCACGCCGACGACCACCCGGCTGTCCATGATGAAGTCCTTGACCGCGCGCCGGCGCCCGCGCGAGAGGCGGTAGAGGTGGTCGCCGTCGAACCCGCTGCCGAGCGGTTCCGGCCCCAGCGAGGCCAGCAGGGGGTGCGCCAGCGGATCGCCGCCGAGCCAGTGCACCGAGCCGAAGCGGCGCGGGTCGCGCAGCCGGAGGCAGGTGCCATCGTCGAGCAGCAGGTCGAAATGGTCGTGCACCAGCGGCGGCGTGGTGGCGGGCACCACCCGCAGGCTGCCGGACATCCCCAGGTGCAGCAGCAGGGTGCCGGCGGTGGTGCGCAGGAGCAGGTACTTGGCGCGTCGGTCGACCGCCTCGATGCCCTGCCCGCTCAGCTGCTCCAGGGCGGCGACGGGCACCGGCCAGCGCAGCCGCGGCTCGCGCACGACGGTGCCGATGACCCGATGTCCCCGCAGATGCGGCTCGATGCCGCGGCGGGTGGTCTCGACCTCCGGCAGCTCGGGCATCAGTCGACCGGCGCCAGCGTGTCGGCGCCGCCCGCGAGCATGGGCACGACCACATCCTCGACCAGGCACAGGCGCCCGTCTGTGCGCAGGTAGCGCCGGCCATCCCCGGCACGGTCGCCGAACTCGACGCGGCGGCCGTCGAGCAGCAGCACCACCCGTGGCGGCGCGAGTCCGAACTCCGCCGGCGCGTGCTCGGCGGCCGGGTAGCACGAGCCGGTGCGCTCGCGCAGCGATTCCAGCAGCCGCACCACGCGGCCCCTGCGCGCCTCGCGGGCCACGGGCGCGGTCAGCCACCAGCCGTCGTCGCGGCGCTCCAGGCGCAGCGGCTCGCCGCCGCGGGGGAAGCGCGCCTCGAGCCGCACGAGCCCGGCCGGGTCCAGCGCCACGGCGGGCGGCGGCTGCGCGCCACGCGGGTCGGGCAGCAGCACCGCCGCCAGGCCCAGCAGCAGCGCCAGGCCGAGCAGCAGCAGGTTGAGGCGGCCGCGCCCCATCAGCGCCGCCTGCGGCGCAGCCAGATGAAGAACCCGGTACCGGCGAGCAGCGCCGGCAGCCCGAGCAGGAAGCCGAACCCGATCGCCAGCACCAGCGGCCGCGACAGCGCGACGTTCAGGTCGGGCGGCCGCTCCGGGGCGATGGTGATGCGCGCGTCGTCGTCGCCGGCGAGCCAGCCGACCAGGCGCAGGCCCAGCTCGAGGTTGCCGCCGTTGCCGAGGTAGGCGTTCGACAGCCAGTCGCCGTCGCCGACCACCGCGATCCGCTGTCCCGCCCGGCCGCCGCGGGTCGCCGCCACGGCCAGCGTCAGCGGCCCGGCGGTCTCGGCGCCCGGATCGAACCGGATCCGCTCGCCCGCGCGCAGGGGATCCCGCTCGGTCCAGCTCTGCTCGTGCGTCCGCACCAGCGGTTGCGGCGACCAGCCGTGCGCCGCCCGCGCGACGACCGCGCGCGCCCGCGGGAACAGCGTCACGCGATCGAAACCGCGCGTGGCCGGATGCCCCGGATAGTCGCCGGCGACGGCGAAATCGGGGGTATCGGCGCCGTGCAGCCGTGCGTTGCGGTCGACCACCACGCCGGGCAGGGGCTCGACGCCGAGCGCGGATGCCAGTTCAATGAGCTGGCCCCCGGCATCCGGCTCGGTCAGCCACAGCAGGTTGCGTCCGCGGCCGAGGTACTGCTGCAGCCGCGCCAGCTCGCCGGGCAGGTAGTCGCTGCGCGGGCTGGCCAGCACCAGCAGGTCGGTGTTGTCCGGGATCACCGGCTGGCGGGCGAGGTTCAGTGTCTGCACGCGGTAGCCGCGCTCGCGCAGGCGCTGGCCGAAGGTGCCGAGGTCGAAGTTCGCATCGCCGAGGGGGTCGCGTTCGCCGTGTCCCTCGAGGAACACGATCCAGCGCGTGCGATCGCGGCCCAGTTGGGCCAGGGCATTGGTGATCGACTGCTCGCTGATCCGCTGCAGGCGCTCCTGGCCGTCGCCGATCCCGACCAGCATCTCGCCGCTGCCGCGGATCCCCAGCTCCCGGGCCAGCGCCGGGCGCGTCTCGGGATTGATGAACTCGAGCTCGACCGTGGCGCCGGCGCGCCGGTAGCGCTCCACCAGCTCGCGGATCTGGCTGCGTACCCGGGCATCCTCGGCGACGAAGGCGCGCATCCGGATCGGCTGCTCGAGCAGCCCGATCACGTCGCGGCTCTTCTGGGTCAGGGTGTTGCGGCGCGTGTCGGTCCAGTCGGCCGTGAAGCGGTACTGCTGGCTGAGCCAGGCCGCGAGCCCGGTCACCGCGAGCAACAGGGCGAAGAAGGCCGCGTTCTGCAGGCGCGCACGCAGGCGCTGGCGGGCGTCCATCCTCATCGCTGCAGGCGCTCGTCGTCGAGGCGGCGGATCGCCAGCGCCAGGAACAGCGCGCTGAACAGCACGAAGAAGGCCAGCGCCCCGCTGTCGAGCAGGCCCGAGAGGAAGGGCTCCAGGTGGGCCGCCGGCGTCGGCCAGGCGAGCAGCGCCGCCAGCGGACCGCCGACGCTGCGGGCCCACTCGCCGAGCAGCAGCAGCCCGAGCAGGAGGCCAAGGGTCAGGATCGCGGCGACCGCGGGCTGGCGGGTGAGCGTCGACAGGTACAGCCCGGCCGCCCCGGCGGCGGCCAGGAACAGCAGCAGGCCCAGCGCAGCCAGCAACAGCGTGCCGCCGTCGATGTCGGTCGCGAGCGCGAGCGAGGCCGGCATCGCGGCGGTCAGCGCAACCATCGGCAGCACGACCGCCAGCAGTCCGAGGTACTTGCCGAGCACGATCGCGGTCGAGGACACGGGCGCGCCGAGCAGCAGCGGGAGGGTGCGCTCCCGCCACTCGCCCGCGACCAGCCCCATCGTGAGCAGGGGCAGGACCATCAGCTGCACCATTGCCGCGGCACCGAACAGCCGCGGCACCAGGAAGGCGGTTACCCCGGGTCCGCTGCCGACGCGGCGGAACTCGCTTTGCAGTTGCAGGTAGCTGTCGAGGTGCAGCAGGAAGATCAGCGCCACGACCAGCTGCACCGCCGCCAGCAACGACCACGCCAGCGGCGAGCGATAGCGGGCCAGGGATTCGCGCCGCGCGATCGCCCCGGTCATGCGGTGCCCACCGCGGTGGCGGACTCGGGGTCGCGGGTGGTCGCCTCGATGAAGATCTGTTCCAGCGAACGGACCTCGGGCGTCAGCTCCAGCAGGCCCCAGCCGCGCTCGACGACGCCCGCCGCCAGCGCGTCGACCCGTGCACGGGGCGCGAGCTCGAGCCGCCAGCGATGTCCCCCCAGCGACTCGGCGGAGGTCACGCCCGGCAGCGCCGCGATGGCCTCGCGCGTCACCGCCGCGCGCAGCCGCAGCCCCAGAACGTCCCCATGGCCTTCCATGCGGTCGGCCCCGGGGACCGTGCCGACATGCACGGTACGCCCCTGATGCATGATCTGCACGTGCGAACAAACTGCCTCGACCTCGGCCAGGATATGGGTCGACAGCACCACCCCGTGGTCGCGACCGAGCTCGGCGATCAGGCGCCGGATCTCGCGGATCTGGATCGGGTCCAGGCCGACCGTCGGTTCGTCGAGCACGATCACGGCCGGCTCGTGCAGGATGGCCTGGGCGATGCCCACCCGCTGCCGGTAGCCCTGCGACAGGTTGCCGATCAGGCGTTGGCGCACGTCCGCCAGCCCGCAGCGCTCCAGCGCCCGCTGCCGCAGCGGCGCGCGGCGGTCGCGCCCGACGCCGTGCAGCGCGGCGCAGAAGCCGAGGTACTCGTCGACGGTCATGTCGGCGTACAGCGGCGGCTGCTCTGGCAGGTAGCCGAGGGCCGCCTTCGCCGTGCGCGGTCGCTCCAGCAGGTCGATGCCGTCGATGCGGATGCATCCCGCATGCGGCGCGAGCACGCCGCACACCAGCTGCAGGGTGGTGGTCTTGCCGGCGCCGTTGGGCCCGAGCAGGCCGAGCACCTGGCCCCGCCCGAGCGACAGGTCGACCCCCGCGACCGCGCGCACGGCGCCGAAATCGCGGTACAGGTCCAGCGCCTCCAGCAGTTGCGGCTCGGCCGACATGGCCGCGAGGGTAATCGAATCGCCGTGCCCACGGGAACATTCCCTCGTGGCTGGCGCAGTGGCCTGCCCGCACCCGGCCCGTGGTATCGTTGCCGCCGTTCCGCGCCGCGGCCCGCCCCGACCCGAGGTACCCATGAACCCGCTGCTCGATTTCCTGTCCACCGGCCTGCTCGACCTGTCGCCGCTCGGCTACCTGCTGGCGGTGCTGATACTGACCCATGTCACCATCGCCTCGGTCACCATCTACCTGCACCGCGCTCAGGCCCACCGCGCGCTCGACCTGCATCCGGCGCTGGCGCATTGCTTTCGACTGTGGATCTGGCTCACGACCGGCATGCGCACCGTCGAGTGGGTGGCGATCCATCGCAAGCACCATGCCCATACCGAGCGCGAGGACGACCCGCACAGCCCGCACCGGGTCGGGATCTGGAAGGTGCTGCTGCAGGGAACGGAACTCTACAAGGCCGAGGCCCGCAACCCCGAGACCCTCGAGAAATACGGCCATGGCACGCCGGACGACTGGATCGAGCGCAATGTCTACGCCCGCCTCGGCGGCATCGGCGGCATCGCGATCATGGGTGTGCTGGCACTGGTGCTGTTCGGTGCGATCGGCGTCACCATCTGGGCGATCCAGATGATCTGGATCCCGCTGTGGGCGGCCGGGGTCATCAACGGCCTCGGCCACTACCTCGGCTACCGCAACTTCGAGTCACCCGACGGCTCCACCAACATCTTTCCGCTGGGGGTGTTCATTGGCGGCGAGGAACTGCACAACAACCACCACGCCTTCCCGAGCTCGGCCCGATTCTCGCAGCGCTGGTACGAGTTCGACCTCGGCTGGGCATACATCCGCCTGTTCGAGCGGCTGGGGCTGGCGCGGGTCAAGCGGGTGGCCCCGCGCCCGTGCATCGATCCGGCCCGGCGCACGGTCGACCTGGAGACGGTGCGGGCAGTGATCGTCGGTCGCATGCACGTCATGCGCACCTATGCCCGACAGGTGACGCTGCCGGTACTGAAGTCCGAGCTCGGGCGCGCGGACGCGCACTACCGTCGGCTGCTGGCCCGGGCGCGCAAGGCGCTGGTGCGCGACGAGTCGCGCATGGACGAGCGCGCCCGCGCCCGACGCGATGCAGCGCTGCACGCCAACCGCCCGCTGCAGACCGTCTACGAGTACCGGCGCCGGCTGCAGCAGTTGTTCGTCCCCCGGGGCTGGAGCCAGGAGGGCCTGGTACAGGCACTGCAGGAGTGGTGCGCGAGCGCGGAGGCCAGCGGCATCGAGTCGCTGCGCCGCTTTGCCGAGCGGCTGCGGGGGTATCGGCTCGAGGCCGCGACCTGAGGCCGGGACGTACCGAGCCGATCGCGCGCAGGCTCGCTCCCACCCCAGGCGGGCGAGTCCCTTCCAGGATGTTGTAGGTCGGACTTCAGTCCGACAGCCCCATGCAGTGTGAGTCCTTCCCGAGCATCCTCGGGAGCACATCAGTGAATGCAGCCCCGGGTTTCGCTCCGCTGGCGCGGAGCGAGGTACTTTCTTGGTGCCAAGAAAGTACCCAAAGAAGCCTGGCGCTGGTTGCCGCGGCCGGATCCGGGCTTGGCCCGGACCCGGCTCCCCTGTGCTTTTCGCGGTGGGCGGGGCGCGCAGACAGGACATCCTGTCCTGACTGCGCGGGCTCGCCATCCCTGGCGAGCCCCCTGCCGGGCCTGGTCCGCCCGCCGCTGCGATGCTCGGCGCGGCAAAGGCGTGAGGCCACATGCTGGCAAGGTCCTGCGGACGGCAACCACACCGGTTGGCAGTCACGTGGTTGCCAGGCAGTCCTTCTCGGCGACGGACTCGGTTGTTGGTGGTGCCTTGCCCCCCTTCGACGCCGCCGAGGGAGCGCTTCTCTCGTCCCTTTCTTGTCGCCACAAGAAAGGGACCCGCTCGGCTTCAACCGAGCGGAACCCGTCGAGGTGCAAGGAAACGACTCGGTAACCGGGGTTGCTCGGGAAACGATCAGCCGCACGAGGCTGTCGGACTGAAGTTCGACCCACGTCATCCGGGAAGGCTCGCGCGGATAGGGTGTGAGCCAGCCTGCCCGCGATCCGAATCGGGGCACGCACCCACAAACCAGCCCCGCGCTCGGCACGCGCAAACCCATCCCGCTACACTGTAGCGGTCCACCGGGACGGGAGAAGGCCACATGGAGGCGCTGGAAATCCTCCGGCAACGCTGGCGTCACTGGCTGTGGGACCCGCTGCCCGCGGATGCGGGCTGGTGGCACCGGAACGCGGTGAACCTCGCGCGCATCGTCGTCTGCGTCGGCAATGACCTGAAGAGCGGTGCGCTGAGCCTGCGGGCGATGGGCCTGGTGTTCACGACCCTGTTGTCGCTGGTGCCGCTGATTGCGGTCAGCTTCTCCGTACTGAAGGGATTCGGCGTTCACAACCAGATCGAGCCGGCGTTGCTCAAGCTGCTGGCCCCGCTGGGCGAGCGTGCCGATGAGATCGCCGCCCGGGTCGTCGGGTTCGTCGACAACATCAAGGTCGGCGTCCTGGGCGCGGTCGGCGTCGCGCTGCTGCTGTACACCGCCGTCTCGCTGATCCAGAAGATCGAGGAGGCGTTCAACTACACCTGGAATGTCCGCCATCGGCGCACGCTGGTACGGCGTTTTTCCGATTACCTCAGCGTGATGGTGATTGGGCCGTTGTTGGTGTTCCTGGCGCTCGGTATCACGGCGACGTTGAGCAACGCCGCGGCGGTGCAGGCGCTGATGGCACTCGAGCCGTTCGGTCACCTGTTGCGTCTGGCGACGCGGCTGACCCCCTACGCACTCGTGATCCTGGCCTTCACGTTCATCTACGTGCTGATTCCGAACACGCGTGTGCGCATGCGCCATGCATTTTACGGCGGCGCGGTCGCCGGCATCGTCTGGGAGACGGTCGGGCGTCTGTTCACCGCCTTCGCCGCGACGTCGACGAATTTCACCGCCATCTACTCGAGCTTCGCGATCCTGCTGCTGTTCATGATCTGGCTGTACCTGTCGTGGCTGATCCTGCTGCTGGGATCGAGCATCGCGTTCTATCGACAGCATCCCGAGTATCTGCTGGGAGGCGGGCGCGAAGGGGTACGCCTGTCACATGCACAGGACGAGCGGCTGGCGCTGGCGGTGATGTTCGCGGTGGTGCGCGGCTGGTACCAGCGCGAGGATCCGCCGGATCGGGAGATCCTGGCGCGCGCGCTGTCGGTGCCGGTGCACCCGGTGGACCGGGCCCTCGACGCGCTGCAGGAGGCCGGCCTGCTGGTGCCGGGTGGGGCCGACGCCGCCGGCTTCCTGCCCGCGATCCCGCCCGAGCACATCTCGGTGAAGCAGGTGCTCGATGCCGCGCGCGGGCATGGCCGGCGCGATACCGTGCTGCCGGCTGACACGGGCGCGGACGCGGAGGTGATGCGGCAGCTCGAGCGGGTGCTCGGAGAGACCTTCGGCGACCTCAGCATCGCCGAGGTGCTTGCGGCCGGCGTCGCGGACGCGGCGGTGGCCGGTTCGAGCCCGGACCCGGGCGGGGCTCAGCGATCGACCGCGCGGTGACCGATGTCGCTGCGGTAGAAGGCGCCCTGCCAGTCGATCCGCTGCACCGCCGCATAGGCCGCGTCGCGGGCAGCGGCCACGTCCCGCCCCAGCGCGGTGACGCAGAGCACCCGGCCGCCGCTGGTGCGCGGGCCGTCCTCGCTCGCCACCGTGCCGGCATGGAACACCTTCACCTCGTCGCCGAGCTCCGCGTCGAGACCGTGGATCAGGTCGCCCTTGCGGTAGCTGCCCGGGTAGCCGCCCGCCGCCATGACCACGCCGAGCGCCGCGCGCGGGTCCCAGCGCGGTTCGATCTCGCCGAGCGTCCCGTGGGCCACCGCCTCGCACAGGTCGACGAGGTCCGAGGCCAGCCGCAGCACGATCGGCTGCGTCTCGGGGTCCCCGCCGCGGACGTTGAACTCGAGCGTCCGTGGCGTGCCTTCGGGCGAGATCATCAGCCCGGCGTAGAGGAATCCGCTGAAGGGGCGGTCCTCCGCCGCCAGGCCGGACACGGTCGGCTCGATGATGTCGCGCATGATCCGCTCGTGCACCGCGTCCGTCACCACCGGCGCCGGCGAGTAGGCGCCCATGCCGCCGGTGTTCGGGCCGCGGTCGCCGTCGTCGCGCGCCTTGTGGTCCTGGGACGAGGCCAGCGGCACGATCGTCCGCCCCGCGACCAGGCAGATGAAGCTCGCCTCCTCGCCCTCGAGGAAATCCTCGATCACGACCCGGGCCCCGGCGCCGCCCAGCGAGCCGCCGAGCATGTCGCGCACGGCCGCCTCGGCGCTGGCGCCGTCGCGCGCGACCACCACGCCCTTCCCGGCGGCCAGTCCGTCGGCCTTCACCACCAGCGGCGCGCCGCGTTCACGGATCCACTCGAGCGCGGGCTCGACGGCGTCGAAGGTCCGGTAGGCCGCGGTCGGGATGTCGTGGCGGGCGAGGAAGTCCTTGGCGAAGGCCTTCGAGCCCTCGAGCTCGGCTGCCGCGCGGCTCGGCCCGACGATGGCGTGGCCGGCCGCGCGAAAGCGGTCGACGATACCGGCGACCAGCGGCGCCTCCGGGCCGACGACGGTCAGCCCGACGTCGTGCTCCCCGGCGAACGCCAGCAGCGCATCGAGGTCCTCGGCCCCGATTTCGACGTTCTCGATCCCCGGCTCGGCCGCGGTACCCGCATTGCCAGGGGCGGCGAACACCCGCTCGGCCCGCGGCGACTGCGCCAGCTTCCACGCCAGCGCGTGCTCGCGGCCGCCGCCGCCGACGACCAGGATCCTCACGGCGTGTCGTCCCCGGCCTCTGCTGCGCCCCCGGCGCAGCCGGCCTCGTCGATGCTGACGCCGGTGATCGCGATGGTCTCCCGCGGCACATCGCCGTGGCCCGCGCGCCGCGTCGTGTCCACCGCCGCGATGGCGTCGACCACATCCATGCCGTCGGTGACTCGACCGAACACGGTGTAGCCCGGCTGCCCTGCGCGGCCATCCAGCCGCTCGTTGTCGACCAGGTTGATGAAGAACTGCGAGGTCGCGCTGTCGGGGTCGCTGGTCCGGGCCATCGCCAGGGTGCCGCGCGCATTGGTCAGGCCGTTGGTGGACTCGTTGCGCACCGGCTCGCGGGTCGGCTTGCGATCGAGATCCGCGGTCAGGCCGCCGCCCTGGATCATGAAGCCCGGGATCACTCGGTGAAAGACCGTCCCGGCATAGAAATCATTGCGCACGTATTCGAGGAAATTGGCGACGGTGGCAGGCGCGTGGCCGCGATCGAGCACGGCGTGGATGGTGCCGCGGTCGGTCTCGATCCGGACGCCCACCGTGTCGTCTCCGCAGTCGCCCGCATCGCCGGCACCCGAGGACGGGGCCACACTGGCGGACAGGCCGAGCGCGAGCAGGATGTTTCGCAACGAGAACCAGCGCATGGGATCGCTCCGATGAGATTGATGGTTGCCGGATCAGCAGCGGTTACCCGGCTGAGACCGGTGCAATCGCCAACAGATAGTCCGGAGGTGCACTCCCGCTGCGGGCCACCGCACGCGTTTCGTTGCAACCCGGGCGTGTGCGTCTGCCGGCGCAAGGGCGCACCTGCGTCATCCTTGCGACGGGGATTGTCAATTGGTGCTCACTCGCGTCCATTCGCGAT
>JAWWAE010000043.1:0-14021 GCA_033721835.1 Halofilum sp. (in: g-proteobacteria) | reverse complement strand
CTCCTTGGTGGCGTCGTGGTGACACGAGGAGCAGGCATTCCATCCCATGTGATGCAGCTCGTCGCCGATGCCGGGCATCTCCAGCCGGCTGATCACCTGGCTGTAGGTCGGGCTCTCGGGGTCGGCGTCGATCGTGCAGAGGTAGTCCGGCTTCTGGATGCCGGTGCCGGTGTAGATCGCGATGGTATAGAGCAGCTTCTCCCGCGGCGCCTGCATCGCCTCCGCGGGCGAGGCGTAGCCCGGGCCGCAACATGCCGTTTCATTCATTGTCGATCGTTTCCCCTGGTCAGGAGGTCGGTAAGCGAACCGCCCCGCTTGAAGTATTCTAGCGCCGTTGAGTGCCGGTCAATGCACCTTTCTCCGGCGTCGGTCAGGCCGCCGCAGCGCGCCACAGCACCAGGCCCGCGACCCCCAGCAACAGCAGCACGAAACCCTGGCGCAGGTGCTGGCGTGGCAGCCGGTCGCACACGGCCTGGCCCGAGATCAGCCCGAGCACACCGACCGCGATGAACGGGCCGATCACGTGCGCGTCAAGCGCCAGCGGCGCCGGCGACGCGAGTTGCCCCGCCAGTCCGGTCAGGGCGTTGGCCGCGATCAGGGCGAGGCTCGTCCCGAACGCCTGCGGCAGCGTCAAGCGGCCGAACCGCAGCAGCGCCGGCACCAGCAGGAAGCCCCCGCCCACGCCGATGAGAGCCGTCAGGCCACCGACACTGAAGCCGGCCGCGGCCACCCGGTACGGCCGCCAGTCCTCGACCTCGCCCGGCTGCGGCTCGCGACCGCGCAGCATCTGCACTGCCGCGGCCGCGGTTACCGCGGCGAACAGCAGCATCTGCACCCCGGCCGGGACCCAGGCGCTGGCGAGCCCGAGCAGCGCGGCCCCGGCCATGCCGGGCAGGCCGAAGGCGAGGATGCAGCGCCCCACGACCCGCCCGCGGCGTGCCTGCAGCAGGGCGCCGAAGGCGGCGATCGCACCGACGATGGCCAGGGCGGAGGCGACCGCGGTCTTCTCCGGCAGGCCGACGCCGACCACGAGCAGGGGCACGGTGAGGATCGATCCGCCGGCCCCGAACAGCCCGAGGGCAAGGCCGATCGCGGCGGCGCCGGCGAGTACCGCGCTCATCGGGTTCGCACCCGCAGGGCCGGGATCGGGCCGGGGGCCGGGCGTCGGGGGCTGGGATCACCGGTGGGCCGGGCGTGCATGTCGGGCTCTCGGGTCGGGTTGCGGTTGGCCCGCAACTCTACCGCGGTCTCCGGCCTGATAGCAAATAGTTCTATCGATATAACCAAAAGATATTTCGCCCCGGGGAGACGATTCCGCTCGGGGTCGGGAGGGGCAAGGGGGCGCGCCAGCCGGACGCTGCCGGGCCGGCCGCTGGCGCTGCTGCAGCGGATCGGTGAGCGGCCGCGTCGGGGTCGGGCCTGCGGGGCTGGCGCCCCGGCCAGGACTCGAACCTGGGACCTTTCCCTTAGGAGGGGAACGCTCTATCCAGCTGAGCTACCGGGGCGGTGGAGCGAGTCGCGCGAGGACGATCGGGCCTGGAGGGGAGGTGGTGGAGCCGAGGGGACTTGAACCCCTGACCTTCGCGATGCGAACGCGACGCTCTCCCAGCTGAGCTACGGCCCCAACGAGGGCAGCATTGTACGCAGTGGCGCCCGGCTTGCCTATCCCCGGCGCCGTCCAGCGGGGCGGTGCGTCGGGCGACCGGCCGCACGCGGCACGTGGTCGACCGCGGCGAGGTGAAACCGCTGGGGGTATGCGGTTCGGCAAGCCCCGCCGGGTGGCTGCGCGGGTGCCACCGGTGACCGACGACGGCATGCATCCCGCCGGAGCAGACCGACGCGGTGGAGGGCCGACGGTCCGCGGGCGCGGCTGCGCGGGTGGGCGGCACCACGCCCTCGATCGACGGCGGCTGGCAGTCGCGGCCGGCCGCGATTCAGTGGCCGCGCGGCCCGTGTGGCGAGACGGGCCGGATCCGGCCGCCGCCGCGGCGCTGGTTGCGATAGGCCCGCAGGCCGAGCGCGGAGTGGATCACCAGCGTGAAGAACACGAGGCCGCCGCCGATGAAGGTGGCGAGCGGCGGCACCTCGCCGACCCCCAGCCAGACCCACAGCGGCCCCAGGACGGCCTCCAGCTGCATGATCAGGCTCACCTCCGGTGACGGGATGTAGCGTGGGGCGAGCGTCAGCAGGCCGAAGGCGACCGGCAGCACCACGCAGCCGAGCAGGCCCAGCCAGAGCACGTCCATGCGGCCGATCGACAGCGGCGCGGCGAAGGTGAAGCCGGTCAGCAACGCGACCAGCAGCATGCCGGCGGCGAGAGCGGGCACCAGGTTGCTGGCGCGCGCGTGCCGTGCGATCGACAACTGCGCGGCCAGGCTGATCGCGGTCGCGACCGCCAGCGCGTCGCCGAGCACGGTGCCGCCGCCGATGCCGCCGCCGAAGATGATGCCGATCCCGAGCAGCGCGAGGGCGATCGCGACCCAGGTGCGCAGCGCCACCCGCTCGCCCAGCACCAGCCAGCTGATCACGGCCGCGAACAGCGGCGCGGTGGAGAGGATGAACAGGGTGTTGGCGGCCGTGGTCAGCGTGATCGAGCTGACGAACAGGATGGTGCTGAGCGCGAACACGCCGGTCGCCAGCAGGCCCAGCCAACCCATCGCCAGCGTCACGGAGAGCAGCCGCCCGCGGTAGTACAGCGCCAGCACCGCCCACAGGGTCAGCCCCTCGAGCAGCGCCCGCCAGAACAGCAGCGTCGCCCGGTCGGCCGAGACCAGCCGGATCAGGAGCGCGTCCGGTGTCAGGACCAGCACGCCGGTGAGCGCGATCGCGAGCCCGAATGCCTGTCGTTCGGCGGTCATGGGGCCGACTGCTCTCCTGGCCGTGGGGTGTTACGGCCTGAAAAAACCGGAACCGCGAATGAACGCGAATGGACGCGAATTTTGCGCGTCAGCAAGTCATGCGGATCAGAGCCGCGCTGGTGGATCGTCGAATTCGGACCGCCCGGAAAGCGAACCACGAATGAACACGAATCATTCGCTGGCGCCGCAAGGATGACGTAGGTGCGCTTTTGCGGAGCAAACGCGTACGCCCGCTTCGCAACGAAACGTACGCGTTCGCCTGCGGCGAAAGCGCACCTACCGGTACTCCTATTCGTGTTGATTCACGTTCATTCGCGGTTCGATTTTCATCAATCCTTGACGATCAGCTCCCGGCGGAAGTCGGCCAGTGCCTGGCCGCCATTGGCGGTTACGTGGATGCACTCGCTGATCTCGACGCCCCAGTCCTCCTGCCAGATGCCGGGGATGACGTGCAGGACCATGTTCTCCTGCAACTCGGTCTTGTCGCCCGGGCGCAGGCTGATGGTGCCCTCGCCCCAGTCGGGCGGATAGTTGAGGCCGGTGGAGTAGCCGATGCGGGAGTCCTTCTTGATGCCGTGGCGCTCGATCGTGTCGCGCCAGGCGCGCTCGACCTGCTCGGCGGTATTGCCCGGGCGCGCGGCATCCATCGCGGCCTCCAGGCCCTCGACCACGACGGCCGCGGTATCGGCCAGGCGCTTTGGCGGCTTGCCGAGCTGCACGGTGCGGGCCATCGGGCAATGATAGCGGCGGTAGCAGCCGGCGATCTCGATGATCGTGGCCTCGCCCTTGTTGAACGGGCCGTCGTTCCAGGTCAGGTGCGGCGTGTTCGTGCCCTCGCCGGACGGCAGCATCGGCACGATCGAGGTGTAGTCGCCGCCGAACTGCTCGGTGCCGGAGATCTGGGCCTGGAAGATGGCGGCGGCGGCGTCGCACTGGCGCGTGCCGGGCTCGATATGATCGACCGCGGTCTGCATGGCGTGTTCGCAGATGCGGGCCGCGCGCTGGATGTACTCGATCTCGGCCGGCGACTTGACGATCTTGATCCATGGCACGAGCGTGGTTGCGTCGACGATGTTGGCCTTGGGCAGCTTGCGCTGCAGCGCCAGCAGGCTGCGGGCGGGGAAGTAGAAGGTGTCCATCTCGACCCCGACGGTCGCGCCCTCCAGACCCTGCTGCTGGATGATGTCGGCGACGAACTCGAGCGGGTGCTTGACCTTGGAGTGCACGTAGTCGTCGCCGTAGGCGATGATGTTCTCGTGCGGCATGAAGGTGGTGACCCGGGCGGCGGCCGCATCCATGCCGCGACCGATCCAGAGCGGATCGCCGTCTTGGGTCAGCAGTACCAGCTGGTGGACGTAGAACGACCAGCCGTCGTAGCCGGTCAGGTAGCACATGTTGGCCGGGTTGCTGCACAGCAGCACGTCGATCCCGTCGGCCTGCATGGATTCGCGCGCCTTGCGGATGCGCTCCCGGTACTCCTTTTCGGTGAATGCGAGCATGGTTCTCGGTCCTCAGTGGATCGGGTTGGGTGCGATGTCGCGTCGGCGCGTGCGGCCCTCGCGCAGCGCGATGACCACGCCGCTGCCGACGATGATGGCGATGCCGAGCCAGGTCCACGGGTCGGGGAAGTCCCCGAACGCGAGGTAGCCCACGAGCGTTGCCGCCACGATCTCGAAGTAGCCGATCGGCGCGACGATGGGTGCCGGCGCGTGATCGAAGCTGCGGATCACCAGGAAGTGGCCGCCGGCAGCGAACAGGCCCATCAGCGCCATCAGGAGCCAGTCGCCGGCGGCCGGCGGGGTCCAGACGACGGGGGCGACCAGCGACATCGCCAGCAGGCCGAGCAGCGCCGTGAACAGCAGCGTGATCATTGGGCTGGTGCTGCCGGCCAGCCTGCGGGTCGTGACCAGGTAGGCGCCGTGGCAGAGGCCGGCGGACAGGGCCAGCAGCGAGGCCCACTGGAACACGCCGAACCCCGGCCGGACGACGACCAGGGCGCCCACGAAGCCGGCCGCCACCGCCGACCAGCGCCACGGGCCGACCCGCTCGCCCAGCACCCACGGCGACAGCAGGGTGCAAATCATCGGCGAGACGAACAACAGGGCCAGCGCGTCGGCCAGCGGCATCACCGAGATGGCGCCGAAGAAGCAGAGCGTGGCGCCGAGCAGGAAGCCGCCGCGCAGCACCTGCAGGGCCGGGTTCCGGGGCAGCAACTCGCGCGGGTGGAGGCGCCACAGCAGCAGCGGCAACAGCCAGGCGATGTGGAAGGCAAAACGCGCCCAGACCACCTGCAGTACGTGGAACTCGGCACTGAGGTGTTTTGCCAGGCCGTCCATCAGCGGCAGCAGGCTGACGCCGAGCGCCATGCAGGCGATCCCGGCCAACGGGCGTTCGGTCCCGAGCCGGTGCACGCCCGTGGCCGCGGTCGCGGTGACGGTGGAGGCGCTCTGGGTCATCGGCATGCCGGCTCGCGGGGTCCTGGCTCAGGCGTCGATGCGGGTGCCGAGCCCGGCCTGCTCGGCGGCCTCGAGCACCAGCACGGCGATGGCGGTGTCCTGGACACCGGTCCCGGTCAGGTCGGCGATCGTGACCTGGTCGGCGTTCTCGCGTCCCGGGTGCTGGCCGGCGGCAATCGCGCCGAGCTCGGGCAGCGCGGCGTCCGCGCCGATGGTCCCGGCCGCGATCGCGGTCCGCAGCTCACCGCGCTCCGCGCACTGGGACTGGCGGTCGCAGACCAGCAGGTCGGCGGCCGCCAGCGCGTCGGCCGCGATCTCGTTCTTGCCCTCGGCGTCGGAGCCCATGGCGGTGACGTGCAGGCCCGGGTGCAGCGCCTCGGCGGTGAGGATCGCCTCCTTCGCCGGCGTGGTGGTGACGGCGATGTCGGCCGCCTGCACGGCCTCGGTCGGGCTGTCGGCCGGCTCCACCGCGAGGTTGAATTTCGCCGCCATCTCGCCGGCATAGCCGCGGGCCTTCTCCGGGTCGCGACCCCAGACCAGCACCCGCTCGATCGGGCGCACCAGCAGCAGGGCCTCGAGCTGCAGCCGCGCCTGCAGGCCGGTGCCGAGGATGGCGGCGACGCGCGCATCGTTGCGCGCGAGGTAGCGGGCGGCGACCGCGCCGGCCGCCGCCGTGCGCAGATCGGTCAGCCAGCCGTTGTCGAGCAGTGCCGCCTGCAGCCGCCCGGTCTCGGCGGAGAACAGCGCCATCATCCCGGACAGGCTCGGCAGGCCGAGCTGCACGTTGTTGAAGAAGCCGGGACTGATCTTCACGGCGAAACCGTCCAGCCCGCGCACCCAGGCCATCTTCACGTCGACCTCGGCGTTCTGCTCGGGCAGGTCCATCGACAGCACCGGCGGCATGACGACCTCGCCGCGGTGCAGGGCGGCGAAGGCGCCGGCGATGGTGTCGACGGTGCGGCTCTCCAGCCGGGCGCACTGGCGCAGTTCGGATTCGCTGAGCACGGTGATGGTCATGTCTGGATCCTCCGCACTTTGAGGCCGGCATCCTGCCGCGTTTGCTCGGTCAGTCATAGCAGACCGGTGGTCGTGGGGAAACCACCGAAGGCACCGAAAAACACCGAAGACACCGAAAAAGTCAGGGGTGCAGGAGCGGGCTCCTGCCCGCGAACTCGCCATGCCTCGCGGGCTGGTCCGTGCGCGCCGCGAGCGGTCAGACCCCTGGGGAACTTGACGCCCTTCGTTGCGTTCGATGGTTTGCCTTGTCCGCGGTCCTTCAGCCCTGTAGCCCGGATTCCGGCTTCGCCTCCATCCGGGCTACGGTCCTGTCCTTTTCGGTGCCTTCGGTGGATTTCGGTGTTGCCGGTGGTCCCCCTGGACCACACCCCGTCAGGGCAGCGCGTCCGCGCCGTTGACGACCGCGGTGAAAACGTCCATGTCGACCAGGTTGCCGCTCAGGATGCAGACCACGGGCGTCGGACCGGGCGGGACCTTGCCGGCCAGCAGCGCGGCCGGGCCGACGGCCGCCGAGCCCTCGACCACCATGCGCTGGTTGCGGTAGACGGCCCGCATGCCGGCGGCGATCTCGGCCTCGGACAGCAGCACCACCTCGTCCAGCAGCTCGCGGCAGAGCCCGAAGGTGCAGCGGTTGTCGAGCCCGATGCCGCCGCCGAGGCTGTCGGCGAGGCTCGGCGGCTCCGGCACCTCGACCGGTCGGTCGGCCCGCAGGCTCTCGTACATGGCGGCACCGCCGTTGTCGGTCGAGAGGCCGACGATGTGCACGTCGGGCTTGATCGACTTCAGCGCCAGCGCGATCCCCCCCAGCAGGCCGCCGCCGGAGAGACCGATCAGGACCGTGCCGGTATCGGGCAGCGACTCGGCGATCTCGAGCCCGATCGTGCCCTGGCCGGCCACGATCAGCGGGTCGTCGAAGGGCGGTACGACGGTCAGGCCCTCGTCGCGCGCCAGCCGCTCGGCCTCGACGAAGGCCTCGTCCTGGCTGGCGCCGATCACGCGCACCTCGGCCCCGAGCCCGCGGATGGCCTCGCGGCGGTACTCGGGCACCAGTTCCGACAGGCAGACCACGGCACGGACCCCGGCGCGGGCCGCCGCAAACGCAACGGCCCGACCGTGATTTCCGGTCGAGCAGGTAACGACACCGCGCCGGCGCGCGTCGTCGGACAGCGCCGCGATCATGTTGGTGGCGCCGCGGATCTTGAAGGCGCCGGTCGGGCCGCGGGTCTCGTCCTTGAGCCAGACCGGCCCGCCGGCCGCCGCGTCCAGCCAGTCGGCGCGCAGTAGCGGGGTGCGGACGATCTCCGCCGGCAGCACCGAGCGCGCGCGCACGACCGATTCGAGCGTGACGCCCCAGCGTGCCCCCGGTTGCGCGTATCCGCTGGCCACGCTCAGGCGGCCTGCAGCTTGCCTTCCCGCACCAGCTCGTCCGTGACCGCGTCGACCGCGGATTTCGTCCGCTCGATGATCAGGTCGACCTCGTCGCGGGTCACGACCAGCGGCGGCGCGAAGCCGAGGATGTCGCCGTGCGGCATGGCGCGGGCCACCAGGCCGCGCTCGTTGCAGGCGGCGGAGACGCGGGCCCCGACCTTGAGGTCGGGGTCGAACGGCTCGCGTGCGTCGCGGTCGGCGACGAACTCGAGCGCCCCGAGCAGGGCGACGCCGCGCGCCTCGCCGACCAGCGGGTGCTCGTCGAAGGTCGCGTGCAGCCGCTCCTGGAAGTAGGCGCCGGTGTCGCGGGCGTTCTGCACCAGCCCGTCGCGCTCGATCACGTCGAGGTTGGCGTTGGCCGCGGCCGTGCACAGGGTGTGCGCGGAGTAGGTGTAGCCGTGACCGATCGGGCCCATCTGCTCGGCGCCCTGTTCGAGCACCTCCCAGACCCGCTCGCCGACGAGCACGCCGGACAGCGGCAGGTAGCCGCTGGTCAGGCCCTTGGCCACCGTCATCAGGTCGGGCTCGATGCCGTAGACGTCGGAGCCGAACCAGGAACCGATGCGGCCGAAGCCGGTGACCACCTCGTCGGCGATCAGCAGCACGTCGTACTTCTTCAGCACCGCCTGGATCTCGGCCCAGTAGTTCTCCGGTGGCGGAATGATCCCGCCGGTCCCCAGTACCGGCTCGCCGATGAAGGCGGCCACGGTCTCGGGGCCCTCGTCGAGGATCATCCGCTCGAGGTCTTGGGCGCAGCGCTGCGAGAACTCGGCCTCGCTCTCGCCTTCCTCGTGGCGCCAGTACCAGTGGGGCGTGGTCGTGTGCAGGATCTGCGGCAGCGGCAGGTCGAAGGCGTTGTGGAACACCGGCAGGCCGGTCATCGAACCCGAGGTGACACTGGAGCCGTGGTAGCCGCGCTGGCGCGAGATGATCTTCTTCTTCTCCGGCCGCCCAAGGATGTTGTTGTAGTACCACACCAGCTTCGCCTGGGTCTCGTTGGCATCGGAGCCCGAGGAGCCGTAGTAGACCTTGCTCATGCCCTTCGGCGCCATCCGGATCAGGCGCTCCGACAACCGGATCAGCGGGTCGTGCGAGTGACCGACGTAGGCGTGATAGAAGGCGAGCTTCCGTGCCTGTTCGGTGATCGCCTCGGTGACCTCCTGCCGGTTGTAACCGATGTTGGTGCAATACAGGCCGGCGAACGCATCGAGCAGCTGCGTGCCCTTGCTGTCGGTAATGTAGATGCCATCGCCGCGGTCGATGATGCGCGGCGTGCCCCCGATACCGTGTGCATGGTTCTTCAGATGCGTCGTCGGATGGAACACGGTGCGACGGTCGAGCTCCTCGGGGCTCAGGTCACGCGGGATCTCGTTGGTCATTTCATTACTCCAATGGTTCGGGTGCGGGCCGGGCGCCACCGTCCCGGGCGGCGCGGCGCAGGCGGCGTCAGAACGCCATGCACACGTACTTGACTTCGGTGAATTCGGTGATCCCTTCGTGGCCACCCTCGCGGCCCAGGCCGGACTGCTTGAAGCCACCGAACGGGATCGGCGCGCCCGTGATCTTCACGCCGTTGACCGCGACCATCCCGTACTCCAGGTACTCGGACAGCCGCAGGATGCGCCCGTTGTCATGGGTGAAGAGGTAGGCCACCAGGCCATACTCGGTGCCGTTCGCCAGCTCGAGCGCCTCGTCCTCGTCGTCGAACGTGGTGATCGCCGCGACGGGGCCGAAGGTTTCCTCGGTCGAGATCGTCATCTCCGGGGTGACGTCGGCCAGCACGGTCGGCTGATAGAACAGTCCGCCGCGCTCGTGCAGGCCGCCCCCGGTCAGCAGGCGGGCTCCCCTGGCGGTGGCGTCGTCGACGTGCTCCTGGCACTTGTCGATCGCGGCCTGGTTCATCAGCGGGCCGAGCTCGACACCGTCCTCGAAACCGTCACCGACCTTCAGCTTTTCGGTCGCGGCCTGGAAATGCCGCAGGAATTCCTCGTAGATGCCGCGCTGCACGTAGATGCGGTTCGCGGCCAGGCAGTCCTGACCGGTGGTCTGGAACTTCGCCGCCACGGCCGCCTCGGCGGCCTGCTTCGGATCCATGTCGTCGAAGGCGAGGAACGGGGCGTGACCACCGAGCTCCATCGACATCTTCTTCACTGTCTGCGCGCCCTGCTCGATGAGCTTGCGGCCGACCTCGGTCGAGCCGGTGAAGGACATCGCGCGCACCCGCGAGTCGCGGAAGAACTCGCCGGAGATCGTCCGGGCGCTGCCGGTGACCACCGAGAACACGCCCTCCGGCAGACCGGCGCGGTCGGCCAGCTCCGCCAGCGCCAGCGCCGAGAAAGGCGTCTCGGAGGCCGGCCGCACGATCACCGGGCAGCCGGCGGCGATCGCCGCGGCCGCCTTGCGCGTGATCATGGCCGACGGGAAGTTCCATGGCGTGATGCAGGCCACCACGCCGACGGGGTCGTGCTGGCTGAACAGCGTGCGCCCGTGCAGGTGGGTCGGGATGGTGCAGCCGTAGAGGCGCCGCGCCTCCTCCGCGAACCAGCGGATGAAGGAGGCGGCGTAGTCGATCTCGCCGCGCGACTCGCCGATCGGCTTGCCCTGTTCCAGCGTCATGAGCCGCGCCAGGTCTTCCTTGTGGCGCAGCATCTCCGCGTGCCAGGCAAGCAGGTGGTCCGCGCGTTCATGGGCGAGGTGGCGGCGCCAGCTGGCGAGCGCCGTGTGTGCCGTCTCGATGGCATGCGCCGTCTCGGCCGTACCCATGTCCGGGATCGTGCCCAGCGCGCTGCCGTCCGACGGATTGGTGACCTTGATCACGCCCTTCTTGTCGGCGGCGCACCACTTGCCGTTGATGTAGCCCTGCTCGCGCAGCAGGCGCGGGTCGTCGAGCTTGATATTCGATTTGTTGCGCATGATCAGGCTACCGCCTTCTCGGGACCCTTGCCGTCACGCACGAACGTGTGCGGATCGGTGTAGTCGCGCCCGAGGTCGCGGGCCACCGCCTCGTGGGTGATGTGGCCGTGGCAGACATTGAGCCCGTTCAGCAGGTGCGGGTCGCCGGCAAGCGCCGGCCACACGCCCTGGTTCACGAGCTTCAGGACGAAGGGCAGGGTGGCGTTGTTCAGCGCGATGGTCGAGGTACGCGCCACCGCCCCCGGCATGTTGGCGACGCAGTAGTGGACCACGTCGTCGACGATGTAGGTCGGTTTGTTGTGGGTGGTCGCCTTCGTGGTCTCGCAGCAGCCGCCCTGGTCGACCGCGATGTCGACGATGACCGAGCCCGGGTTCATGCGCTTGACCATGTCGCGCGTGACCAGCTTCGGCGCGGCCGCACCGGGTACCAGTACGCAGCCGATCACGAGGTCGGCCTCGACCACGGACTGCTCGACGGCCTCGCTGGTCGAGTACAGGGTTCGTACCCGGCCGCCGTACAGCTCGTCCAGGTAGGCGAGCCGCGGCACCGACTTGTCGAGCACAGTGACCTCGGCGCCGATGCCCACGGCCATCTGCAGCGCGTTCGAGCCGGCGACGCCACCGCCGATGATGGTGATGCGGCCGGCGCCGACGCCGGGCACGCCACCGAGGAGTACGCCGCGGCCACCCATGATCTTTTCCAGGCAACGGGCGCCGGCCTGCACGCCCATGCGTCCGGCGACCTCGGACATCGGGGCCAGCAACGGCAGCCCGCCGCGCGGGCTGGTCACGGTCTCGTAGGCGATGGCGACGCAACGCGACTTGACCAGACCGTCGGTCTGTTCCGGATCCGGCGCCAGGTGCAGGTAGGTGAACAGGATCTGGTCCGGGCGCAGCATCGCGGTCTCGCTCGGCTGCGGCTCCTTGACCTTGACGATCATCTCGGCGCGCTCGAAGACCTCGGCCGCCGTGTCGACGACCTCCGCGCCGACCGCGCGGTACGACTCGTCGTCGAAGTCGACCCCCGCGCCGGCGTTGGTCTCGACGATGACCTGGTGGCCGTTCTCGATCACCTCGCGCGCCGAGGTCGGCGTCAGGCCGACCCGGTTCTCGTCGGACTTGATCTCTCTCGGTACCCCAACCAGCATCTGTCGCTCCCCCTGCAAGGACTCGCGCGTATTCGCCCGCGCACGCATGCGCGCCCGGCGGCGAGGACCGCCGGGCCAACGCGCTACGGTAGCAGACGGCCCGGAGATTTCGTTTTCAAAGGTTCCCGGCGCGCGGGGACTGTTTTCCGCGTTCCGGCGCGGCAGCGGAATTAATTGCCGCGCACCCGCGCTTGAGTGGGGGCTCTCGCCACCTCCGCCGAAGACTTTGCCTCCGCGACGAGGCGATCGGCGGCTGCGCGCGGCCCGCGCCGGCGGCGTCGCTCGTCCGGCCGGCGCCACGGCCTCGCCGGCTGCTACAATCCCCGGCTTTTCGTCCCTGCCGGAGTCGTCGCGCATGAGCGTCGTCACCCGTTTCGCCCCCAGCCCGACCGGGTATCTGCACATCGGCGGCGCGCGCACCGCGTTGTTCAGCTGGCTGCATGCCCGCCGTCACGGCGGCCGCTTCATCCTGCGCGTGGAGGACACGGATCGCGAACGCTCCACCGACGAGTCGACCCGTGCGATCCTCGACGGCATGGCCTGGCTGGGGCTCGACTGTGACGAGGGCCCGTACTTTCAGAGCGAGCGCGGCGGGCGCTACCGCGAGGTGATCGACGCCTGGCTGCAGGCGGGCAAGGCCTACTACTGCTACCGCACGAAGGAGGAGCTCGATGCCCTGCGCGAGGCCCAGCGAGCACGTGGCGAGAAGCCCCGCTACGACGGCTACTGGCGCGACAACGACGAGACCCCGCCGGCCGGCGTGACCCCCTGCGTGCGTTTCAAGAACCCACTCGAGGGCGAGGTGGTGTTCCACGACCACGTCCGCGGCGAGATTCGGGTATCCAACCGCGAGCTCGACGACCTGGTGATCTGCCGCGCCGACGGCACGCCAACGTACAACTTCTGCGTGGTGGTGGACGATCACGACATGGGCATCACCCACGTGATCCGCGGCGACGACCACATCAGCAACACGCCGCGGCAGATCAACATGCTGCGCGCCATGGAAGTCGAGCCGCCGGAATACGCACACGTGCCGATGATCCTGGGCCACGACGGCAAGCGGCTGTCCAAGCGCCACGGTGCGGTCAGCGTGATGCAGTACGAGGCCGAGGGCTACCTGCCGGAGGCACTGCGCAACCACCTCGTGCGGCTCGGCTGGTCGCACGGCGACCGCGAGGTGTTCACGCTCGATGAGATGGTCGCGCTGTTCGACCTCGATGAGGTCAATCCGTCGGCTGCTTCGTTCGATCCGCGCAAGCTGCTGTGGTTCAACCAGCACTACCTGAAGGCGCTCGACGCCGGGGAGCTCGCGCGGCGGCTGCTGCCGTACCTGGAGCGCGCCGGGCTCGACCCGGGTGCCGGCCCCGACCTGGCGGCGCTGGTGCGGGCCCAGCGCGAGCGCAGCACGACGCTGGTCGAGCTGGTCGAGAACAGCCGCTTTTTCTTCGAGGACTTCGAGGCCTACGACGAGAAATCCGCGCGCAAACACCTGTCGGTCGCCGCGGTGCCGGCGCTGGAGGCGGTCATCGAGCGACTGCGGGCCCTCCAGGACTGGAGCGCGCCGGCCCTGCACGGCGTGGTCGAGGCCATCGCCGGCGAGCTCGAGGTCGGCATGGGCAAGGTGGCCCAGCCGATCCGCGTCGCCGTCGCCGGCCGCGCGGTCTCGCCGCCGATCGACCAGACCCTGGAGATGCTCGGCCGCGACCGCGCCCTGGCCCGCCTGGAACGCGCCCTCGAGCACGCCCGGTCGCAGGATTGAAAGGGCAGGGAACCGCGAATGGACGCGAATGAATGCGAATGGCCGCGTCAGCGGTTTGCGCGTGTCAGAGCTTCGCTGGGGTTTGCTGACGGGTCGGCCAGAGAGGAACCACAAAATGAACACGAGATGAACACAAAATGATCATTGGCCGGAGCCATTGATCCCGCCGACGGTCTTTCCATTTTGTGTCTATTTTGTGTTCATTTTGTGGTTCCCGTAGGTGCGCTTTTGCGAAGCAAACGCGTACGCCCCCGTTGCAACGAAACGTACGCGTTCGCCTGCGGCGAAAGCGCACCTACGTGACTGATCTCGCCCTTGCGGTGCCTTCGGTACTCCGGTGGGTGCGGTGTTTTCGGCGTTCCTGCTTGACGTTCCCGGCGCCCTGACGCGCCGGGTGGCCGCGAGGCCAGTGGGCGGCCGCGATTCGCGTTCATTCGCG
>JAWWAE010000042.1:0-14167 GCA_033721835.1 Halofilum sp. (in: g-proteobacteria) | reverse complement strand
GTGCGCGAGCACGGCCGCGTGATCGCGCTGGCCCGGGACGGCGCCTCGGTGACGCTGGAGCCGGCCGGCCAGCTCGAACTCTCCGGCGCCCCGCTGGAGAACCTGCACCAGAGCTGCCGCGAGGTGTATGTGCACCTGCGCGAGGTACGCGAGGTCGCGCAGGAACTGGGTGTCGGCCTGATCGGACTGGGATTCCACCCGACCGCGACGCTCGACGAGATGCCGTGGATGCCGAAGCAGCGCTACGACATCATGCACCGCTACATGCCGACACGCGGCAATCTCGGGCTGGACATGATGACCCGCTCCTCCGGGGTGCAGGTCAACCTCGACTTCGCCAGCGAGGCGGACATGGTGCGCAAGTTCCGCGTGTCGCTGGCGCTGCAGCCGGTGGCGACGGCACTGTTCGCCAACTCGCCGTTCGCCGACGGCCGGCCGAACGGCTTTCTGAGCTACCGTGCCCACGTCTGGACGGATACCGATCCCGATCGTTGCGGCACGCCCGCCTTCGTGTTCGAAGACGGCATGGGCTTCGCGCGTTACGCCGAATATGCCCTCGACGTTCCGATGTACCTCGTCATCCGCGACGGCGAGATGATCGACTGCTCCGGCCAGTCCTTCCGCGACTTCCTCGACGGCCGTCTGCCCGCGCTTCCGGGCGAGCGGCCCACGCTCGCGGACTGGGAAAACCACCTGACCACGTTGTTCCCGGAGGTCCGCATCAAGCGCTTCATGGAGCAGCGCGGCGCCGACTCCGGTCCGTGGGGGCGGCTGTGTGCCCTGCCGGCACTGTGGGTCGGCCTGCTCTACGACGACGTCGCGCTCGACGCGGCGGAGCAGCTGATCGCCGGCTGGACGGCGGACGAAATCGCCGCGCTGCAACAGGATGCGGCCCGGCGCGGACTGGGTGCGGAGATCCGTGGCCAGCCCCTGCAGGCGGTCGCGCGCGAGGTCGTGGCGCTGGCGCGGTCCGGGCTGGCGCGTCGCGGCGTGATCGACCGGGCCGGCAGGGACGAAACGCATTTCCTGGACGAGCTGGAGGAGATCGCCGCAACGGGCGTCACCCCGGCCGAGCGCCTGCTGCACGACTACGAGCAGCGCTGGGGCAGATCGCTGGCACCCCTGTACGAGGAATACTGCTACTGATCCGGGCGGCGACGCCCCCGCTTGTTCACGTACATCGCGCGGTCGGCCACCGCCCAGGCGGCGTCCAGGCCCTGTCGCGGATCCCGCTGGGCCCGGCCGATGGATGCCTCGACCCCGGCAGCGGCGAGCGCCTGCCGCAGGCGGTACTCGACCTGTCCCGCTGACGGCTCGTCGCACTCGACGGCCAGCACCGTGAACTCGTCGCCGCCGACCCGGGCCGCGCAATCGGTTTCGCGCAGCGCGCTGCGGAGTGCCTCGGCGGCCGTTTGCAGCAACCGATCGCCGGCGCGATGTCCCTCGCGATCGTTGACCTCCTTCAGCCGATCGAGGTCGATCACGAGAATGGCGGCCGGCGAGCCGAACCGCCGGGCCCGTGCCTCTTCCTGCTCGAGCCGGCGCTCCCAGCCGCGGCGATTGTGCAGTCCGGTGAGTTCGTCGCGCATGGATTGCTCGGCCACGCGCTGTACCAGTCGCGCCTGCTCGCTGACCGCCAGATCGCGTTGCAGCACCGACGCCAGCAACCGGGTCAGCAACTCGATCAGCTCCATGTCCTGCTGCTCGAGTTCCTGCTGCTCGACCGGGTCGATCGCGCACAGGGTCCCGAACAACTCGCCGTCTTTACGCCGCAGTGGCAGGCCGATGTAGGCACCGATATTCGTGTACTCGCCGATCGGTGCCTCGGCGTAGGCCGGCACCTCCATCGAACGCGGCGCGAATTGCGGTCCGCGACCGGCAACCATCCGCGTGCAGAACGAGTCGGACCAGTTCAGCACGGTCCCTTCGCCGATTTCGTAGCCGTGATCCTCCGACTGCAGGACGATCCAGTCGTTGCCCTCGACCCGGGTGAGCATCCACAACCGGTAGCCGAAGCGCGCGTGCAGGTGGGCCAGCACTGCACGTCCCGCCTGTTCGAAGTCCTCGAACGCCGAGGGGTCGATCATTCCTGCTCCCGGGTGCGAGTTCCCGGTGCACCGGCAAAGGGCGTCAGCCGGTCAGCACCATGTTGTCGCGGTCGATCAGTTCCGGTTCCATGACGTAATCGAGGATCGACTCGATCTCGCTGCTGGCGCAACCCTTGATGCGGTCGATCTCCTGCGCGGGGTAGTTGACGAGGCCCCGTGCCACCTCGTGCCCCTCCGGGTCGACACAGGTGACCAGGGCGCCGCGGCGAAAGCTGCCCCGGACCGCCTGCACCCCGACGGCCAGCAGCGACACCCCCCGCCGGCGCAGCGCCTCGGCCGCCCCGGCGTCGATCACCAGCTCGCCATCGGTGCGCAGCTGGCTCGCCAGCCAGCGCTTGCGCGCCATCAGCGGCTCCTGCTGGGGTTCCAGCAGCGTGCCGAGGCGCTCGCCCTTGCGCAGCCGCGAGAGTACGTGCGGCTCCGCGCCGGGGGCGATCACGGTGGCCGTGCCCGAGCGGGCCGCGCGCGCGGCGGCGCCGAGCTTGGTCGCCATGCCCCCACGGCCCCAGACGGAGCCCGCCTCTCCGGCCATGGCGGCCAGTTCGGCATCGCCGGCGCGGCCTTCGTGGATCAGCCTCGCCCCGGGGTTCGTGCGCGGGTCACTGTCGTGGAGGCCGGCGGTGTCGGTCAGGATCACCAGCAGGTCGGCCTCGATCAGGTTGGCCACCAGCGCCGCCAGGGTGTCGTTCTCGCCGAAGCGGAACTCGTCGTTGGCGACCGTGTCGTTCTCGTTGATCACGGGGATGCAGCCGAGCTCGAGCAGCGTGCGCACGGTACTGCGGGCGTTCAGGTAGCGCTGGCGGTCGGATACGTCGTCGTGGGTCAGCAGGATCTGTGCGGTGGCGATGCCGTGCTCGCGCAGTGCGGTCTCGTACGCCCGCACCAACCCGACCTGGCCGATGGCCGCGGTCGCCTGCAGCTCGTGCAACGCATGCGGCCGTTGCCGGCGCCCCAGCCGGCTCATGCCCTCGGCGACGGCGCCGGACGAGACCAGCAGCACCTCGATGCCCTCGGCGTGCAGGGCCGCCAGTTCGGCGGCCCAGGCGACCACCGCGTCCTGGTCCAGCCCGCGGCCGTCGGCCGTGATCAGCGAGCTGCCGACCTTGACCACCCAGCGCCGCGCGTGGCCGATCCGCTCACGCCCCATCGGCCTGCTCCTCGGCGACCCGCCGCTTCTCCTCGAGGCGCGCCATGATCGCCCGGCACAGTTCGTCCGTGCCGTCGCCCCCCAGCGCCGAGACCCGGAATACCGGGCCGTTCCAATCCAGCGCCGCGACCACCGCCTCGCCGGCTTGCGCGCGCTCCCCGGCCGGCAGCGCGTCGATCTTGTTCAGCACCAGCCAGCGCTCGCGGCCGGCCAGGGCCTCGGAGTAGCGGGCCAGCTCCGCCACCAGCGCGGTGGCGGCGGTCGCCGGGTCGCTGCCGTCGTGTGTGGCGGCGACGTCGACCACGTGCAGCAACAGGCCGGTGCGGTCCAGGTGCTTGAGGAACTGCAGGCCCAGGCCCGCGCCCTCGGCGGCGCCGGCGATCAGGCCCGGGATGTCGGCCATGACGAAGCTCTGGGTGGGCCCGAGTCGGACCACGCCGAGCTGCGGCTGCAGGGTGGTGAACGGGTAGTCGGCGACCTTCGGCCGGGCGGCGGACACCGCCCGGATCAGCGTCGACTTGCCGGCGTTCGGGTAGCCGAGCAGGCCGACGTCGGCCAGCAGCTTCAGCTCCAGGGCCAGTTCGCGCTCGTCGCCGGGCGTGCCGTCGGTCGTCTGCCGCGGGGCGCGGTTGGTCGAGCTCTTGAAGCGCGCGTTGCCGCGGCCATGCACCCCGCCGCGCGCGACCAGCAGGCGCTGGCCGTGTTCGGTCACGTCACCGATCAGCTCGCCGGTGCCGGCGTCGTACACCAGCGTGCCGACCGGCACCGGCACCATGCAGTCCTCGCCGCGGGCGCCGGTGCGGTTGCTGCCGCTGCCATGGCCGCCGCGGCCGGCGCGGTGCAGGCGCCGGTGGCGGAAGTCGACCAGCGTGTTCAGCCCCTCGTCGCCGACCAGCCAGACGTCGCCGCCGTCGCCCCCGTCGCCGCCGTCGGGGCCGCCCTTGGGCAGGAACTTTTCGCGCCGGAAGCTCATGCAGCCGTTGCCCCCGGCCCCGGCCTGCACGCGAATCGTGGCTTCATCGACGAATTTCATGGACCTGGCCGTCGCTGACGTGCTGCCAATTGAGCAGCACTTTTATCCTGATCGGCGCATTCTCGATCAATCTCGCCAAGGCGCAAAGAACCGCCAAGCACGCAAAGAAACCGACAATGCGAGTATTCATCCGCTTTCCCTGCGTACTCTGCCGCCTCTGCGAGATTCGTCTTTTACGAAGTCGGTTCTCGCAGAGGCCGCCGAGAGCGCAGAGAGAATCGAGCAATTCATTCAAGCAGATCTTTGCGTGCTTTGCGGTTCTCTGCGTCTTTGCGAGATCCATCCGCGAGACCGCCGATCGAAGGCGAATCCGAAATTTCCGGATGGGCACAAAAAACCCCGCCGGCGGCGGGGTTCTTTGCGTCATCCGCGCCGGGCCGTCAGGCGTCTTCGCGCGGGACGATCTCGACGTACTTGCGCTGCCTGGGTCCGCGACGCAGGAAGCGGACCTCGCCGTCGGCGCGGGCGAACAGGGTGTAGTCCTTGCCGGTGCCGACGTAGCGGCCGGCGTGGAAGTGGGTCCCGCGCTGGCGCACGATGATGCTGCCGGCGCTGACCTGCTGGCCGCCGAAGCACTTCACGCCGAGGCGCTTCGACTGGGAATCGCGACCGTTGCGCGTGCTGCCACCTGCCTTCTTGTGTGCCATGCCTGCTTACTCCTCGCCGCGCCCGCTCAGGCCTTGATGCCCGTGATCTCGAGCTCGGTGTAGTTCTGCCGGTGACCGCTGCGCTTCTGGTGGTGCTTGCGGCGCCGGAACTTGATGATCTCGATCTTGTCGCCGCGGCCGTGTGCGCGCACGCGGGCCTCGACCTTGCCACCCTTGACCAGCGGGTCGCCGACCTTGATGTCGTCGCCGTCGGCGACCATCAGCACCGACTCCAGCGCGATCTTGTCGCCCTCGGCGGCGTCGAGCCGCTCGACGCGAACGGTGTCGCCCTCGGCGACCCGGTACTGCTTGCCGCCCGTCCTGATGACCGCGTACATCGTTGATTCCCCTGCGAATCGGTGCTGCGACCGCGGGCGCGGGGCGCCCGCCAGCAAAGGCGCGGAAGTCTACTGGCGATCGCGCCGCGGGTCAACGGGTCCCGCCGGCCCGTGCCGCGGCCGCCGCTTGACACCCCACGGGGCCGTTCCTAGCATTCCCGGACCTTCCCGTGCCGGGCCCTCCCGCATGCAGCTCGACGCCATACAGGCGCTCGTCGCCGCGGACATGAACGCCGTCGACGCCGCCATCCATGAGCGTCTGCGCTCCGACGTGGTCCTGATCAACCAGCTCGGCAACTACATCGTCGACAACGGCGGCAAGCGCCTGCGGCCGCGGCTGGTGCTGCTCGGCGCGGCCGCGGCCGGCTACGCGGGCCGCGATCACGTCACGGTCGCCGCCATCATCGAGTTCATCCACACGGCCACCCTGCTGCACGACGACGTCGTCGACGCCTCGCACCTGCGCCGCGGCCAGCGCACCGCGAACGACATCTGGGGCAACGAGGCCGCCGTGCTGGTCGGCGATTTCCTCTACTCGCGGGCGTTCGAGATGATGGTGGAGGTCGGCAGCATGCGCGTGATGGAGATCCTCGCGCGCACCACCAACACCATCGCCGAGGGCGAGGTGATGCAGCTGCTCAACATCCACGATGCCGACACCAGCGAGCAGCAGTACCTCGACATCATCCGCTCGAAGACGGCCAAGCTGTTCGAGTCCGCCGTCCAGCTCGGCGGCGTCCTGGCCGCCGTCGACGCCGAGACCGAGCAGGCGATGGGGCGCTACGGCATGCACCTCGGGACCGCGTTCCAGGTGGTCGATGACGTGCTCGACTACAGCGCCGATGCGGCCGAGCTGGGCAAGAACGTCGGCGACGACCTCGCCGAGGGCAAGCCGACGCTGCCGCTGATCCACGTCATCCGCACCGGCTCGCCCGCGGACGCGGCGCTGATCCGCGAGGCGGTGGAGCAGGGGGGCTGCGAGCGCATCGAGGCGGTAATGGAGGTGCTGCAGCGTACCGGCGCCATCGACTACGCCCGCGAGCAGGCGCGGCAGGAGGCCGCGCGCGCGCACGCGGAGCTCGAGCGGCTGCCGGACAGCCCCTACCGCGAGGGCCTCGCCGCGCTCACCCGGGTGGCGGTCGACCGCACCGCCTGAGCGTCACTCGTCCTCGCCGCCCCGATGGACCTGGGTATCCGGGCGGAACGCCAGCCAGGCGAAGGCGAAGTGGACCCCGCCCGGCACCGGCTCCAGCCGCCGGCCGGCCAGCGGTCCCGCGACCGCCTCGCCGAGCACGTTCCAGCGCGAACCGGTCTCGCGGTCGACCACCGCGCCGTCCCGCAGCTCGAAGCTCAGCTCGCGGTCGTCGACGCGCCGGTCGTAGGCATTGGCGGCGGGCACGGTGCGCGACGCCCTGATCTCGCCGCGATCGAGCACCGAGCGCAGGTGCCGGTTGGCCAGGATCAGCACCGCGCGGCCGTCGAGGGTGCGGTTCTGCAGCGGATGCGCCGCGAGCGCGGTCAACGGAAACACGTGGGCGCCCGTGCCGGTCTCGACCGCGAGCACGCGTTCCATCGCCGGCAGCCGCGGGTCGGCGGGCTCGTCCAGCAGGAACGGGTTGTTGCCGATACGGTCGTAGCCCCGGTAGGGATTGATCCCGTAGGGCTTGCGGTAGCCCGTGTCCCGCGACAGCACCTTGCCCTCGGGATGCGCCCGGGCGAAGTCACGAAACGCGACCAGCCGGCTCGGGATCTGTTCGAGCGTGTGGCCGGCGTACTCGCCGACGATGCCCTTGCCGGTGAATTGCTGCCACCAGGACTCGGTGCGGCGGTCGTACATCACCAGGTCGCTCTTGCGCAGGCGGCCGGTGGTGCCGAACTCGACCGGCTCGCCGTCGAGACGGCGATCGAACACGATCGAGGCGTTGCACAGGGGGCAGAAGGTGACCGCGACCGGGACGCCGCCGACCCGATCGTTGACGATCTCGTGCCAGGTCAGGATCTGCAGCGGGTAGGCACGCACGTCGGCATCGATCGCGACCACGATCACCGGCTCCTTCGGCTCGATCCACTCGCGCGCCGCCTCCACGCCGACGAAGCGCGGCTCGTCGATCGACGGGATGCCGTCCTTCGGCGGGCCGCCGGAGCGGACCGAGTCGAGGTCGACGGTGCGGCGGGAGAAATCGGTCTCCGGCCAGGCGTTCTTCAGCGTCCATGGCACCTCGTCGGCCACGGCGAGCGCGGCGGCGGCGAGCAACAGCGCGGCCGGGAGCAGTCGCCATGGATTCATCGTGCACCTCGTCGAGTCGGGACCTGCAACCGGTTCCGACCACGCCGACGGGGCAAGGTTCGCGACCGCCCCGACTGGCACGCGAACCCCTCGGCCTCGGCGCGGTCCGGTTCGGGGGAGCGGTCGTCACCGACGCCGCCGCGGCGCCGGGTGCGCGCTCTTGCGACGGCCGCCGCGATCCGATGATAATTCGGCCAGGGGGCCGCGATGGACACTTCCCTGACAGGTACACAGCGCTCGTCGATCCGGCTGGATCGATGCCGCGAGCAGGCCCGGCGGCTGCTCGAGCATGCCGATATCCGCCTCAACGGCGACCGGCCGCAGGACATGCAGGTGCACGACCCGCGCACCTACGCGCGCGTCCTCGCCCAGGGCTCGCTCGGGCTCGGCGAGTCCTACATGGACGGCTGGTGGGACGCCGAGCGGCTCGACGAGTTCTTCCATCGGCTGTTGCGGGCCCGGATCGACGAGAAGGTCCGTCACTCCTGGGCCGAGTACCTCGACCTCATGCGCGCCCGCATGATGAACCTCCAGACCCCGCGCCGGGCATACCGGGTCGGCGAGCACCACTACGACATCGGCAATGAACTCTACGAGCGCATGCTCGGCCGCTACCTCGTGTATTCCTGCGGCTACTGGGCCGAAGCCGACAACCTCGACGACGCCCAGGTCGCGAAAATCGACCTGATCTGCCGGAAGCTCGGCATCGAGCCGGGGATGCGGGTGCTCGACATCGGCTGCGGCTGGGGCGAGGCCGCCCGCCACATCGCCGAGCACTATGGCGCCGAGGTGGTCGGGGTCACGATCTCGCGCGAACAGGCGGAATACGGGCGCCGGCTGTGCGAGGGCCTGCCGGTCGACATCCGCCTGCAGGACTACCGGGAACTCGACGAGCGCTTCGACCGGATCCTCTCGGTCGGGATGTTCGAGCACGTCGGCTACAAGAACTATCGCACCTTCATGGACACCGCTGCGCGCTATCTATCGCAGGACGGCCTGTTCCTGCTCCACACGATCGGCAACAACCGGACCAGCGTCACCACCGATCCCTGGATTGCGCGCTACATCTTCCCGAACTCGATGATCCCTTCTGCGAAACAGATCACGGAAGCCGCGGAAGACCGGTTCATAATCGAGGACTGGCACAATTTTGGCATCGACTACGATCGTACTCTCTGTGCCTGGTACGAGAACTTCGAGGCCGCCTGGCCCGAGTTCAAGGAGCAATACGGTGCGCGCTTCCATCGCATGTGGAAGTACTATCTGCTCTCCTGCGCCGGTTCATTCCGTGCGCGGCTCAACCACCTGTGGCAGATTGTGCTGTCGCCGCGCGGCCGTCCCGGCGGCTACCGGTCGGTGCGCTGACGCCCGGCCAGACCGCCCTTCCCTGGAGCCAAGCCCATGAGCACCCGACTCGTAGCGTCCGCACTCGCCCTGCTGCTGTGGGTCGCTGCCGGCGGCGCGCTGGCCGAGAGCCCGTCCTACGACCATCTGCCGGACGACCGTGTGCTCTATGTGGCCCCGGGCCAGACGCTGGACGAGCTGGTGCGCAAGGCCTACCCGGACCAGCCTGACCGCTGGGCGGAGATCCGCGGCTGGATCGTCGATCACAACCCGCACGCCTTCGTCGGCGGCGACCCGAACCGACTGCGCGGCGACGTGCGGCTCGCCCTGCCGCGCCCGAGCGAACTCGCGACCAGCCAGCAGGCCGGGCGCGAGGGCGAGGACTATCAACTCGTGTTCGACGAGCGCTTCCTGTTCGTCAATCCCGCGCAGTCGCTGGCCGAGCTGGTGACGCGTGTCTACGCTGACCAGCGCGGTCGCTGGGACGCGATCGTCCGGGCCATTCAGCAACGCAACGAGCAGGCGATCGAGAGCCCCGACGCCGAGCGCAAGATCGCGCGCGGCACGCGCCTGCAGATCCCCAACGTGGTCGACAAGCGCGCGGCCCCTCCCCAGCCCGTGGTCGGCCGGGTGCTGGAGGTGGCGGGCGCCGTCACTGCCACCGACGCTGGCGGTGACAGCCGGGCGCTGCGCAGTGGTGACACGGTGCGCCGGGGCGATCGGCTGGCGTCGGCGCCCGACGCCAGCGCGGAACTGGAATTCGAGGACGGCGAGCGCCTGACCCTGCGGCCCGACAGCCGCGTCCGGGTGCGGGAATGGTCGTTGCCCGAGACCGGGCCCGGCCGGCGCGTGGTCGAGCTGCTGGCCGGCGGCCTGCGGGCGGTCACCGGCGCGATCGGCAACCGCGGCGGCGACGACTACCGCACCATCACGCCGACCGCGACCCTGGGCGTGCGCGGCACCGATTACGCGCTCCGCCTCTGCGAGCCGGGCGAGTGCCGCGCCTCCGGCGGCGGCGAGGTCCCTGCCGGCCTGTACCTCGGTGTCGCCGACGGCGAGGTCGAGTTGCTCAACGCGGGCGGCGACGTCCGCTTCGCCAGCGGCGCCTATGGTTACGTCGCCGACGCCGACACCGCGCCGGTCATGGTCGCGGCCGAGGCCGCGCCGACCGTCTACCAGGCTGGCGAAACGGCGCCCGCTGCCGCCGACGGCGACGACGGTCCCTCCTGGTGGTGGGGCCTGGGCCTGCTGCTCCTGCTCGGGCTGTAGCCCGTCGCTCGCGTGCCCCCGCGAGTCGGCCCCGGTCCGGCCGTACCCCTTTCAACAGCCGTGTCGCGACCCCAGACTGTGGACTGAACCCTCTTACCGGGAGTCCACATGAGCGGCCACACCATCGTGATCACCGGCGCCAACCGCGGCATCGGGCTGGAACTGACCCGCCTGTTCCGCGAGCGCGGGGATGACGTCTACGCCCTCTGCCGCAGCGCCGGCGACGAACTCACCGCCACCGGTGCCCACGTCATCGACGGTATCGACGTCACCGACCCGGACAGTCTCGGGGCCGGCGCCAGCCGGATCGATGCCCCACGCATCGACGTGCTCGCCAACGTGGCCGGCATCCTCAGCCAGGAGTCGTTCGACGAGCTGGCGGGGGCCGATGCCCTCACCCGGGTCCGCGACCAGTTCGAGGTCAATGCACTGGGCCCGCTGCACGTTACGCGCGCGTTGGCCGATCGCCTCGGCGAGGGCTCGAAGCTGGTACTCGTCACCAGTCGGATGGGCTCGATCGGCGACAACGATTCGGGCGGCAGTTACGGCTACCGCATGTCGAAGGCTGCCCTGAACGCGGCCGGCAAGTCGCTCTCGATCGATCTCGCCGCAAGGGGCGTGGCTGTCGGGATCCTGCATCCCGGCTTCGTCAAGACCGACATGACCGGCCACCAGGGCCACGTCGAGCCCGCCGAGGCCGCCGCGATGCTCGCCGAGCGGATCGACGAGCTGAACGCCGACAACGCCGGCCGCTTCCTGCATGCCAATGGCGAGGAGTTGCCCTGGTAGGGATCGGGGAACCGCGAATGAACGCGAATGGACGCGAATATTCGCTGGTCGTGCTGATCGCGTGTCGGAGCTTCGCTGGAGAACTCAGGCCAACGGATCCGTTGGCGAGAAACCACAAAATGGACACAAGATGAACGCGAAATGATTCATTGCCGCGAGCGGTGACCGGACCGGCGCTCCTGTTTATCTTGTGTCTATTTTGTGTTCATTTTGTGGTTGTTCCATCCGTTCCGTCAGCGATGTCGTGATTCGCGTTCATTCGCGGTTCGCATTCGTCCGTGATGCGTCGCGTCAGGAAACGCCGTGCAGGTGCTTCTCGACCAGGCGCAGGCCCTGCAGCAGCACGGCTGCGATGACGAGGTAGAAGGCGCCGGCCGCCAGGAACAGCTCGATCGGCATGTAGGTCTCGGCGATGATGGTGCGCGCCATGCCGGTCAGATCGAGCAGGGTGATGGTGCTGGCAAGCGCGCTGCCTTTCAGCATCAGGATCACCTCGTTCGAGTACGCCGGCAGCGCGATCCGGAATGCACGCGGCAGAATCACGCGTCGCAGTCGCAGCCAGCGGCCCATCCCGATCGCCTTGGCGGCTTCCACCTCGCCGGTGGGAACGGCCTGGATCGCACCGCGCAGGATCTCGGCCGTGTAGGCCGAAGTGTTCAGGGTGAAGGCGATGATCGCGCACCAGTAGGCCTCGCGCAGGACCGGCCAGGCAAAGCTCTCGCGAATGAACTCGAACTGCGACAGCCCATAGTAGACGAGAAAGATCTGCACCAGCAGCGGCGTGCCACGAAAGAAGAAGATGAAGGCATAGGGCGCGGCGCGGACAGTCCAGGACGTCGATACCCGGCCGAGAGCGATCGGGATGGCCAGGATCAGGCCGAGTACGCCGGAGATGAAGATCAGCTCGAGCGTGAGCAGCGCGCCCTGGGCGAGCTCGGGCAGGCTGTCGATGATCACCTGCCAGTTCATGTGGTCCCCCGGCTGTAGCCGCGCCCCGCGAGCTTCTCGGAATAATGGATTCCGATCACGCAGAGTACCGTCAGGCACAGATAGAGCACGGTCGCGGCGAAGTAGAAGGTGAACGGTTCCTTGGTGAAGCCCGTGGCAATCGCGGCTTCACGCGTGAGGTCCTCCACGCCGATGACCGATACCAGCGCGGTGTCCTTCAGCAGGGCCAGGAACAGGTTGCCGAGCGCCGGCAGGGAAATCCGCCAGAGCTGCGGCAGGATGATGCGGCGGAACGTCAGCCAGCCACCCATGCCGATGGCCCTGGCCGCCTCGATCTGGCCGCGCGGGATCTCCAGCAGCGCGCCGCGGATGGCCTCGGTGGTGTAGGCGCCATAGGCGAAGCCGAGCGCGATCATGCCGGCTGCGAACGGGCTCAGTTCAAATGCGCCACCCTGGCCGATGGATTCCAGGAAGCCGCCGAGTACGCGCGAGGCACCGAAGTACACCAGCAGGATCACCAGCAGTTCCGGCAGGCCGCGCACCACGGTTGTGTAGGCGGTCGCGACCCAGCGCAGCGGCGCGAGCGGGGCCACCTTCATCGGGGCAAACACGAGGCCGAGCAGGATGGCGACTGCCATGGAGAGCACGCCGAGCTCGAGCGTGATCAGGGCCCCCGAGAGGAGCTGTGCGCCGAAGCCGTGCAGATCGATCATTGGCAGGAGAAGTGGGCCGACGGCCTGCGGCCGCCGGCCCGGTCACCCGTCAGTAGATGTCGAACGGGAAGTACTTGGCATTGATCTTGGCGTAGGTGCCGTCCTCGCGGATCGCCTTGATCGCCTTGTTGAACTCCCTGACCAGCTTCTGATTGCCCTCGCGTACGGCAATCGCGATCTTGTCGCCGCTGTAAACGGCCTCGCCCTTGAACTCGAACTGCTTGCCGGCATCCGAGTTGAGCCACTCGTAGGCCACCAGCATGTCGGCCAGCACCGCGTCGGCGCGCCCCGTATCGAGATCGAGGAACGCGTTTTCCTGCGTGTCATAGAGCTTGATGTCGACGATGTCGCCCATGTTCTCCTTCAGCCACTGCGAGGAGATGGTCGCGCGCTGGGCGCCCACGGTCTTGCCCTTCAGACTCTCCTTGGTCGGCTTGATGTTGCTCGACTTCTTGGCCACGAAGCGCAGCTTGTTCGAGTAGTAGCGGTTGGTGAAATCCACCGCCTTGTCGCGCTCGGGCGTGATCGACATCGAGGCGATGATCGCGTCGTACTTGTTCGCCAGCAGGCCCGGGATGATGCCGTCCCAGTCCTGGGTGACGAACACGCAATCACGGTTCATTTCCTCGCACAGGGCCTTGGCGATGTCGATGTCGAAGCCCTGCAGCTCGCCGTCGGGCCCGATCTGGTTGAAGGGCGGATAGGCGCCCTCGGTGCCGATGCGCAGCTTCTCGGCCATGGCGGGGCCCGAAAACAGTACCGCGACAAATGCCGCGCCCGCGATGACTTGCCTGAAGATCTTCATCATTCCGCCTCCTGGTTGCGGCGTTGCCGCCGCTTGTTGTCATTGGCGAGACCCGAGCGCCGCTTGGCGATCAGGCGGCCTCGCCGAGTTGCCGTGAAAGAAACTGGCGCAGCCGAGCGGATTCGGGGTTCGTGAACACGCGCTCGGGGGGGCCGCACTCCTCGACGCAACCGTTGGCCAGGAACACCACCTCGGAGCAGACGTCGCGCGCGAACCGCATCTCGTGCGTGACGATCACCATGGTGCGGCCTTCCTCGGCGAGGCCGCGCATGACCTCCAGCACCTCGCCGACCAGCTCCGGGTCCAGGGCCGAGGTCGGCTCGTCGAACAGCATCACGCGCGGCTCCATTGCCAGCGCGCGGGCAATGGCAACCCGCTGCTGCTGTCCGCCGGAGAGCTGGGCGGGCCAGGCGTCGCGCTTGTCGGCCAGCCCGACCTTGGCCAGCGTTTCCTCGGCGCGTGCCACCGCCTCGTCCTTCGACAGCCCGAGCACGTGGATCGGGCCCTCGGTGACGTTGCGCAGGATCGACATGTGCGGCCACAAGTTGAAGTTCTGGAACACGAACCCGAGACGTGCACGCATGCGGGTGATCTGCCTGCGGTCGACGGGATGCAGCGCCCCGTCGCGGTGCCGCTGCAGAGCGAGCTCCTCGCCGTCGATCCGGATGCTGCCCTCGTTCGGCACCTCGAGCAGGTTGATGCAGCGCAGCAGGGTGCTCTTGCCGGAGCCGCTGCCACC
>JAWWAE010000041.1:0-14565 GCA_033721835.1 Halofilum sp. (in: g-proteobacteria) | reverse complement strand
CGATCTCGCTGCACTGCCCGCTGACCGAGGAGACCCGCGGCCTGATCGGTACCGCCGAGCTGCGGGCGATGAAGCCCTCGGCCTTCCTGATCAACACCGCCCGCGGGGGCATCGTCGACGAGGCCGCGCTGGAAGAGGCGCTGCGCGCGGGCACGATCGCCGGCGCCGGCATCGACGTCCTGACCGCCGAACCGCCGCGCGAGGGCAACGTGCTGCTGGCCGGCGACATCCCCAACCTGATCGTCACCCCGCATTCGGCCTGGGGCACGCAGGCGGCCCGCCAGCGCCTGGTCGAGCAGGTCGCGGCCAACATCGAGGCCTGGCGGGCGGGCACGCCGCGCAACGCGGTGGCGGGGCCCGGCGCGTGAGCCGGGAGGACCGGCTGGCGGCCGCCGAGGAGTGGATCATGCGCCTGCAGATGGAGCAGGAGCAGCTCGACCGCGTGCTGCAGGCACTGGCGCGGGCGCAGGCAGAACTGGAGCGTCGCTTGCAGCGATTGGAGCGGCGCCTCGACCAGCAGGCGCCGGAAAACGGGTGACGCGGGTTGCCGGTGGGGGACAGCCACCCCGGGGCCGCAATCGGCGCCGGGCGGACGCGTGGGAGCGGCCGCCGGCTGCGGGGAATCCAGGCGACTGCGGCGCCCGCGCGCGCCGCACCCGCGGGTCACTCACGACCCAGCACCAGCCGGCCCTCGGCCTCGAAGTGGTGCGGCGGCACGCGCAGCGGCGCCAGGCCCGGCGCATCGATCGGCCGACCCTCGGGGTCGTAGCGGGCCCCGCTGCAGGGCTCGACGAAACGGGCCCGCGCCGGCTCCCAGACCACCGGGCAGCCCATCGCGGTGCCGCTGGCCAGGGCGACGAACCAGCCGCCTTGGTCGCCGCCCCGGCGCAGGACGATCACCGGCCGGCCGTCCCAGTCGAGGCGCCGCGCCTGGCCCGGGGCAAGGTCGCCGACCTCGACCCGCCGCTGGTCCGGGAAGGCTGGCCCGGCGCCGCCGCCGAAATAGCCGAGCGGCACCACCGCCGCCGCCAGCAGGCCGGCGGCGGCCAGCAGCTTGACGGCGACGCGCAGGCGCAGGCGCAGCGGGTTGTCGGGCGCGGTCGGCACGGGCAGCTCTCGCGGCGGGTCGGGTGACGGCGTGAGCGCAGCTTATCCCCGCCGGCTGCTGCTCGTCTGCACCGAGAGGGCGCATGCCGCCGAGGCCGCGGCGCTGGCCGCCGAGCTCGGCATCGACCTGGACGCCGCGGAGCCGACCGAGCCGGGCTGGCTGATCCTGCGGCGGACCGGGGCACACCTGGAACTGCAGGCATCGGGAGCCGGGGCGCCGGGTCCGGTCCGGGCCGAGTTCGGCCGCGGGCGCACCGGCTGGCGCGGCCGCCACAGCGGCGTGCGCGACGAGGCGCTGGCCCGCGCCGCCGGGGTCCGGCGCGAGTCCCCGCCCACGGTGATCGACGCGACCGCCGGGCTCGGCCGCGATGCGTTCGTCCTGGCGGCGCTCGGCTGCGAGGTCACGCTGATCGAACGCCAGCCGGTGGTTGCCGCCCTGCTGCGGGACGGCCTGCGGCGGGCGGTGGCCGACCCCGCCACGGCGTCGATCGCCGCCCGCATGCGACTGCGAATCGCCGACGCGCGCGCGGCGCTGGCCGGGGCCCGGGCCGAGGTGGTGCTGGTCGACCCGATGCACCCGCCGCGACGCAAGGGGGCCGCGGTGCGGAAGGAGATGCGGCTGTTCCGCGAGCTGGTCGGCGACGATGCCGACGCGGACGCCCTGCTGGCCGCCGCCCTGAACGCGGCCACCCGCCGGGTGGTAGTCAAGCGCCCGCGCGGCGCGGCCCCGATGGCCGGGCCGGCACCGAGCGGCGCGGTCGAGGGCCGCTCCACCCGATTCGACATCTATCCCGGTCGGGCGCCCTGAGCGACCGCCCGAGCCGCGGGCCGACGACGGCGACGGCGGTCGCTACCTGACGCTGACGACGCTGCCCTCGAACAGGTGGGCGATCTTGTGCGAGACGCTGCCCACCACCAGTCCCTCGAGATCGCTGAGGCCCCGCGAGCCCATGACGATCATGTCTGCGCCCTGCTCCCGCGCCTGCTCGAGGATCGCGCGCGCCGGATCACCCTCGTGCCAGCTGGTCTCGACGGCGCCGGCGCCATGCTCCCGCGCGGTCGCCTCCGCGCGTTCCAGGAGCTGCGTCGCGATGTCCTTGAGCACCTCGGCCGGCAAGGACGCGTCGACGAAGCCCGCGCCGATGGCGATCGCCGGCTCGCGTTCATCCTTGCGCTCCGACAGGGCGCGGAGCTCCTCGGGCACGTCGCCCCGCAGCAGCACGTGCATCACGTGCAGTCGCGCCTCGTGGCGGGCGGCCAGGTCGGCGGCCAGCTCGAGCGCCCGCTGGGCATGGATCGATCCGTCGATCGGTACCAGGATGTTCCTGACCATGGCACTGCTCCGGTTGTCACTCGGAAGCAGTATGGGCGCCCGGGTGGGGCACGGCCTTGATCGGCGTCAAACGGCGGCCCCGCAGCATTTCTTGTACTTGCGGCCACTGCCGCAGGGACACGGATCGTTGCGGCCCACCCGCGGCGCGGCCCGGCGGACCGTGGCCGGCTGCGGCGCCTGGCCGTCGACGAAGCGCCAGCGGCCCTCGGGATCGCGGCGGAACTCGGCCACCTCGTGGTGCCGCCGGCGCTCGCCTCGCTCGCGGAAGTGGGCCACGAACTCGACCGTGCCGGTCGCGTCGTCGGGGCCACCGGCCTCGGTCCGCAACAGCTCGAGCCCGAGCCACTCGGCCCGCTCGGCCCAGCGCCGGGTCGCCTCGCGGTCGATGTCGTCGCGCCCGGCCGCGTCGGGGGTGCGCACGATGTAGTCGATCTCGGCCCGGGTATGCGCCGTGTAGCGGGCCCGCATCAGGGCCTCCGCCGTCGTCGGCTCGGCCTCGCCGTCGATCAAGGGACCGCAGCATTGGGCCTGGGACCGGCCGGACCCGCAGGGGCATTCGGACATGGGCTTCCTCCCTTGGACAGGTCAGTGCAGCGTCCGCCCCGGCGGCGGCGGGGTGTCGGCGTCGAGGTCGTCGAGGTGGACGTCGAGCACCCGCCGGCCGAGCACCGAGGCATAGCCATTGCGCCGCTCGTCGCCCTCGCGCGTGAACTCGAAGGTGTACATCCGCAGCAGGCCGAGGCCACCGCGATGGCGCCGCAGGCGAATCCGCCGCAGCACCACGCTGTCGTCGAGCAACTGGGTGGAGAAGGTCCGGCAGGCGCGGCGGGCGGCGGCGACCGCCGCCTCGCGTGCCTGCATCGAGTCCCACCACCACCAGCCGACGGCGGCCAGTACCAGCATGGCGACGAGCTGGGTCATGTCGCGCGACCCTTCACTACAGCGGCACGGCCACGCAACTTATAACGAGCGCGGCCAACATGCCATAGTGGGGGCGGATACCGCAGGAGGTTTCGTCGATGGACCAGCAGACCCGAACCGAGATCGAGGCCGCGGCCTTCCGCGCGCTGGTGGAACACCTGCGCGAGCGCAGCGACGTACAGAACATCGATTTGATGAATCTGGCCGGCTTCTGCCGCAACTGCCTGTCGAAGTGGTACCGGGCCGCGGCCGAAGAGCGCGGCGTCGAGCTGGATTACGAGAGCGCACGCGAGATCGTCTATGGCATGCCGTATGGCGAGTGGAAGCGGAGGTATCAGCGCGAGTGAGGCGGCGGCCGCCCCCGGCCGCGGCCCGGCCACGGTGGCTGCGCGCAACGACGAGCGGCGCCTGGCGGAGGCCCGCGGCCGCGGCTTGCCTTGCAATCGGCGACGCGACACGATTCAATGATTCAGTTTGCGGCCACGCCCCCTGCGGGCAGCGTGCCGCCAGACACCCGGCACTGACCGATCTGCGTGAAGAGGCGCTTGTCCCCAACCGCCCATAATCGCCCGGGCCAGCCCCTCGCGGCCCCTTTCCCGCCGACGGCACCCACGTCGTACGGCCCCGTTCCCTGTTTGCCGGTGGCCCTGAGGGCACCGTGCGCCCGCGGGATGCAGACATGAGCGAATCATCCACGATGCAGGCCCTCTGGAGCACCTCGCTGCTCGACGGAGGCAATGTCGATTACCTCGAGGAGATCTACGAGGCCTATCTGCGCGACCCCGCCAGCGTCAGCGACGAGTGGCGGCGCTACTTCGACCGGCTGCCGCAGGTCGACGGCGTCACCAGCCCGGACGTGCCGCCATCGCAGATCCGCGCCCAGTTCTACCGCTTCCGTTCGCAGGGCGGCCTCGCCCGGATGGCGCCCGCCGAATCGCGCGGCGCCGAGCACGAGCGCAAGCAGATCCGGGTCCTGCAGCTGATCAACGCCTACCGCTTCCGCGGCCATCGCCACGCCAAGGTGGATCCGCTGGATCGCTGGGACGTGCCCGAGATCGACGAGCTCAAGCTCGAGGCGCACGAGTTGAGCAAGGCTGACCTCGACACCGTATTCAATACCGGCTCGCTGCATGGCGTGAACGAGGCGCCGCTGCGGCAGATCCTAGAGATCCTGCAGCAGACGTACTGCGGGTCGATCGGCGCCGAGTACATGCACATCGCCGACACCGCGGAAAAGCGGTGGCTGCAGAACCGGCTCGAGACCCCGCGTTCGAGCCCCGACCTGTCGCCGGAGCGCCGCAAGTGGCTGCTGGAACGGCTGACCGCCGCCGAGGGCATCGAGCGCTACATGCATTCGAAGTACGTCGGCCAGAAGCGGTTCTCCCTCGAGGGCGGCGAGTCGTTGATCCCACTGCTGAACGAGACCATCGAGCGGGCCGGCGAACAGGGCGCGCGCGAGATCGTGCTGGGCATGGCGCACCGAGGGCGCCTCAATGTGCTTGTGAACATCCTCGGCAAGAAACCGGCGGACCTGTTCCAGGAATTCGAGGGCCGCGACGACAACTCGCTGTCTGCGGGCGACGTCAAGTACCACCAGGGCTTCTCGTCGGATTACAAGACGGACCACGGGGTCGTGCACCTGGCACTCGGGTTCAACCCGTCGCACCTGGAGATCGTGTCGCCGGTGATCGAGGGCTCGACCCGATCACGCCAGGACCGGCACCAGGACCGCAACGGAAACAAGGTCCTCCCGATCTCGATCCACGGCGATGCTGCAATGGCCGGCCAGGGCGTCGTGATGGAGACATTCGCGCTGTCACACGCGCGCGGGTTCTCCACCAAGGGTACCGTGCACGTGGTGATCAACAACCAGATCGGCTTCACCACCAGCAACAAGCTCGATACCCGCTCGTCGCTCTACTGCACTGACGTCGCCAAGATGGTCAATGCGCCGATCTTTCACGTAAACGGCGACGATCCGGAGGCGGTGCTGCTGGTCACCCAGATCGCGGTCGACTACCGCAATCATTTCCAGAAGGACGTGGTCATCGACCTGGTGTGCTATCGCCGGCACGGACACAACGAGGCCGACGAGCCCGCTGCCACCCAACCGATGATGTACAAGAAGATCAAGAGTCTGCCCACCACCCGCGAGCTGTACGCCAAGCGGCTCACCGAAGAAGAGGTGGTCGGAAAGGACGCTGCAGACCAGATGGTTCAGGAGTACCGCGAGCACATGGACGCGGGCGACACGGTGACCCCGAACATCATCGCCGACAAGAACTTCGTCAACGAGTTCACCGTCGACTGGAGCCCCTACATCGGTGCCCGCTGGGACGACCCCGTCGACACCACGGTTTCGAAGGAACGTCTGAAGCAGCTGTGGGAGCGCCTCGAGCAGCTGCCCGAGGCTTTCGAATTGCACAAGCGGGTCGCCAAGATCATGGACGACCGGCGCAAGATGACCGCGGGGGCGCTCGGCCTGGACTGGGGCTACGGCGAGACCATGGCGTACGCGAGCCTGGTAACCGAGGGCTACGCAGTGCGTCTGACCGGACAGGACTCGGGCCGCGGCACCTTCTTCCATCGCCACTCGGTGCTCCACAACCAGAAGGACGGCAGCAGCCATGTGCCGCTGCGCAACGTCGCGGACGACCAGGCGAACTTCCTGGTCATCGACTCGCTGTTGTCCGAGGAAGCGGTGATGGCGTTCGAGTACGGCTACGCCACCGCCGATCCGCACACGCTGACCATCTGGGAGGCCCAGTTTGGCGACTTCGCCAACGGCGCGCAGGTCGTCATCGACCAGTTCATCACCTCCGGCGAAGCGAAGTGGGGCCGCCTGTGCGGCCTGACGCTGTTCCTGCCGCACGGCCAGGAGGGACAGGGCCCCGAGCACTCGTCGGCCCGACTGGAGCGCTTCCTGCAGATGTGCGCCGAGCACCAGCGCGGCGACTACAACATCCAGGTGTGCATGCCGACCACGCCCGCGCAGGCCTTTCACATGCTGCGCCGGCAGATGCTGCGGCCCTACCGCAAGCCGCTGATCGTGATGACGCCAAAGAGCCTGCTGCGGCACAAGATGGCGACATCCTCTCTGGACGACCTTTCGGGCGGTCACTTCCACACCGTGATCGGCGAGATCGACGACCTCGACCCGAAGAAGGTCAAGCGGGTGGTGATGTGCAGTGGCAAGGTCTACTACGACCTGCTGAGCAAACGGCGCGAGCAGGAGATTGACGACGTCGCCCTGCTGCGCATCGAACAGCTCTACCCGTTCCCGTACGAAGCCCTGCGCGAGGTGGTCGGCGCATACGCCAATGGCAAGGAATACATCTGGTGTCAGGAGGAACCACGCAACCAGGGCGCCTGGTACAGCATGCGGCACCGCATGGAACGCGTCGTCGGCGAGGGCAATCTCCGGTTTGCCGGTCGCCCGGCTTCCGCGTCTCCCGCGGTCGGATACTTCAGCCGACACGCACGCCAGCAGGAGGAGCTCGTCGCGGACGCGCTCGGCATCGCCGGCAAGTCGTGAGACAGTCCATCGCAAGCATCAATAACGGCCAATAAAGGAAGTCACGCATGAGCACCGACATCGTCGTCCCCCAGTTGCCCGAATCGGTCTCGGATGCCACGGTCGCGGCCTGGTCCAAGAAGAAAGGCGATAGTGTCCAGCGCGACGAGGTGCTGGTCGAACTCGAGACGGACAAGGTGGTGCTCGAGGTACCCGCGCCCGCCGACGGCGTGCTCGAGGAGATCCTCGAGGACGAGGGCGCGGTGGTGACCGCCGATGCCGTCCTCGGCCGCGTGAGCGAGGGCGCGGCTGCCGCGGACGACAGCGAGGGGGAGGATGATGAAAAGGCCTCCGACTCCAAATCCGAATCGCAGGGCGAGTCGGCTGCAGGCGAAGACGAGTCGAAGGACACCAGCGACGCCAAGATGGGGCCGGCTGCGCGCAAGCTGATTGCCGAGCACAATCTCGACCCCGACGCCATCACCGGCAGCGGCAAGGATGGTCGTATCACCAAGGAAGATGTGCTGAAACACATCGACAGCGGTGGCAAGAAGCAGGCGACTGCGGAGAAGGAGAAGGAGAAGCCGACGGCCGAGTCGGCGCCGGCGAGCGAGGCCAAGGCGCCCTCGCCGGAGAAGACCGCCGAGCGGGCCGGCGTCCGCTACGAGCCCGGGGACCGGCCGGAAAAGCGGGTGCCGATGACGCGCCTGCGCGCCCGGATCGCGGAACGATTGCTGCAGGCGACGCAGCAGACGGCCATGCTGACCACCTTCAACGAGGTCAACATGCAGCCGGTCATGGACCTCCGTGCGCGCTACAAGGACCGCTTCGAGAAGACGCACGGCACGAAGCTCGGATTCATGAGCTTCTTTGTCACCGCGGCTGCCGAGGCGCTGAAACGATTCCCGGACATCAACGCCTCCATCGATGGCACTGACATCGTCTACCACGGCTACTGCGACATCGGCATCGCCGTGTCCTCGGAACGCGGCCTGGTGGTCCCGATCCTGCGCGATGCGGAGACGCTGCCCATGGCCGAGATCGAGCGCCAGATCCGCGATTTCGGGGGCCGCGCGCAGGAGGGCAAGATCGGCATCGATGAGATGACCGGCGGCACGTTCACGATCACCAACGGCGGCGTGTTCGGCTCACTGGTCTCGACGCCGATCCTGAACATGCCTCAGAGCGCGATCCTCGGTATGCACGCCATCCAGGAACGCCCGGTGGCGGAGAATGGCGCGGTGGTGATCCGGCCGATGATGTATGTTGCGCTGTCCTATGATCACCGCATCGTGGACGGCAAGGATTCCGTGCAGTTTCTGGTCGCGATCAAGCAGTTGCTCGAGGACCCGGCACGCCTGCTGCTGGACATATAGGTAAATCAACCGCGAATGAGCGCGGATGAACGCGAATGTGGCATCGCCGGTCCAGGTGCCGTTCGTGCATTTCGCGAATTCCATTCCCCATTCGCATCGTGCGATCTGAAAGAAGACCGGATAACCGGCTGATTCGTTCCTGAAGTTCCGCACTATTCGCGTTCATTCGCGTCCATTCGCGGTTCTTCGATGTTCCCATCATGGAGAGATTCGATGGCCAAGTCCTTTGATGCAGTTGTTGTCGGCGGTGGACCGGCGGGATATGTCTGTGCGATCCGGCTGGCACAGCTGGGATTCAATACCGCCTGTGTCGACAACTGGGTCAACAAGCAGAACAAGCCTGCACTCGGCGGGACTTGCCTCAACGTCGGATGCATCCCATCGAAGGAGCTGCTCGAGAGTTCGCATCACTTTTCGGTCATGCGGGACTCGGCCGACCAGTACGGAATCAAGTGCAAGGGCGTCGAGGCCGACGTCCCGACCATGATCAAGAACAAGGACAAAACGGTCGGCGAGTTGACCAAGGGCATCGAGGGCCTGTTCAAGGCCAACAAGGTCGAATGGCTGGCCGGGAAGGGACAGTTGACCGGGACCAACTCGGTGAAGGTCACGCCGCACTCGGGCGAGGCCTACGAGGTCGAGGCGAAGAATGTCGTGCTGGCCTGCGGTTCGGTACCGATCGAGATCGGGGCCGCCCCGCTGCACGAGGACGTGATCGTCGACTCGGCCGGCGCACTGGATTGGGAGGAGTGCCCGAAGCGGCTCGGGGTGATCGGTGCAGGCGTCATCGGGCTGGAGATGGGAAGCGTCTGGGCTCGGCTCGGTGCGGAAGTGACGGTACTCGAGGCAATGGACACTTTCCTCGCACCCTGCGACCAGGAGGTCTCGAAGGCGGCGTTCAAGTGCTTCCAGAAGCAGGGCCTCGACATCAGGCTGGGCACACGGGTGCTGTCCACCAAGGTCAAGGGCAGCAAGAACAAGACCGTCGAGATCGAGTACGAAGACAACAAGGGCAAGCACACGCTGACGGTAGATCGCCTGATCGTTGCGGTCGGCCGGCGGCCGAACACGGATGGCATCGCAGCCAGCAACGTCCAGCTCGAGATTGACGAGGGCGGTAGGATTCATGTCGATGGCGGCTGTGAGACCAGCCTGCCGGGCGTCCATGCCATTGGCGATGCGGTCCGTGGACCCATGCTTGCGCACAAGGGCTCGGAGGAAGGCATCGTGGTCGCCGAGCGACTCGCGGGCCAGCGCAGCCATGTGAACTACGACGCCATCCCGTGGGTGATCTATACGCACCCCGAGATCGCCTGGGTGGGTCAGACCGAGCAAGAGCTCAAGCATGCCGGCACCGAATATCGCAGCGGCACCTTCCCGTTCCTCGCCAGCGGCCGCGCAAAGGCCATGCACGACACGGACGGGCTGGTGAAGGTGATCGCCGACGCGAAGACCGACCGCGTACTCGGCGTACACATCGTCGGCCCACAGGCCTCGGAGCTCATTGGCCAGGCGGTACTGGCGATGGAGTTCGACGCCTCCGCCGAGGACATCATGCGAACCGTGTTCGCGCACCCGACACTGTCCGAGGCCATCCACGAGGCAGCATTGGCCGTGGACGGCCGACCGATCCACATCCCGCCGCCGCGCAAGAAGAAGTAGCTGCGAATCGGAAGGCCGATCAAGAAGACTCTCGCAAAGGCGCCAAGACGCAAAGAGCGCGAAGGAAACAAGGGAACACGTACGGTAGACTTTCGACGATTCTGTGAGATTGAACACGAAAGAGACATGGAATCAGGACACTGCGCACTGGGACCGTTGATCGATGCTGACGCCTATACCGTTTTGCCCTCTTCGCGTCCTGTGCGCCTTGGCGTCTTTGCGAGGTCGACCCGAACCACCTGCAAGAGAACGGGAACAGTGAACTCGCAACTGGCCAACAACAATTCTCGAAGGGAGAGCCCGCGATGAATCTGCACGAATATCAGGCGAAGCAGCTGTTTCGCCAGTACGGGATGCCGGTGCCCAACGGCATCGTCATCCGCGAGAAGTCGGAGGCCTCCAGCGCCATTGCCGATCTCGCGGGCTCGAAGTGGATCGTCAAGGCCCAGGTCCATGCCGGCGGACGCGGGAAGGCGGGCGGTGTCGAACTGGTTGCCAACTCGAGCGAGGCCACCGAGGCCGCCGGGCGCATGCTCGGGACCAACCTGGTTACCTACCAGACCGACGCCAGGGGGCAGCCGGTGCGGCGCGTGCTGGTGGAGGAGACGAGCGATATCTCCAGCGAGCTCTACCTGGGGGCCGTGATCGATCGCGCCTCCCAACGGGTGGTGATCATGGCCTCGACCGAGGGCGGCGTGGAGATCGAGAAGGTCGCCGCCGAGACCCCGGACAAGATTCGTCGAGTAGTCGTGCACCCCATGCTCGGGGTGATGCCCTATCAGTGCCGGCAGCTGGCGTTCGGGCTCGGGCTCAGCGGCGACCAGATCAAGCAGTTCGGCAAGCTGCTGACGGGGCTGGGACGACTGTTCGTCGAAAAGGACCTCAGCCTGGTCGAGGTGAATCCGCTCGTGATCACCGGCAAGGGTGATCTAATCTGCCTCGATGCCAAGATCAACGTCGATGACAACGCCCTCTACCGCCACTCCGACGTCGCGGAATTGCGTGACTCCTCGCAGGAAGACGAGCGTGAAAATCGTGCCAAGGAATGGGACCTCAACTATATCGCGCTCGAGGGGAACATTGGCTGCATGGTCAACGGGGCCGGGCTCGCCATGGCAACCATGGATGTGGTCAAGCTGCACGGCGGCGAGCCGGCGAACTTTCTCGATGTCGGTGGGGGAGCCACGGCTGAACGCGTTGCCGAGGCCTTCAAGATCATCGTCTCCGATGAGAACGTCAAGGCCATCCTGGTCAACATCTTCGGTGGCATCGTCCGCTGCGACCTCATTGCCGAGGGTATCGTCTCCGCCGTCGAACAGGTCGGTCTGGAGCTGCCGGTGATCGTCCGGCTCGAGGGCAACAATGCGGACAAGGGTGCGCAGATCCTGAACCAGTCCTCGTTCAACGTGATCGCTGCAAAGGATCTCACCGACGGCGCCAAGCGCGCCATCGCCGCCGCGGAGGACAAGTAATCATGTCGGTTCTCGTCAACAAGAACACCAAGGTCATCTGTCAGGGGTTCACCGGCAAGCAGGGCACGTTCCACTGTGAACAGTCGATCGCCTACGGCACGCGTATGGTCGGCGGGGTGACCCCCGGGAAGGGAGGTACCCGGCACCTGGACCTGCCGGTATTCAACACCGTCGCCGAGGCGGTTGCCGAGACCGGCGCCGAGGCAAGCGTGATCTACGTGCCCGCAGCCTTCTGCAAGGACTCGATCGTCGAGGCCGCCGATGCAGGGATCAAGCTGATCGTGTGCATCACCGAGGGTATACCCACCCTCGACATGCTGCAGGCCAAGGCCTACCTCGACCAGACCGATGCGCGCCTGATCGGCCCGAACTGCCCGGGCATCATCACGCCGGGCGAGTGCAAGATCGGCATCATGCCCGGGGAGATCCACAAGCCCGGCAAGGTCGGCGTGGTCTCGCGTTCGGGCACCCTCACCTACGAGGCGGTCAAGCAGACGACCGACCCGGGCTATGGCCAGACGACGTGCATCGGCATCGGCGGTGACCCGATCCCGGGCACCAGCTTCATCGATGCCCTGGAGCTGTTCGAGGCCGACCCCGAGACCGAGGCCATCGTCATGATCGGAGAGATCGGCGGCACGGCCGAGGAGGAGGCCGCCGAGTTCATCCAGTCGAACGTCTCGAAGCCGGTCGTGTCGTACATCGCCGGCGTGTCTGCGCCCAAGGGCAAGCGCATGGGCCATGCCGGCGCCATCATCGCCGGCGGCAAGGGCACGGCGGCAGAGAAGTACGCCGCGCTGGAGAAGGCCGGCGTGACGACCGTCAAGTCGCCGACCGACATCGGCCAGGGTGTGGCCCAGGCTACCGGCTGGTAGGGCGGGAGCCGCCGACGCCCGCTCCGCCGCTGGCAGGCCAGTACGGGGTTGTGCCCGGGTAGACATATGTATAATCCTATGTGAGCGGGTCGGGCTGGCGGTGCCCTGACCTGCCGCCACCCGCCCCCGGCACGGTTGTTTCGGTGTGCCGCCCTGGGAACCGGCAATGTCCGCTCGACGCTTGCTCCTGCTGCCGCTGTTGAGCCTCGCCTGGTCGCTCACCGCCCCGGCGGGCCCCGCCGGGGCCGCTGAGCTGGTCATGTTCCGCGAGGACGGGTGCCCCTACTGCAAGGAGTGGGAGGAGGACGTCGGCGCCGTCTACCCGATGACCGAGGAGGCCGCCATCGCACCGCTGCGGCGGGTCGACATCCACGACCCGGCACCCGAGATCGAACTCGATGGCGCCATCCGCTACACCCCCACGTTCGTGCTCGTCGAGGACGGGCAGGAGATCGACCGCATCACCGGCTACCCCGGCGAAGAGGTGTTCTGGTGGATGCTCGGCGGGATGCTGGAGCGACTCACCCCCACGATCCACGAGGAGGACTCGTCATGAGACGTCTTGGACTGCTGCTCGTCATGCTCGTACTGGCCATCGGCCTGCCCCGGGGGCCGGCGCAGGCGGCCGAAGGGCTGGTCGAATTCCGGTTGCTGGCCCCGGATCTGGCGTTCCGGCTCGCGCGCGAGACCCTGGACGCCTGTCGCGAACGCGACTTCCAGGTGGCGGTCTCGGTGGTCGACCGCTTCGGTGTCCAGCAGGCGATGCTGCGCGACCGCTACGCGGGCCCGCACACCCCGGACACGTCCCGGCGCAAGGCATGGACGGCCGTGAGCTTCCGCACCGACACCACCGAGCTGGTCGCCAATACCAGGTCCGGCACGCCGCAGGCGGGCGCCCGCGACATCACCGGCGCACTCATGCTGGGCGGCGGGGTCCTGGTCGAGGCCGGTGGGCGCATGGTCGGCGCGGTAGGCGTCTCGGGGGCGCCGAGCGGCGAGGACGACGATGCCTGCGCCCGCGCCGGCATCGAGGCGATCCGGGCCGAACTGCCGCTCTAGGGTCCTCGCGGTTGCCCATGCAGGGCCGCGCGAAGGCGGGGGCGCGGCGGCGGAGGGCCGGTTCGGGCATCCCCGCCCCGGTCCCGCCGGCCGCCGCCAGGAGGGGCCGGTGTGCGTCGGGGGATCGCCCGTCATATAACCATATAGCCGGAAATCATCAGCCCCTCATTCCATGCCAGCATTTGGCCATGGTAGCGTATCCTCCGCCCCTGACTGACGGGGCGCCGTCGGCCCGTCAATGGCCGATGGGACGGTAACCATGCAGACTGCGCAAAGGGGCTCCCCCGGCCCCGAGGCCGCGGCCGGGGCCGCAGAGATGGCCGAGCATGCGCGGGAGGCGGCGCGCCTCCTGAAGGCGCTGGCCCATGAGGGCCGGCTGATGATCCTGTGCATGCTGGTCGAGGGTGAGCGCTCGGTTTCCGAGCTGGTGCAGATGCTCGATGCATCGCAGCCGATCGTGTCGCAGCAACTAGCCAGGCTGCGGGCCCAGGAATTCGTCACCACCCGGCGCAAGGGCAAGCACATCTACTACTCGCTCGCCAACGACGAGGTGCGCGAGGTGGTGACGGTGCTCTATCGCCTGTTCTGCGCCGGCCCCTCCGAGCGGCAGGGCCAGTCCTGACGGCGCGACCGCGGCGGGAAGCTCAGGAGGAGTTGGCCTGCAGGTAGGCGATGAGGTCGCGCAGGGCCTGCTCGTCCTTGATGCCGTTGAACGGCATGCGGGTGCCGGGCATGAAGCCCTGCGGATCCGCCAGGTACTGCTTCAGGCTTTCGGCGTTCCAGACGACATCGGATTCCTTCATCGCCTCGGAGTAGCCTCCGAAGCCCTCGGCACCACCGGATTCCCGACCCACGACGTCATGCAGGTTCGGTCCCATGCGGTGGGCCTCGCCGGCCTCGATCGTGTGGCAACCGGCGCACTGGCGGAATACCCGGTGCCCGACCTCCGGATCGCCGGCAAGCTGGCTCCCCGAATCGTCACTGTCGCCGGCGTCCGCCCCGTTCATATCCGCCTCATCCTGCGGCGTTTCCTCTTCGGGCGTGACGCCGATATCGGTCGCGCGACCGATGATGGTGACGTCATCGCGGCAATTCTCCATGCAGGGCTCGTGGCGTGGAAACTCGGGTCGCTGCTTGCGGTGGAATCCGCCCTCGTTCGGCATGGTCACCCGGGGCAGGGTGTCCTGGTTCATCTCCTGGTCGGCGTCGATGATGTCGTTTACATAGAGCAGGTACGCGGCCAGGG
>JAWWAE010000040.1:0-14761 GCA_033721835.1 Halofilum sp. (in: g-proteobacteria) | reverse complement strand
TACCGTCAAAATTCTTCCCTCCCGACAGAGCTTTACAACCCGAAGGCCTTCATCACTCACGCGGCGTGGCTGGATCAGGCTTGCGCCCATTGTCCAAGATTCCCCACTGCTGCCTCCCGTAGGAGTCTGGGCCGTGTCTCAGTCCCAGTGTGGCTGATCATCCTCTCAGACCAGCTACCGATCGTCGCCTTGGTAGGCCGTTACCCCACCAACAAGCTAATCGGACATCGGCTCATCCAATAGTGCGAGGCCCGAAGGTCCCCCGCTTTCCCCCGTAGGGCGTATGCGGTATTAGCCCGAGTTTCCCCGGGTTATCCCCCGCTACTGGGCAGATTCCGATGCATTACTCACCCGTCCGCCACTCGTCGGCACCCCGAAGGGCCCGTTACCGTTCGACTTGCATGTCTTAAGCATGCCGCCAGCGTTCAATCTGAGCCAGGATCAAACTCTTCACTTGAAAAGTTTCGCAATCCCGAAGGACTGCTAATTCAATTGACGAGTCGTGAACCTGAAACTCTTGTTTCAGGACACTTCTCATCGGATCGATTGCGTACCGCAATTCCCCGATGCAAGCGCCCACACAAGTCACTTGATCCGTGTTTTTAAAGATCTGCGAGCCCGCGCATTCGCGCGCCCCGCCGAGCCTGCGAACTGTACGCCCGGCCCGCGATTTCGTCAACACCCGGACCGGTTCGAGGCCCGTTTCCGGGCCGCCCGGCCGGCGGGCGAAGGCGCGCATTATACAGGCGGCCCGGGGACCGTCAACAACCGGCGGGGGGCGATAGCGGGGCCGGCCCTCAGCTCACGGTCACCCGGGCGTAGCGGCGCTTGCCGACGCGGTAGACGTGGGTGGAGCCGGGCGGGATCCGCAGCCCGCGATCGCCGACCCGCTCGCCGTCGATCCGCACCGCGCCCTGGCTGATCATGCGCAGGGCGTCGGAGGTCGAGCCGGTCAGGCCGGCCTCCTTCAGCAGGTTCGCCAGCGGGATGCCCTCGGCGTCCTGGCCCGCGACCTCGCACTCGGGCATGTCCTCGGGCTCGGCGCCCTGGCTGAACTGGGCCAGGAAGCCCTCGCGGGCGCGGGCGGCGGCCTCCGCGCCGTGGAAGCGGGCACAGATCTCGTCGGCCAGCTCGAGCTTGATGTCGCGCGGGTTGCGGCCCTCGGCGGCCTGGCCCCGCAGCGCCTCCAGCTCGGCCTCGGTGCGCAGGCTCAGCAGCTCGAACCAGCGCCACATCAGCTCGTCGGAGATCGACATGATCTTGCCGAACATGCTGTCGACGGGCTCGTCGATGCCGACATAGTTGTCGAGCGACTTCGACATCTTCTGCACCCCGTCGAGGCCCTCGAGCAGGGGCAGGGTCATCACGACCTGCGGCGCCTGGCCCTCCTGCTTCTGCAGCTCACGCCCCACCAGCAGGTTGAACCGCTGGTCGGTGCCACCGAGCTCGACGTCGGACTGCAGCACCACCGAGTCCCAGCCCTGGATCAGCGGATACAGGAACTCGTGGATGGCGATCGGCCGGTTCTCCCTGTAGCGCTTGTGGAAATCGTCGCGCTCGAGCATGCGGGCGACGGTGTGGCTCGCGGCCAGGCGGATCAGCCCGCTCGCGTCCATCGCCCCCATCCACTCCGAGTTGAAGACGATCCGGGTCCGCTCGGGGTCGAGGATCTTGAAGATCTGCTGCCGGTAGGTCTCGGCGTTGGCGCGTACCTCGTCCTCGGTCAGCGGCTGCCGGGTCACGTTCTTGCCGGTCGGGTCGCCGATCCGGCCGGTGAAGTCGCCGATCAGGAACTGGATCTCGTGTCCGAGCTGCTGGAACTGGCGCAGCTTGTTGATCAGGACCGTGTGCCCGAGGTGCAGGTCCGGCGCGGTCGGGTCGAAGCCGGCCTTGATCCGCAGCTGGCGGCCGGCGCCGAGCCGCTCGACCAGCTCGCTCTCCTGCAGGATGTCCTCGACCCCGCGCCGGATCTGCGCGAGCACGTCCGCATCCACACCGCCCATGCGCCACTACTCCGGAAACCGTGGTGAGACCGCCGCCGGCGTCGCCGCGGCGGGGCGCGAGATTGTAGCCCGCGTGTGGCGCCTGCGCCTACGCCCGGGCCCGGGCGCGCACGACGGGGGGCCCGCGGCCGGCGGTCGGACAGCCGCCCCGGGGGTGCTCATGCCATGGTCGAAAAAAGCGGCGCAAACGCCCATTTCACCAAAGGAATTGACCGCCGCACCGGCTTCCGGCATCGTTAGCGCGGTCTGAGAGCCACAGCGCGGCGACCCCCCGGTGAAAACGAACCACCGAGTCAGAACGGACTACAAGAACCCGATCGTCACGCCCGCCCGCTCCGGTCCCAACCTGCACTGGGGACTGCGCTGGACCGCGCTCGGCATCGGCTGCGCCGTGCTCGGCGTGGTCATGGCCAAGACCCAGCCGCCGGCTGACGGTTCGCCGGGCCCGCTCGACGTCCCCGCCGCCCGCATGCAGCTCGTCGAGCTGCCGCTGCCCGCCACCCTGCCGCCACAACCCGAAACCGGCGTCGAGCCGGCGCAGCGCGTGGCCGAGTGGCAGACGTTGTCGGTGCGCCGCGGCGACTCGCTCGGCCGCATGCTGCGCGCGGCCGGGGTCGAGCGCGAGGTGGTGTACGCGCTGGCCCGGGCGGGTGAGCTGGGGCGCCGCCTGAACCGGCTGTATCCGGGCGACACGATCGAGCTCGGGTTCGACGCCGACGGCGGGTTGGCACGCCTGCACTACGCGATCGATCCCGAGCACAAGGCCGTGTTCGTCCGCGACGGCGACGACTTCGCGGCCCGGGTCCTCGAGCAGCCGCTGGAGCGGCGGGTCGAGTACGCCAGCGGGGTGATCGAGACCTCGCTGTTCGGCGCCGGTGCCGAGGCCGGGCTCGACGACGGCATGATCATGGACCTCGTGGGGATGTTCGGCTGGGACATCGACTTCGTGCTCGACATCCGCGAGGGCGACCGTTTCACCGTGGTCTACGAGGGCCTCTACAAGCACGGCGAGCACGTCCGCAACGGCGACATCCTGGCCGCGGAGTTCGTCAACCAGGGCCAGATCCACCGGGCGGTGCGCTACACCACCGCCGACGGCGACACCGAGTACTACGCCCCCGACGGTGCCTCGATGCGCAAGGCCTTCCTGCGCTCGCCGGTGAAGTTCACCCGCATCAGCTCGGGCTTCGGCAAGCGGCGCCACCCGCGACTCGGCACCATGCGCAATCACCACGGGGTCGATTACGCCGCGCGCCGCGGGACCCCGATCCGCGCGACCGGCGACGGCCGCATCGTCCGCCGTGGCCGCCACGGCGGCTACGGCAACACCGTCGAGATCCGCCACGGCGGGCGCTACAGCACGCTGTATGCGCACATGAGCGGCTTCGCCCGCGGCCAGAGCGTGGGGCGCTACGTCGAGCAGGGCGACATCATCGGCTACGTCGGCAGCACCGGCATGTCCACCGGGCCGCACCTGCACTACGAGTTCCGGGTCAACGGCGTCCACCGCAACCCGCTCACCGTCCGCTTCCCCAGCTCGGATCCCGTGCCCGAGGATCAGCTCGAGCACTTCCGCCGGCACGCCGGGCCGTTGCTGGCGCAACTCGACACCCTGGACCGCTTCTACGCCCAGCTGACGCGGTAGGCGGATGGCCGCGTCGCTGTACGTCGGCCTGATGTCCGGCACCAGCGCCGACGGCATCGACGCCTGCCTGGCCGAGTTCGACGGCGACCGCTGCCGCGAGCACGGCCACGTCCATTGCCCCTTCGAGCCTGCGCTGCGCGAGCGGGTGCTGGCGGTCGCCCGCGGCGCCAGCCTCGACGAGGCCGCCACGCTGGATTTCCTCCTGGCCGCTGCCTACGCCGACGCCGTCCGGCAGTTGCTCGATGCAACCGGCACGGCGCCGGACCGGATCCGCGCCATCGGCTGCCACGGCCAGACGGTGCTCCACCGGCCGAGCGGCGACGCGCCGACCACGGTGCAGCTGGGCGACCCGCATCGGCTGGCGGCGCTGTGCGGCATCGACGTGGTCGCCGACTTCCGCCGCGCCGACATGGCCGCCGGCGGCCAGGGCGCGCCGCTCGCGCCCGCCTTTCACGGCCCGGCCTTCGGCGCCGCCGACGAGGACCGCTGCGTGCTCAACCTCGGCGGCATCGGCAACCTCACCGTACTCCCGGCCGGCAGTGACACGCCGCGTTTGGGCTTCGACACCGGTCCCGCCAACGTGCTGCTCGACCTCTGGAGCGCCGAGCACGGCCACGGCGAGTTCGACGCCGGTGGCGCCTGGGCGGCCTCGGGCCGGGTCGACGCCGGGCTGCTCGAACGCCTGCGGACCGATCCCTGGTTCCGCGACCCCCCGCCCAAGAGTACCGGCCGCGAGCTGTTCGAATGGGCCTGGCTCGAGCGCCAGGGGGGCGACGATCTGCGCCGGCTCGAGCCGGCCGACGTGCAGGCGACGCTGGCGGAGCTGACCGCGACCACGATCGCCGACGCCGTGCGCGTGCACGCGCCCGCGACGGCGCGGCTCATCGTCAGCGGCGGCGGCGCCCGCAACGCCGACCTGCTCGCCCGGCTGGCCCGGCTGCTGCCGGGCGTCGCGATCGACACCACGGCCGACCACGGCATCGAGCCCGAGCACGTCGAGGCCCTGGCCTTCGCCTGGCTCGCCCGGCGCCGCCTGCACGACCTCCCCGGCAACTGCCCCGCCGTCACCGGCGCGCGCCGCGAGGTCCCCCTCGGCGCCGTCATCCGCGCCCCGCGGTGACGGCCCCTGCCCCGTTGCGGCGATGGGGGAACCGCGAATGGACGCGAATGAACGCGAATGGGCGCGTCAGCGGTTGCGGCGTGTCAGAGCTTCGCTTGCGTGACATCGCTGGCTTGGAGGTGGGAAAAGGCGAACCACGAATGAACACGAATAAGTGAAACGGTAGGTGCGCTTTCGCCGCAGGCGAACGCGTACGCTTCGTTGCGAGGCGGGCGTACGCGTTTGCTTCGCAAAAGCGCACCTACGTCATCCTGGCGACCCCGTCGTTGAATTCGTGTCCATTCGTGTTCATTCGTGGTTCTTCCATGCCCGCCGGCGGCGATCCGCTCCGCGCTCTGCACTGACTCGGCCGGGCCGCTGACGCGGCCCTATTCGCGTTCATTCGCGTCCATTCGCGGTTCCAGAAAACGAAAAAGCCGGCACGCGGCCGGCTTTCTCGGGATCGGACTGTGGACCGCCTCAGGCGGAGAAGGACTGGCCGCAGCCGCAGGTGGTGGTGGCGTTGGGGTTGCGGATGACGAACTGGGCGCCCTCCAGGCTCTCGGTGTAGTCGATCTCCGCACCCTGCAGGTACTGGAAGCTCATCGGGTCGATCAGCAGGGTGACCCCGTTGCGGTCGATCTCGGTGTCGCCGTCCTGGATCTCCTCGTCGAAGGTGAACCCGTACTGGAAGCCGCTGCAGCCGCCGCCGGCGACGAACACGCGCAACTTGAGGTCGGGATTGCCCTCCTCGTCGATCAGGCCCTTGACCTTGCGGGCCGCCGACTCGGTGAAGTTCAGCGGCGGCGTTTCGAGTGCTGCCTCGGCCTCGCTCATGTCCTTCTCTTCAGGCTTCGTGGGAACGGTTCGACGCTAGCATTCCCGACCGAATCGGTCAAGATTGTGCCGCCCCGGCGGCCCGCTGCTGCGGCTTCGCCGCCTCGTCGGCCGCGGCCTCGTCGCCACCGGCCGCCGCGGCGCGCTCCTGGTGCTCGAGGAAGCGCTGCGGCGTCTGGTCGGTGCGCACCAGCTTGCCGTTGATCTCGGCGCCGCCGGCCATCTCGATGGTGTGATAATAGACGTCGCCGTGCACCCGGGCGTTCGTCGCCAGGTCCAGCCGCGCCGAGGCGTAGACATCGCCGGCCACGTAGCCGTTGATGAGTACGTTCGGCACGCGCAGTTCGCCCTCGACCCGGCCGCGCTCGGACACGATGGCCACCGAGTCGCTGTCACTCTCGGCGATGACGTTGCCCTTGACCACGCCATCGATGTGCAGGCCGCCGCTGAAGCGGACGTCGCCGGCGATCTCGGTCTCGTGACCGATCAGCGTATCCACCTTGGCGTTGGCACTGCGGGACTTCTTCGCATTTCCACCCAGCATCGGTTCAGGCTCCTTCGGAGATCAGGGATTTCCAGGAAAAGTTTTCCTCGATTGGATCGACACGCCCCCCGGCTGGCACGACCTTCAGTTGCAGATTCGCTGGGGTGAATGATTCCGGCAGTTCGATCACGCCGGCCAGCGTCTGGAAATACTTGAAACGGAAGTACGTGGACGACTCCCCTTCCACCACGAATTCGTCCGCCGCGAGGTTCGCCTGGCCGGCGGCCCCGCGGCCGGTCAGGCCCAAGTCTACTCGCCCCTTGACGTACCTGTCATTGCCGTTGAGCTGGGTCAGTACCAGCTCGTAGCGGAAGCGGCGCGGCGTGCCGGGCACCGGCACCACCGAGATGCGGCGCACGTGCAGCCCCGGGCCGGTCTCCGAGGGCGACACCAGGTTGCGGTAGAAGGTCAGCTCCTCCTCCAGTTCGGAGATCCGGGCCTCGCGGGTCTCGATCTCCTCGCGCAGATGCTTGATCGCGTCCCGATCGATGCGGTCGGCGCGCTCCAGCAGCGTATTGCGACGCGTGAGCTCGTCGATCCGCTCCCGGAGCTCCTCGTTGTCGAGCCGCAGGTGGGCCTCCGTCGCGCGGGCCATGCGCGCCTGGTAGCCACCGGTCACCAGCCCGCGGTCGTACAGCCACCAGGCCCCGCCGGTGAGCAGCGCGACCAGCACCAACACGGTCAGGATCGTCCGCACCGGCCGATGCGGGCGTACGCGGAAGGTGCCGCTGCGGAAACTGCCGCTGCCCCAGCCCGGCCCGATGCTCACCGCCCCCTCCCCGCTCGGGTCGTCCCGGTCATGGCAGCAGGGCCACCTGGTCGAGGCCGCGGGTCTCGTCGAGGCCACACATCAGGTTGAGGTTCTGAATCGCCTGGCCGGCCGCGCCCTTGACCAGGTTGTCGATCACGGCCAGCACCACCACCCGCCGGTCCTCGCCGCGCGGCCGGTGCACCGCCAGCCGGCAGTGGTTGGCGCCGCGCACGGAGCGCGTCTCGGGATGGCTGCCCGCCGGCAGCACATCGACGAAGGGCTCGTCGCGGTAACGATCCTCGAACAGCGCCTGCAGCTCCTCGTCCGGGCGCGACAACTCCGCGTACAGGGTCGCGTGGATGCCGCGCACCATCGGCACCAGGTGCGGCACGAAGGTGAGATCGACGGCGCCGCCGGCGGCGTCGGCCAGGCCCTGCGCGATCTCGACCCGGTGCCGGTGACCACCGGCGGCGTAGGCGCGGGTCGAGTCGGACGACTCCGCCAGCAGCAGGTCGGCCCGCTCGTTGCGGCCGGCGCCGCTGGCCCCGGACTTGCCGTCGGCCACCAGGCGCGACAGGTCGACGCAGCCGGCCTCGATCAGCGGCAGGAAGCCGAGCTGGACCGCGGTCGCGTAGCAGCCGGGGTTGGCCACCAGCCGCGCGCCCCGGATCGCGTCGCGGTACAGCTCCGGCAGCCCGTAGACCGCCTCGGCCAGGCGCTCCGGGCAGGCATGCTCGACCCCGTACCAGCGCGACCACTCGTCCGGGTCGCGCAGGCGGAAGTCGGCCGAGACGTCGATCACGCGCACGCCGGCGTCGAGCAGCGCCGGCACCTGCTGCATGGCCGTGCCGTTCGGGGTGGCGAAGAAGACCAGGTCGCACTCGCCGAGGCGGGCCGGATCCGGCGGCGTGAACTCGAGCTCGCAATGGCCGCGCAGGTTGGGGAAGCGGGCGTCGACGCGCTGGCCGGCGGCGGAGCGCGAGGTGGCCGCCACCACCTCGACACCGTCGTGGTCGGCCAGCAGCCGCAGCAGCTCGACCCCGGTGTAACCGGTCGCGCCCACGATTCCGACCCTGATCATGCCGCCCTCACTGCCGTCCCGGGAAGGTCCGACGCGGGGCCCTCCGGGCCTCGTTCGGACAGCGGCCGTGAAAACGCGATTTCCACGGCCCTCGATCGCGATGATCAAGCGTCATCGCCATGCCGGCACATCCATGGGCCGCGGGGCCCCGCTGCATCGGAACCCCTGAAAGTGCGGCATCATACTGCCCCGGACCGGGGCAAGGCCACATCCGGCGACGGACCTCGCCGTGCTATCGTCCCGCCGCGAAGCGGCTGCCCGCCGCGCGAGGGAGAACCGTCCATGCTGTGGCTCAAGGCCTTCCACATCCTGTTCATGGTCACCTGGTTCGCCGGCCTGTTCTACCTGCCGCGGCTGTTCGTCTACCACGCCCAGCTCGAGAACGACCCCGCCGGCAACGCCCGCTTCAAGGTCATGGAGCGCAAGCTGTTCTGGGGCATCACCACGCCCGGCGGCGTGCTGACGATCGCGTTCGGGCTGGCACTGATGGCGGGCTACGGCGAGGCGGTGGCGAACTGGGGCTGGCTGCATGCCAAGCTGGTCCTGGTCGCGCTGCTGGTCGCCTACCATGCCTGGTGCGGCGTCCTCGTCCGCACCTTCGCCCGCGACGCCAACACCCACAGCCACGTCTGGTACCGCTGGTTCAACGAGGTCCCGACCGTCCTCCTGGTCGCCATCGTCATCCTGGCCGTGGTGCGGCCTTTCTGAATTCGAACCGCGAATGGACGCGAATGAACGCGAATAGAAAAATCCGTAGGTGCGCTTTCGCCGCAGGCGAACGCGTACGCTTCGTTGCAACGGTGACGTACGCGTTTGCTTCGCAAAAGCGCACCTACGGGAACCACAAAATGAACACAAGATAGACACAAAATGAAAAGGCACCACCCGGGCGATCAATGCCCCAGTGCTAGATCATTTTGTGTTCATCTGGTGTCCATTTAGTGGTTCTGCCGCTGCCGATCCGTCGGCTGAACCCCGCCAGCGCAGCTCCGACACACCCCAATAAGCACGACGCGCCCATGATTCGCGTTCATTCGCGTCCATTCGCGGTTCCAGAAAATCCGGAGGGATACAGGGCTACTTGCCGGCGCGGACCAGGCCGCCGAGGCCGGCCTTTTCGAGTTCGTCGATGAGCATGGCGCGGACGGCGCGGCCGTCCTCCATCTCCAGCGCGCGCTCGAGCACCTCGCGCGCATGTTCCTGGGAGAAGGTGCGGACGACCCACTTGATGCGCAGCAGGCTGCCGGCGCTCATCGACAGGCTGTCGATGCCCATGCCGAGCAGCAGGATCGCGCCCATCGGATCGCCGGCAAACTCGCCGCAGACGCTGACCGGCTTGCCGTGCCGGGAAGCGCCGCGCTTGATCTGGACCAGCGCATGGAGCACCGCCGGGTGCATGCCGTCGTACATCTTGGCGACCCGCTCGTTGTTGCGGTCGACGGCCAGCAGGTACTGGGTCAGGTCGTTGCTGCCGACGGAGACGAAGTCGACCCGCTTGGCGATCGACTCGATCTGGTAGACCGCCGCCGGCACCTCGATCATCACGCCGATCTGCGGCAGCGGCGTGTCCAGGCCCTCGTCCAGCAGCTCGCGGTGGGCGCGCTGGACCAGCGCCATCGCCTGCTGCAGCTCCTCCAGCCGCGAGATCATCGGCAGCAGGATGCGCAGGTTGCCGAGGTCCTCGTTGGCCCGCAGCATCGCCCGCACCTGCACCAGGAAGATCTCCGGGTGATCCAGGGTCACGCGGATCCCGCGCCAGCCGAGGAACGGGTTCTCCTCCTCGATCGAGAAGTACGGCAGCTTCTTGTCGCCGCCGATGTCCAGCGTGCGCAGGAAACAGGGGTTGGGGGCGAACGCCTCCAGCGGCCGCCGGTAGAGCTGGTACTGCTCGTCCTCGCCCGGGAACCGGTCGCGCACCTGGAACGGCATCTCGGTGCGATACAGCCCCAGGCCGTCCGCGACCTCGATCAGGGCCGGGCTGATCTCCGCCTGCAGGCCGGTATTGGCCAGCAGCGAGATGTGGACCCCGTCGGTGGTCTCGGCCGGCAGCTCCTTCAACTCCTGCAGCTGCTCGGTGAGCTCCTGCTCCTCGGCGACCAGGCGAACGAATTCCTCCTTGATGTCGTCGTCCGGCTGCACGAACACCCAGCCGAGGTAGCCGTCGACGATCAGCTCCTTGCCCTCGAGCCGGGTGATCGGCAGGTCGCTCGCGCCCATCACGGTCGGCACGCCGAGCGCACGCGCCAGGATCGCCACGTGCGACGAGCCGGAGCCGCGCATCGAGACGATGCCCGCCAGGTTGTCCTTCGGCACCTCGGCGATCTGGGCCGCGCTCACCTCGTGGCCGACGAGGATGGTCCGCTGCGGGTACTCGCGCGGGCCCTCCTCGGTCTGCGACAGCTTCATCAGGATCCGGCGACCGAGGTCGCGGATGTCGCCGGCGCGCTCGGCCAGGTAGGCGTCGGTCATTTCCTGGAACTGGCGCACGTGGCTCTGGATCGTCCGCCGCAGACCGCTGGGGGCCCAGAGGCCGCTGCGCACCACCTCCTCGGCCTCGGACCAGAGCGACTCGCCCTCGAGCATCATCACGTAGACGTCGAACAGCGCCCGCTCCTCTTCGGGCAGCACATCGCGCATGTCCTCCGACAGCTGTCGGATGTCATCGCGGGTCGCCTCGATCGCCGCCCGCAGGCGCCGCAGCTCGGCCTCGGGATCGTCCGTCTTGCGGTCCGGGATGTCGTCCAGTGCGGAGGGCGAGTAGGCGACCACGCACTCGCCGATGCCGACCCCGAGCGCGCCCGACAGACCCTTGACGATACCGGCGCTGCCGGCCTGCCCGCTCTGGACGTGGAAGGCCTCCTCGCCGACGACCGCATGCATGATGCTGCCGGCGAGCTGGGCCGCCAGCGTGACCATGAAGGTGACCTCGTCCTCGCCGAAGCGGCGGCCCTCCTCGTGCGCGACCACCAGCACGCCGAGAACGCGGCTCTGGTGGATGATGGGAACGCCGAGGAAGGTCTCGAAGTTGCGGTCGCCGTAGATGTCGGTCGCGATGAAGCGCGGGTGGCTGGTCGCGCGCTCCAGATTGAGCGGCTCGGCGCGTTGGGCAACGAGCCCGACCAGCCCCTCCTCGGGCAGGACCGAGACGCGGCCGACGGCGGCCGGGTTGATGCCGTGGCCGGCGCGCAGGATCAGGCGCTGCGGGCCGTCCTCGAGCTGTGCGAGATAGACCGAACAGGCGTCGACCTGGAGGGCCGCGTGGACCCGGCGGACGATAATATCGAGCGCCGCGTCCAGCCCGGGGGCCGCACTGACTTCCTGGACTATTCGGCGCAGCGTCGACAGCATCGGTCCGAACCGGTCGGGTGGAGAAAACGGGGCCGGGACCGCATGCCCGGCGCGTTGTCACGGGATCAGCGGTGGCCCGCCGCCGTTGTGCCTGCGTTTTCGTGGTCCGGGAACAACAATGGCGCCAGTTCCCGCAGTGCCTTGCGATACACCTGCCGCTTGAAGAAGATCACCTCCTTCGGCGGCTGCCAGTAATCGACCCAGCACCACTCGGCGAACTCCGGCCGCTCGCTGCGCTCCAGATCGACGCAGCTCTCGTCGCCGATCAGGCGCAGCATGAACCAGCGCTGCTTCTGACCGATACAGACCGGCCGCGAGCGCTTGCGCACGTAGCGATCCGGCAGCCGGTAGCGCAACCAACCCCGGGTCTGACCGAGCACCTCGACGTGGTGCGGTTGGAGCCCGGTCTCCTCGTCCAGTTCGCGGAACATCGCGTCCCGCGGCGACTCGTGCGCACGCACGCCACCCTGGGGGAACTGCCAGGCGTCCTGGCCCGTCCGCCGGGCCCAGAACACACGCCCCTCGTCGTTCGTCAGGATTATGCCAACGTTCGCTCTATATCCTTCCGAATCAATCACTTAGGTGAATTCTTTGCGGATTGTACATGGCCGGCATTGTTCCACAAATGCCCGGGGGGTGCCAGCGAGCGCCTCTGCTACAATGCCGCGTCCGCGCGGAGGGGAGGCGCCGCATGGCGCTTGCGATTTTCGATCTCGACAACACCCTGCTCGTCGACGACAGCGACCACCTGTGGGGCGAATACCTTGCCGAGCAGGGCGTGGTCGACGGCGACCGCTACCGGCGAGAGAACGACCGCTTCCTCGCCGAGTACCAGCGGGGCGATCTCGATATCCACGAGTTCCTGCGCTTCTCGCTGCGGGTACTGTCACGCCACGAGCCGGCGGAGCTGGCACGACTGCGGGCCGGCTTCATCGAGCGCAAGATCGCGCCGATCGTTGCCCCCCGCGCCCCGAGCCTGCTGGCCAGTCACCGCGAAGCCGGCGACCACCTGATGATCATCACCGCCACCAGCCGCTTCGTCACCGAACCGATCGCGCAGATGCTGGACGTGGACACGCTGATCGCCACCGAGCCGGCGATGGAGGGTGAACGCTACACGGGCGAGGTGGCGGGGACGCCGTGTTTCCGCGAGGGCAAGGTCATCCGGCTGGAACACTGGCTGACCGAGCATGACGAGAGCCTGCAGGGGGCGAGCTTCTACAGCGACTCGCACAACGACCTGCCGCTGCTCGAGCGGGTGGACTACCCGGTCGCCGTCGACCCCGACCCCACCCTGCGCGAGGCCGCCGAGCAACGCGAGTGGCCGATCATCAGCCTGCGCCACGACGCCTGATCGCTACTGCCCCGTTGAAAAGGCGGGGAACCGCGAATGAACGCGAATGAACGCCAATATTGGCGCGTCAGGACGTGCGAGTGCGTCAGGGCTTCGCCTGAGGCAGATCACCGCCGATCGAGTCTTGGGGAGCCACGAGTGAACACGAATGGACACGAATCAAACGAAACGGTCGCCAGGATGACGTAGGTGCGCTTTTGCGAAGCAAACGCGTACGCCCGCGGTGCTACGAAACGTACGCGTTCGCCTGCAGCGAAAGCGCACCTACGGGATCATTCATTCGTGTTCATTCGCGTTCATTCGCGGTTCCCCGGAAATCAGTCCTCGACGATCTTGATCTTCGGAAAGCCCTGCGGCACGGAGGACTCGCGCGAGAGCGCGGCGGCGGCGCGGCGGGCGATCTCGCGGTAGCGGACGGCGGCGTTGCTGTCCGGGTCGGCGACCACGGTGGGCTCGCCGCTGTCGGCCTGGGTGCGGATCGAGAGCTCCAGCGGCAGTTGACCGAGCAGGCGCACGTCGTAGTCGGCAGCCATCTTCTCGCCACCGCCGGAGCCGAAGATCGGCTCCTCGTGGCCGCAGTTGCTGCACACGTGCAGGCTCATGTTCTCGACGATGCCGAGGATCGGTACCGATACCTTCTCGAACATCTTCAGGCCCTTGCGCGCGTCGAGCAGGGCGATCTCCTGCGGCGTGGTCACGATGATTGCGCCCGACAGCGGCACCTTCTGGGCCAGGGTCAGCTGGATGTCGCCGGTGCCCGGCGGCAGGTCGACGATCAGGTAGTCGAGCTGGGGCCAGCGGGTGCTGTAGAGCATCTGCTCCAAGGCCTGGGTGACCATCGGCCCGCGCCAGATCATCGGGCTCTCGGTGTCGACGAGGAAGCCGATCGACATGGCGGAGATGCCGTGCCCGCTCATCGGCTTGAAGGCCTTGTCGCCGATGGTCTCGGGCTGGCCGTCGATGCCGAGCATGCGCGGCTGGCTGGGCCCGTAGATGTCCGCGTCGAGCACGCCCACCCGCGCGCCCTCGGCGCGCAGGGCCAGCGCCAGGTTCGCGGCCGTGGTCGACTTGCCGACGCCACCCTTGGCCGAGGCGACCGCGATGATGTTGCCGACGTTCTCGATCCGCTCGGCCCCGGTCTGCACCTTCGCCATGCCGATGGTCCAGTCGATCCGGACCTCCGCCGACTCGACCCCGCCCACGGCCTCGATCGATTCCCGCAGGGCCGCGACCAGCTGTTCGCGCACACTCGCGGCCGGATAGCCGAGCCGCACGGCGACCGTGACCCGGCCGCCATCGATGTCGATCGACTCGATCGCCCCGGCACTGACCAGGTCCCGCTCGAGATCGGGAACCGTGTAGCCGGCGATCGCCTGTTCGATGGCGCTGCGTTCGGGCTGGGACATCGTCACTCCAGGCTGGCAAGTCGAAGGGCGGGCATTCTATCAGCCCGCGGGCCGGCCTCGCAGAAACCCCGCGAGTCAGCGGCCGGCACGACGTCGAAAGCAACCACCGAAGGCACCGAGAACACCGAACACACCGAAAGAGCAACGTGAAGAAAGCCCTCGGCCTTTTCGGTGATTTCGGTGCCTTCGGTGTTTTCGGTGGCCCCCTGAGCAGGCGGCACCGCGGCGAGTACTCGCGCGAGGTGCGCGCTCCCATGCGGGCAGGACGACCGTGCCTGCCGCCTACATCGGCGGGCGTTCGCCGAAGATGGCGCTGCCGACGCGGACCAGCGTGGCGCCCTCCTCGATGGCGACCTCGAGGTCGGCCGACATGCCCATCGACAGGACCGGCAGCGGCTGGCCGAGCTCGTCCTGCAGTCGGTCGCGCAGTCGCCGCAGCGTCCGGAAACAGTCGCGGGTGTCCTCGGGGTCCTCGGCCAGCCGGCCGATCGTCATCAGGCCGCGCAGCCGCAGCACGGACTCCCCCGCGGCCGCGGCCGCCAGCGCCGCGACCTCCTCCGGCGCGACGCCGAACTGGCTCTCGGCCCCGGAGGTGTTCACCTGCAGCAGGACGTCGACGCTGCCGCCGCGTTCCTCGAGCTGGCGAACGAGCCGCTCGACCAGTGCCACCCGGTCCACGCTCTGGATGCAGGC
>JAWWAE010000039.1:0-14801 GCA_033721835.1 Halofilum sp. (in: g-proteobacteria) | reverse complement strand
GCCTTCTGGCTGGATGGCGCGATCACGCGCGAGGTCGAGCGCAAGGGGCCGACCGTGCGCGACTGCTTCCAACGCATCGCGGACGCGCACCCGTCGCTGCAGGCCTCGGTGCGCGGGCGCGGCTTCATGTGGGGCCTGGACTGTGGCCGCGCCGGCGCCGCCGAAGAGATCGCCGCCGAGTGCTTCCGCCACGGCCTCGTCATCGAGACCGCCGGCGTCGACGACCGGGTGCTGAAGTTCCTGGCGCCGCTGACCATCGACGCCGAGGACCTCGCCCACGGCCTCGGCATCATCGAGGCGGCGGCCGACAAGGTCGCCAGCGAGGACCGGCGCGACGCCGCCTGAGCGCCGCACCGGCATCCACACAACGCACGGAACCGATCCGCCGCGAACCGACGGAGAGCAACGCATGATCGTGAAGAAGCTGCAGGACATCACGGGCACCGACGACGAGGTCGACGGCAGCAACTGGGTCAGCCGCCGGTTGCTCCTGGCGCGTGACGGCATGGGCTACTCGGTCCACGACACCATCATCCGGGCCGGTACCGAGACCCACATCCACTACAAGAACCACCTCGAGGCGGTGTACTGCATCGAGGGCGCCGGCGAGGTCGAGACCGTGGCCGACGGCAGGAAGTGGCCGATCGAGGCCGGGACGATCTACGCCCTCGACCAGCACGACGAGCACTGGCTGCGCGCCAACCAGGGCGTCGACATGCGCATGGTCTGCGTGTTCTCGCCGCCTCTGACGGGCCGCGAGGTGCACGATGCCGACGGCGTCTACCCGGTGCTGCACGAGGAAACGGGCTGACGCGCCTGGTTCGCCCGCGGCGGCGAACCACCGGATCGACGGAGGCCGGCCTGCGCGCAAGCGCATGCCGGCTTTCTTGTGCGTGCACGGAGGCAATGCCCCCTGCAGGAGTGGCCCATGGCCGCGAACGCGCGTTGCGTGTCGCGCAGACACGCGAATCGAACCGCGAGCGCAGCGAGCACCTCATCTCCTTCGTGGGCCACGCGTTCCCGAGCAGGGTTCGCGAGCATGGTCCGCTCCTACAGGTTACGTTGTGGGTCCGCAGTCTCCTCGCAATCAATCGACTCCGTTGATCTCAATAACTGGTTGCAGGATGTGCCCTTCCGCACCTTTGCCGCGCCAAGCCCGGCTCGTGGCGTAGGTGCGCTTTTGGACGGCGCCAGCCGTCCAAACGCGTACGTTGATTCTCCTGCGCGTCTGCGCGCCCCGCCCGCCGCGAGAAGCACAGGGCAGCCGGGTTCGGGCAACGCCCGAACCCGGCCGCGGCAATCAGCGCAAGGCTTCTTTGGGTACTTTCTTGGCACCAAGAAAGTACCTCGCTCCGCGTCAGCGGAGCGAAACCCCGGAGCTGCATCCGACGACGCGGCCGCCGGCTTGCTCGGGAACGCGCCTCCCGGCGAACAACGTCCGGCTCAAGCCGGACCCACAGAGGTCCATGGGCTGCTCCCAGACGGCCACGGGCCCGTGCGCGATCAAGGCCGGTGTGCCCGGCTCACTCGCGCGGCGTCTGTCGCCGCTCCTCGGTGCCGTGCCAGTCGGTGAGTGCCTTCTGGGTGGCGCGCAGGCCCTCCTCCACCAGCTGATGGCCGCGGCCGGAGCGGAAGCGGCTGTAGGACGACAGGGCCGGCGCGATCAGCAGGTCGATCTCGTCCGCCACCTGCAGCCGGGTGCTGTGATTGATCGCGATGTCGGTGGCATTGAGGATGACATCGATCAGGTCGTCCGGGCGCTGGTATTCGCGGTGCAGGTTCAGGTCGATGCCGATGATGCTGCGGGCACCGAAGTCGCGCAGTGGCCCGATCGGCAGGTTCTCGACCAGGCCGCCGTCGACCAGCAGCCGATCGTCGTGCTCGATGGGCTGGAAGATCCCGGGCATGCAGGCGCTGGCCATCACCGCCGGCAGTACCCGGCCCTCGCGCAACACCACCCTTTCGCCGGTCGAGATGTCGGTGGCGATCACCGCGAACGGGATCCTGGCATCGTCAAACTCCGGGTCGCCGATGCGCGCCTCGAGCACGTCACCCAACCTGCGGTTGGCGAGCAGCCCCATGCGCGAGGGCGAGAAGCTGGAGATGCTGAGCCAGCTCATCTCCAGCGCGACCTCCTCGATGTCGTCGACCGGGGTGTCGAAGGCGTACAGCGCGGCCGCGACCGCGCCGATGCTGGTGCCGGCGAGGTAGTCGATCGGGACCTCCGCCTCGTGCAGCGCGCGCAGTGCCCCCACGTGGGCGGCGCCGAGGGTCGCGCCTCCACTCAGCGCGAGGCCGACCGGCCGCCGGAAGCGCCGGCGGCCGAACACCGCCCGCGTCCGATCGCGCCAACGGCCGAGCATCCCGCCCGCCATCCTGCCTCTCCTGTCTTGCAACGGATCCGGAACCATTTTCCTCCCGCGACCGCGGCGGCGTCCAACGGCGCGCACCTCTGCGCTCCGTTCGTGGAAAGGCGCCGGCTTGCGCAACTCGCGTTGGCAGCCGATACCAGGGCAGGCCCGGCACCGGGGCCGCGGCGATGACCGCAGCGAGGTGGTTGCGGCGGCGACCGGCCGGCCCGGCGTGCGGCTCAGGCCGGCGGGGGGTCGATCCGTTGCAGCAGGTGGCACAGGCAATCCTGGCGGATGACATGCGGGTCGCGCGTCAGCAGCGACGGCATCAGCGCGTGCCGCAACCGCAGCACGCCGCCCTGCAGCTCGAACAGCTCCGGCGTGATCTCGCGGCCATCCGGGGCCAGGGCCCGCAGCGGCCAGAACTCGCCGCGCACGCGGCCGAGGGCGGTACCGGCCGGCAGTTCGCGGAAGTTCCACTGATCGAGTTCCGGCTCCAGCGCGAGTTCGACCTCCGGCGGGTCGCCGAACCCGAAGCGGATACCGGCGGGGACCTGCACCACGGCGACACTGGCGAACAGTTCCAGTGGTTCGGCGGTGGCCGGGGCGCGGCACGGATCCCGGTGGAGGCAACTGCGCAGCAGGGCGTGGGCGCGGTCGATGCCGTCGGCCTGGCCGATGCGCCCGCACTCGAGGATCGCCGCCGGGCAGAGCCCGGCGAACGCGGCGGGCAGGGCACCGCGGGGGCGGGTGAAGTGGACCACGGTGCCGGCAAAGCCGCGGGCGAGCTGCAGGCAGTCCGGGTCGAGCACGTTGACCGCCGCGTGCAGCGGGTTGTGGCCGGTGGTGTTGTGCAGGTCGAGCGCGGCGACCGGTTGCCGCGGGCGCAACTCGTCGAGCACGGCCGCCATCAGCGCGGTCTCGGGCGAGGCGGGCAGCTCGGTCCCCGGCCAGCAGCGGTTGTAGTCCGGCTGCCCGTCGAGCCGCCGCACGCCGGCGCGTGCCGCGGCGACGTTGGCCACGAACAGCGACAGCGGCCGCGGCAGGGTGTGGCCGTGGTACTCGGCCAGCAGCCGCTGGACGGCGCGCAGGCCGGAGTCCTCGTTGCCGTGCTGGAGGATGACGACGAACAGCGGTCGCCCGGTCCTGCCGGCGAGGTGGATCAGCGACGGCCCCGGTAGCAGGCGGTGCAGCTCGCCGGCGGTGACGTGCAGGAAACCCTCGGGGAGCGAGTCGCGCCGATGCAGATCGACCCCGGGCTCAGTCATCGAGGCCCCAGGTGTGGACCGGGTCCCCCCCGGCCTGGTGCTCCGCGTAGGCCGCGGTCAGGGCGCGCATGTCGCGCCCGTGGCGCGCGACCCAGGCGCGTTGCCAGCCGGCGCCGTTGTAGCCACTGCGCACGCGTTGGCGGATGACGTCGAGATAGTGGTCGATGGCCGCCGAATCGATCTCGAACTCGCGCAGGCCGACCCGGGCGCAGGGGAGCAGGTGCTCCAGCAACAGGCGGCCGACGGGGTGGACCTGCCCGTCGCTCCAGCCCACCCGCGCGTTGAGGCCGTAGCGCGCGCAGGCATAGAAATTATCGCGCACGCGCGGGAAGGCGAGCAGCTGGCCCGGCGGCGAGCCGTGGCGGCTGGCGTAGTAACGGACCAGGCCGTAGTAGAAGGCGGCATTGGCGATCTCGTCGGTCACGCTGGGCCCGCCCGGCACCACGCGGTGCTCGATGCGGACGTGCGGCACGCCGTCGGCCATGCCGACCAGCGGGCGGTTCCAGCGCCAGAGCGTGCCGTTGTGCAGCTGCAGGTGGGGCAGCGGCGGGGCATCCGGGTCGTCGAAGTGCATCGGCAGGATGACCGGGAAGTGCTCGAGGTTCTCCCGGAAGCACTCCATCAGCGATTCGCGGACGAAACCGGTGCCGAACCCGACTCGGCGCGGGGGTCCCTGGCGTGCGCCCGCGAAGCCGCCGGCCTCCACCGACTGCTCGAACAGCGGGATGCGGGTCTCGTCCCAGAGGTCGTGGCCGAACAGGTAGGGCGAGTTGGCGCCGATCGCGACCATCGGGCCGGAGACCAGCATCGAGGCATTGAAATAGTCGGCCGCGCGGCTGGCCGGGGTCTGCAGGTGGATCTGGAACGAGGTGGCGGCCGACTCGAGCATCACGTCGGGGTGGCTGGCATGCAGCCGCTCGCGGCCGCAGATGTCGAGCGACAGCGCACGGCCGTCGCGCTGCCTGAGGATCTGCTCGTTGAGCGCGGCATAGCGGGCGATCGGTGTCATCGACTCGCCGGTGAGATCGGCCTGCCGCACCGTCGGCAGGATGCCGATCATCAGCAGCCTCGCGCCGAGCGCCGCGGCGCCGTTGCGGCAGCGGCGCCAGGTGTCGGCCAGGCTGAGCTCCATGCTCTCCAGCGCATCCGCGCGCAGCGGCCGCGGCTCGGTGTTGAGCTCGATGTTGAAGCGCGCCAGCTCGGTCGTCAGCAGCGGGTCGTCGAGACGCTCGAGCAGGGCGCCGTTCAGCGGGGCCGGCGCCCAGTCCTGGTCGGCCAGCCACGCCTCGAGCTCGAAGCCGCCAACCCAGTGATCCTCGTCGAGGGTGCCCTCGTCGAACCAGCGGGCGAGCGTCGCGGTCTCGTCGCGCAGGCGTCGGCTGAACTCCGCGAAGTCCTCCTCGGTGAACTCGCTGCGCTCGATGTCCTGGCCCATGCGCCGCCCCCTGCCGGTTCAGACGCCGCCGTCGCGCCGGCGGCACTGCGGATCCGACGCCAGCGCCCGGTCGAGCGCGCGCAGCCGTTCCGGCGTGCCGACATCGTGCCACACGCCGCGGTAGTGCTCGCCGCTGACCCGGCCGGCGGCCGCGGCCTGCCGCAGCAGTGGGGCCAGTGGTGCGATACCGTCGATACCGGCGAACAGGCCCGGATCGAACAGGCCGATGCCGGCATAGGTGAGCCGAGGGTGGCCGTCGGCCGTCACGCTGCCGTCCGCGCCCAGCGCGAAATCGCCGTCGGCATGATGGTCCGGGTTGTCGACCAGCACCAGGTGCGCCAGTCGGCCGGCCGGCAATCGCAGCCGGTCGTAGGGGCAGTCGGTGAACAGGTCGCCGTTGACCGCGAGGAACGGGCCGTCGCCCAGCAGATCGAGCGCGTGGACGATTCCGCCGGCGGTCTCCAGTGCCCGTTCGCCCTCGTCGCTGTAGCGCACCGACAGCCCGTGGGCGCTGCCGTCGCCCACGTGGGCACGGATGCGCTCGCCGAGCCAGGCGAGGTTGATCACCACCTCGCGGAAGCCGGCGCGGGCGAGCGCGGCCAGCTGGTGGTCGATCAGGGCGCGGCCGCCGACCGTCAGCAGCGGCTTCGGGGTGTCGTCGGTCAGCGGCCGCATGCGCTCGCCGCGGCCGGCCGCGAGGATCATCGCCCTCACCAGTCCAGCACCCGATCGAGGTCGAGCCGGCGGGCGACCTCCGCCAGCGGCCGCAGCTCCCGGTGCCGGTCGAGCTGCGCGCTGATGTAGCGCCAGGTCCGCGGGATGTCGGCGAGGTAGCCCCGCTTGCCGTCGCGATGCCAGAGGCGGGCGAAGATCCCGCTCGCCTTCAGGTGGCGCTGCACGCCCATCAGGTCGAACCAGCGGCGGAACTGGTCGGCGTCGCCGGTCTCGATCCCGGCGTCGGCGGCGCGCTCGAGGTAGCGTTCGATCCAGGCGTCGACCCGCACCTGGGGCCACGCGATGTAGCAATCACGCAGCAGCGAGACCAGGTCGTAGCTGACCGGCCCCGCCACCGCGTCCTGGAAATCGAGGATGCCGGGATTGTGGGTCGGTGTGACCATCAGGTTGCGGGAGTGGTAGTCGCGGTGCACGAACACCCGCGGTTGCTCCAGCGCGGCGGCCGCGAGCGCATCGATTGCGGCCTCGAGTTCGGCGCGCACCGGCTCCAGGTCGAGGCCGAGATGGCGCTCGAGCAGCCAGTCGGGGAACAGCGCCATCTCGCCGCGCAGCAGCGCGTCGTCGTAGGGCGGCAGGCCCTCGGTACGGCCGTCGCGCTGGATCGCGACCAGGGCCGCGATGGCGTCGTCGTAGAGGGCATCCGCCGATGCCTCGTCGAGCGCATCCAGGTACGAGGTGTCGCCGAGGTCGGTCAGCAGCAGGAAACCCTGATCGAGGTCCTGTGCCAGCACCCGTGGGGCGTTGACGCCGCATTCGAGCAGCCGGTTCGCCACGTCCACGAACGGGCGCGAGTCCTCCTGCGCCGGCGGCGCGTCCATCAGGATGACGGGGCCCCGCGGGGTGGCGACCCGGTGGTAGCTGCGGAAGCTGGCGTCGCTCGAGGCCGCGACGACGGGACCGGTCGCGTCCGGGCAGGCCCGGGCCAGCCACTGCTGACGAGTGGCCCGCATCTCTCACCATCCTCCTGCTGCGGGCGCCGACGCGCTCGCCGTGACGCGCCGTACTCCCGCCGTGCTGCTTGACGTAGTGCCGGCTACGCCGGCGCAGCACTCCGGTCCGTGCGCCGCGCCACGGCGGCGCCTCAAAGCCCGCCCGACGGACGATGGCGAGAGATCCGGGCCTGTGGTCCGCACGGCAGCCACCATCATCGGCTCGATCCGCAATAAATTGTGTCGCGCAAGCGCCTGAGCCCCCAAATCTGGTGCATTGTCTTGATTGGCCCCGCTCCAGTCCCTACCATGGCGCGAGGCGTATCGAGCCGGAGGTCCCAGGCCCATGAGCCAGCGTTACGTGGCGGCGATCGCGGTTGCCCTGTGCAGTACCAGTGTCCAGGCAAACGGATTCGACATCAGTTTAAGCGATGAAACGGCCAACGTCGTCTACCTGAGCGACAGCGGCAGTTTCGGCTACGGCGGGGCCGACATCGGCTTCGGCTTCTTCTACAACGAGGCCGACGACGTCATTGCGCATGCCAATATCCTCGTTACCAGCAATCCGCAGAGTGGCAACAATTTCCAGTTCGGCGTCGGCGCGAAGGGCTACTTCGGAACCCTCGACGTTCCGGACGAGGACGTGGCCGCGATCGGTATCGGTGGTCTCGTGCGCTACGTATTCCCGGCCGCGACCCCGATGGGGATCTCGCTCGAGGGCTATTTCGCACCCGACATCACCAGCTTCTCCGACACCGAGTCGCTGCGCGAGGTCACGGCCCGCTTCGAGCTCGAGGTGATGCCGTCGACCCGCGGCTATATCGGCTATCGGGTGCTGGAGCCCGAGGTCGAGCGTGCCGGTGATGTCGAGGTCGATGATGAATTCCACCTCGGGATCCGCTTCCTCTTCTGACCCGGACGCGGCGGATCCGCTGGAGGCGGTCCGCCGCATCATGGCCCGGCTGCGCGATCCCGAGCGCGGCTGCCCCTGGGACGTCGAGCAGGACTTCCGCTCGATCGCACCGCATACCCTGGAAGAGGCCTACGAGGTCGCCGATGCGATCGAGCGCGGCGATTTCGACGCCCTGCGCGACGAGCTCGGCGATCTGCTGCTGCAGGTCGTCTATCACGCACGCATGGCGGAGGAAGAGGGCCGCTTCGACCTCGATGACGTGGCCGCCGGGCTGGCCGACAAGCTCGTGCGGCGGCATCCGCACGTGTTCGGGGATACGGTGCTGGCGGACGCCGGCGCACGCGAGCAGGCCTGGGAGCGCGAGAAGGCGGCCGAGCGCGAGCGCAGGGGCGAGACCGACGACAGCGCACTGGCCGGCGTCACCCGCGGGCTGCCGGCGCTGACGCGGGCGCAGAAGCTGCAGCGGCGGGCCGCCCGGGTCGGCTTCGACTGGCCGGACGCCGATGGCCCGCGCGCCAAGGTGATCGAGGAGCTGGACGAGCTCGATGCCGCCAGCGGCGACCCGGCCCGGGTCGAGGCCGAGCTCGGCGACCTGCTGTTCACCGTGGTGAACCTGGCCCGGCACCACGGGGTCGATGCCGAGGCGGCACTGCGCCGGGCCGGGCAGCGCTTCGAGACCCGGCTGCGCGCGGTCGAGGAGCGCGCACGCGACGCGGGCGCGAGCCTGTCCGAGCTGTCGCTCGAACAGCTCGAGGACCACTGGCGCGCGGTCAAGGACGCGGAATAGACCGCGCGGAGCGATGGCGTCCAATCCCCTCCTCCGCCGCGGGCTCTACATGCTGCGCTGGTCCGTGCTGGTGCTGGCCGTGGTCATCGGCTGCCTGTTCGTGGTCTGGCGAGGACTGGCGGCGGTCGATTTCGCCTACCCCTGGCTGCACGGGCTGCTCGACATCGGGGCGACCGTGGCCGAGCACGGGCCGCGCAACCCGGTCCGCCCGGGCTTCGAGCGCACCGACGCCGCCGAGCAGGCACGGCTGTTCGGCGCCATCGTCGACGCCGTGCGGGCCGACGGTCGCGGGCTCGCCGAGCTCATCTACCGCACACCCGGCGGCCAGCCGATCGGCCGCCTGCTCACGCCGGCCGAGATCCAGCACCTGCAGGACGTGGCGCGGCTGATCGGCCGCTTCGAGCGGCTCGGCTGGCTGGCCCTGGCACTGCTCCCGCTGCTGCTGGGGGCCGCGGCCGTGCGTCGCGAGCGCCCACCCTCCGGGCGCCGGCTCGGGCTGTCGCTCGGCGGCGGTGTCGCGGTGGCCGCGCTGACGGTCCTGCTGCTCGGCCCGGTCGAGGTCTTCTACTGGCTGCACGAGCAGGTGTTCCCGCCCGGGCACCAGTGGTTCTTCTGGTACCAGGAATCCCTGATGTCGATGCTGATGCAGGCGCCCAACCTGTTCGGCGCGATCGCCATTCTCTGGTTCGTGCCGGCGGCGCTGCTGTCCGGACTGGCGCTGTGGGCCATCCTCCATGGCCTGCGGCGGCGGGCCGGTGAAGGGAACCGCGAATGAACGCGAATGAACGCAAATACCTTCGCGTCAGCGTGTGCAGATGCGCTGGAAGCCCGTCACCGCCGAGCGCCATTGAAGAACCACGAATGAACACGAGTGGGCCCGCATCGAACGACGGGGTCGCAAGGATGACGTAGGTGCGCTTTTGCGAAGCAAACGCGTACGCCACCGTTGCAACGAGGCGTACGCGTTCGCCTGCGGCGAAAGCGCACCTACGGCTTCAACTGTGCGCGTCCATTCGCGGTTCCATCCCCCATTACTCGAAAAAGAAGGGGGCCGAAGCCCCCGGCAACCGGAAGGATGTGACGTTGGCCGGCGCTGGCCGGCCGTTCCGGCTCAGTCCTCGCCCTGGACGAACTCCGTGAAGGTGCGATTGCCGCTTTCCTCGATCGCGCCGACCTCGCCCTTGAACTTCGTACCGCCCGGGTAGGAGGCCACGTATTCCGGCGGGATCGTGACGGCCGTGGGTGCGTCGCCGGCGAGCTCGACCCGGAAAACGTGCTGCGGTTCGATTTCGTCGTCGGCGGGCTCTACCGCGACCTCCCAGGTAACGACCGGCACGCTGCCCGGATCGAGACCGAGCCGGTCGTCCTGACATGCGCCCAGGTCGTGGCCGGGCAACCAGGTGAGCATGGACGTCGAGAAGGACGTGATGATCGGCGCGGCGGGGAGCGCGTGCGTCAATTCATCCTCGCTTTCGAGTTCAACGCCATCCAGGGTCTCGCCCTCGAAGGTGTAGGTGCCGGGCGGGAACCGGCGCAGGAACTTCGCCAACGGGACCACGCGGTCGCCGGGCTCCGCATCGTCCGGATCGCAGACCGGCTCGGCACTCTCGAAGAAATTCTCGGTCAGGCCCTGGCGGGCGAGCCGCCCCTTCGCCTCGACCTCGAAGATCGTGCGCCCCCGGTGGTCCTCGATCTTCACTTCCTTCCACGCATCGGCATCGAGCAGTGCGTGAAGACCCGCGTCGCCGTCAGTCGCGTTGATCTCGATATAGACGTTGGCCTCTTCGAACTCGATAACCTCCTCCTCCTCGTCGTCGGCCCATGCAAGCGAGGTCGCCATGGCCAGTGCAATGGCAGCGGCCAGCGGCATCCGTGTGAGTTTTGCAGACATGTCTCTCTTCTCCCCTGGGGAGTGACGGGGCCGCATCGATCGCGCGGCCCCGGCGCCGTCGATTCGCGGGGCCATCGAACGACCCGGCCCTCCGCGTCCCCGGCCGCACCTTTCGGTGCCACCGTGAAGCGAGAGTAGGCGCATGGCATGACCGTGGAGTTGTCGGGAGATTGCCATGTGGTTGTCCCGACATTGCCATCCGGCAATGTTCGCCCAATCACCCCGACCGACGGATGGACTTGCGTCCGACGGGTCACTACATTGATTGCGGAGATCCGGATCGCGTCGATGCGCGCCATCCAGGCCGAGCAATCCGGTTGATCCGCGGAGGTTGGAACGTGCGCCTGTTGCTGATCGAAGACGATTTCCGCATCGCCTCCTTCATCTGCAAGGGGATGAGGGAAGCCGGCTTCATGATCGAGCATGCCTCGTCCGGAGACACGGGTCTCGCGATGGCGCTGGACAACGACTACGACGCCGCCATTGTCGACCTGATGCTGCCGGGCCGTGACGGGCTGGACGTCATCGACGAGATGCGGCGCCACCAGAAACGCTTACCGGTGATCATCCTCAGTGCGCGCCGCTCCGTCGACGAGCGCATCCGCGGACTGCAGGCGGGCGGCGACGATTACCTCACCAAGCCGTTCTCGTTCTCCGAACTGTTGGCGCGGGTACAGGCGCTGATTCGCCGCGCCAACGAGACTTCGCAACCAGCCGGGCTGGCCGTCGGCGACCTCTCGATAGACCTGCTCACGCATGACGTGCGGCGCGGAGATCAACGCATCGCGCTGCAACCACGAGAGTTCGCCCTGCTCGAGTACCTGATGCGCAACAGCGGCCGCGTCGTGTCGAAGACGATGATCATGGAGCACGTCTGGGACTACAACTTTGACCCGCACACCAACGTCGTCGAATCGCGCATCTGCCGGCTGCGCGAGAAGGTGGATCGCGGTTTCGACGCGCCGCTGATCCACACGGTCCGCGGACTGGGTTATGTCCTCCGTGAATCGTCCTGACCGCCCGGGCTCGCTGGCCGTTCGGCTCACGCTCTGGTACGCGGGCATATTCGCCGCCACTCTCTGTGTTGCCTTCGTGGTGGTGTACCTCATCACTCTGTCGATCCTGCGCGAACGCACGGACGAGGACTTGCACGAGGACCTGGCGGAATTCGTCGCCGTGATGGAAGAGGGCGGCCTCGACCGGGTGCGACGAGAGATGGCGCTGGAGGCGGCGGGCGAGGAGGCGGAATCCGTCTATTTCCGGTTGTGGTCCGACGCCGGCGAGGCGCTCGCCGCCACCGACCTGTCGACCTGGCCGCTGCCCGCGGCACCGGGTCTCGCGCCGGCAGGGCTGGCGCCCGGCGACGAGGCCGTGCTCACCACGCTCGAGCTGCCGGGGCTCCACGACGCGGTGCGCGTGGGTTTTGTCGCCGTCGCGCCCGGCCTGTTGCTGGAGATGGGCCAGTCGCTGGAGGAGGAGGCGGAACTGGCCGCGACCTTCCTCGAGGCCCTGCTCGTGGCGCTGGCCGCGATCGTCCTGCTCGGCGCCCCGGTCGGCTGGTTCCTGGCACGGCGGGCGTTGCGCAGCGTCGAGACGATTACCCAGACCGCAGGCGCCATCGCCGACGGCTCGCTCGAACGTCGTGTTCCGGAGCAATCCGGCAACGATGAGCTCGACCGGCTGGCGCGAACCTTCAACTTCATGGTGGACCGGATCGAGACCCTGATCACCGGCATGCGGGAGATGACCGACACGCTGGCGCACGACCTCCGCAGCCCGCTGGCGAGGATCCGGGCCTCGGCCGAGACGGTGCTGACGAATGAGCGGGCGGACGAGGAGCTGCAGTCGCTGGCCTCGGACACGATTGCCGAGACCGAACGCATGCTGGAGATGATCAACGTCACGCTGGACATCACCGAGGCGGAATCCGGGGCGGCGCGGCTGGAGCGCAGCGAGTTCGACCTGGCCGAGGTGGTCGCGACGGCCACCGACCTGTTTCAGTCGGTGGCCGAGGACCGTGGCATCACGCTGCGAGTGGAACGGCCCGCCCACTGCCCGTACCGCGGCGACCGCCATCGCCTGCAGCGCGTGGTCGCCAACCTGCTCGACAATGCCCTGAAGTACACCGAGCCCAACGGGACGGTCAGCGTTGCGCTGCTCGATCGCGGCGACGGCATTCGACTGGCGATCGCCGACACCGGGTGCGGCGTCTCGCCGGGCGAACTCAGCCGCATATTCGAACGCTTCTACCGCTGTGACCGCAGCCGCAGCCAGCCCGGCAACGGGCTCGGGCTCAGCCTCGCGCTGGCCTTCGTGCGGATACATGGTGGCCGCATCGAGGTCGAGAGTGAGGCGGGACTCGGCAGCACCTTCAGCGTATGGCTGCCCCGGGCCGAGGATGAATGAGCCGCGGCCGCGCCCGTGTCGGGCGGTCGTGCGGGCGTGCCTGCTGGCGGGATCGTTCGCATCGCCAGTCATCGCGGCCGCGGGCGGGAGCGCCGAGGCTGGGCGCGGAGCGGATTCGCTGGAGCTTGGGTCCGCGATCGAGCTGGAGGCGCACCACCTGGCAGATTTTGCACTCGACACCAGGGCCCGTGACGACCTGCTGCGGCGGGAGGCGGAACTGGTCGGCGAAGTGACCTGGCGGCCGCGCGCCGACGTGCTCGCCTTTGGCGAGCTCGCGCTGGTCGCGGAACGCGAGGACCATGGCGGCGACCGGCCGGACGAATCGGCCGACGCGCTGGAGCGCGGCGAGACCTGGGTGCAGTTCGAGCGGGCCTTCGGCCGCGAGCTCGCGCTCACGCTCGGCCGGCCCGCGTTCAGCGACCCGCGCAGCTGGTGGTGGGACGACGACCTGGACGGCCTGCGGATGGATCTCGCACGGGGCGACTGGGACGCAACCCTGGGGCTGGCGCAGGAGCTCGCGCCGACCTCTACCAGTGACGACTTCATCGACCCGGAGGCGGAGGACGTGCGACGCCTGCTCGCGCACGCCGGGTGGCGCCATTCGGACGCACTTCGGCTGGACGGGTTCGCGCTGGTCCAGCGCGACCGTTCGGGCGGTTTCCGCAGTGGCCGCGTGATCGACAGCGAGCGGGTCGACGAGAGCGATCTCGACGCCCGCTGGCTGGGCCTGCGAGTCTCGGGCGTGATCGCCGCCGGCGCAGCCGCGAAGCTGCACTACTGGGCCGACCTGGCCACCGTTTCCGGCGACGAGGTCGCGACTGCGTTTGTCGACCTGGGTGACGGACGCAGCCGCGCCGATGGCGCCGAGCGGCGCCGGCTGCGCGGCCGGGCGCTGGACCTGGGGGTCGAATGGCACCTCGCCACCGCGGCGGCGCGGGTACTCGGCCTGCGCTACGCGCAGGGTTCGGGCGACCGCGATCCGGATGACGGCACCGACCGCGCCTACCGCGAGACCGGGCTGCGCGACCAGGACGCCGAGTTCCGGCTGTACGGCGAGCTGCTGCGCCCGGAGCTCTCGAACCTGCGCGTGGGCACGATCTCGCTCGGCGCCGAGCCGGGTGCCGGCACCCGGGTCACCCTGGGCTATCACCGCTTCCGCCAGGTGTACGCGGCCGACGAGCTGGCGGGATCACGGCTGGAGACCGACCCGACCGGGGCCAGCCCCGACATCGGCGAGGAGATCAGCCTGGTCGTGGAGCTCGAGCCCGGCGAGGACCTCGAGCTCGAGTTCGCCGCCGCCATCTTCCGCGCCAGCGACGCCTTCGGCGCCAGGTCCGGCAGGCGCGCACACAGCCTGTTCGGTCAGCTCACGTGGGGCTTTGAATAGGGAACCGCGAATGGACGCGAATGAACGCGAATCGCTGGCGGTCATTGCGAGGAGCGGAGCGACGAAGCAATCCAGAATCTGGAGTCGCCCGGTTGCCTGGATTGCTTCCTCCCGTGTCGCCTTCGGCTCCTCGCGGCAATGGCTGCGCTCGCAATGACGGCGTAGGTGCGCTTTCGCCGCAGGCGAACGCGTACGTTTCGTTGCAACGGTGGCGTACGCGTTTGCTTCGCAAAAGCGCACCTACGTCATTCTTGCGGACCCGTCCCTTGATTCGTGTCCATTCGTGTTCATTCGTGGTTCTTCATGACCGCACCCGCGCTGACACGCCACAGGCGAAGCACTGACACGCCCGCACGAGCTGACGCGCCAATATTCGCGTTCATTCGCGTACATTGCTCGGCGCATCCCTGCGCCTCGCCCCTTCGGGGCCTGCGCTGCCCGCAGTCCTAATCTGCTCCGGGCAGATTGGTCGCGGTTCCTCTCTATCCAGCCGGCTTCCGGCCGGTGGTGTCCCTTACCAGCTTGCGCACCTGCTCCAGGTAGGCCTGCTCGTCGGGTGCGCTGCCGCCCGCGCGCTGGGCGCGCCACATGGCCTCGCCGAGCGGCTCCATCAGCCGGTGCTCGGCCTCGTGCAGGTCGCCGAGGTGCAGCGCCAGCTGCTCGATCAGGGCGCGGATGCCGGCCGGGCGGTCGGCGCCG
>JAWWAE010000038.1:0-14872 GCA_033721835.1 Halofilum sp. (in: g-proteobacteria) | reverse complement strand
TCCGTGATGGAGGATTGCAAATCATGGGCAAGATGATCGGAATCGACCTCGGCACCACGAACTCGTGCGTCGCCGTGATGGAAGGCGACAAGACCCGGGTGATCGAGAACAGCGAGGGCGATCGGACCACGCCGTCGGTGGTGGCATTCACCGAGGACGGCGAGGTGCTGGTCGGCGCGCCTGCCAAGCGCCAGGCCGTGACCAACCCGCACAACACCCTGTACGGCGTCAAGCGCCTCATCGGGCGTGCGTTCGAGGAGGACGAGGTCCAGAAGGACATCAAGTATGTCCCCTACAAGATCCTTAAGTCCGACAACGGTGACGCCTGGGTAGAGGCCGGCGGCAAGAAGATGGCCCCGCCGGAGGTCTCGGCGCGGGTGCTGCAGAAGATGAAGAAGACCGCCGAGGAGTATCTCGGCGAGGAAGTCACGGACGCGGTGATCACCGTGCCGGCGTACTTCAACGATTCGCAGCGCCAGGCCACCAAGGACGCCGGGCGCATCGCCGGCCTCAACGTGAAGCGGATCATCAACGAGCCGACCGCGGCCGCGCTGGCCTACGGACTCGACAAGCGCCGCGGTGATCAGAAGGTCGCCGTGTTCGACTTCGGTGGTGGGACCTTCGACATCTCCATCATCGAGATCGCCGAGGTCGACGGCGAGCACCAGTTCGAGGTCCTGTCGACCCATGGCGACACCTTCCTTGGGGGCGAGGACCTCGATCTCGCGATCATCAACCACCTGGTCGAGGCCTTCAAGAAGGACACGGGCATGGATCTGAACAACGATCCGCTCGCGCTGCAGCGGCTCAAGGAGGCCGCCGAGAAGGCCAAGATCGAGCTCTCGGCCGCGCAACAGACCGAGATCAACCTGCCTTACATCACGGCGGACCAGAGTGGGCCGAAGCATCTCAACATGAAGATGACGCGGGCCAAGCTCGAGTCGCTGGTCGAGAAGATCATCCAGCGCACGATCGAGCCGTGCCGGACGGCGATCAAGGATGCGGGCCTGTCGGTCAACGACATCAACGAGGTGATCCTGGTCGGTGGCCAGACCCGCATGCCGTTGGTTCAGAAGAAGGTCGAGGAGTTCTTCGGCAAGGCGCCGCGCAAGGACGTCAACCCGGACGAGGCGGTGGCGATCGGTGCCGCGATCCAGGCCGGCGTGCTCGGCGGCGACGTCAAGGACGTGCTGCTGCTGGACGTGACGCCGCTCTCGCTCGGCATCGAGACCATGGGCGGCGTGATGACGCAGCTGATCGAGAAGAACACGACGATCCCGACCAAGACTTCGCAGGTGTTCTCGACCGCCGAGGACAACCAGCAGGCCGTGACCGTGCACGTGCTGCAGGGTGAGCGGCAGATGGCCAAGGACAACAAGTCACTCGGCCGCTTCGACCTGACCGACATCCCGCCGGCACCGCGTGGCGTGCCGCAGATCGAGGTCACGTTCGACATCGACGCCAACGGCATCCTCAACGTGTCGGCGAAGGACAAGGGCACCGGCAAGGAGCAGTCGATCGAGATCAAGGCCTCCAGCGGGCTGTCCGAGGACGAGATCGAGAAGATGGTCAAGGACGCCGAGGCCCATGCCGAAGAGGATCGCAAGGCCCGCGAGCTGGTCGAGGCGCGCAACCAGGCCGACAACCTGATCCACGCGACCGAGAAGTCGCTGAGCGACTACGGCGACAAGATCGGCGACGAGGAGAAGCAGAAGGTCGAGTCGGCGGTGGCATCGCTGCGCGAGGTCCTCGATGGCGACGACAAGGAAGAGATCGAGTCGCGGACCAAGGCCCTGTCCGAGGCGGCCGCGGCGCTGGCGCAGCAGGCCTACGGCGATGCCGGTCAGCAGGCCGGCGCCGGCGGCGAAGAGTCGCAGCAGCAGGGCAAGCAGGACGAAGAGGTGGTCGACGCCGAGTTCGAGGAAGTCGACAACGAAAACAAGAAGTGATTGCGTCCCGCCCGGCCACGTGTCGGGGACGATGAAGCGTCGCGGCCGGGCTTGACCCGGCCGCGGCGTTTGTCCGCCGGTCGCCGGCGGCATCCGAACGGGAGTTGCTTGGGAGCACCACCGCCATGGCGAAACGGGATTACTACGAGATCCTCGGGGTAGAGCGCAACGCCAGCGAGTCCGATATCAAGAAGGCCTATCGGCGGCTGGCGATGAAGTACCACCCGGACCGCAATCCCGACGACGAGGAGTCTCTCGCCCGCTTCCGCGAGGTGAAGGAGGCGGCCGAGGTGCTGTCCGATTCGCAGAAGCGCGCGGCCTACGACCAGTTCGGCCATGCCGGCGTCGACGGCTCCGCCGGTGGCGGTGGCTTCGGTGGTGCCGACTTCGCCGACATCTTCGGCGACGTGTTCGGCGACATCTTCGGTGGCGGTCGTCGCCGCAGCACCCGTGGCGCCGACCTGCGCTTCGACCTCGAGATCAGTCTCGAGGAGGCGGTGCAGGGGATCGAACGCGAGATCCGCGTACCCACCCTGGTGCGCTGCGAGACCTGTGACGGGTCCGGCGCCAAGCCGGGTTCGAAGCCCCATACCTGCAATACCTGCGGCGGCCAGGGCCAGGTCCGCATGCAGCAGGGCTTCTTCTCCATCCAGCAGACCTGCCCGACCTGTCGTGGTCAGGGCCAGATGATCGACGATCCCTGCACGGAGTGCCGCGGCCGTGGCCGCCGCCAGCAGCAGAAGACCCTGTCGGTGACCATCCCGGCGGGGGTCGACACCGGTGACCGCATTCGCCTGTCGGGCGAGGGCGAGGCCGGCGACCGTGGCTCGCCACCGGGCGACCTGTACGTCGAGATCCGCGTCAAGCCGCACCCGATCTTCGAGCGCGACGGCAACGACCTGATCTGCGACGTGCCGCTCGACATCGCGACGGCGGCACTCGGTGGCGAGGTCGAGGTGCCGACGCTCGATGGCCGCGTGAAGCTCAAGATCGCGGCCGGCACCCAGTCGGAACGGGTCTACCGCCTGCGCGGCAAGGGTGTACGGCCGGTACGCGGCGGACCGCCGGGCGACGTGCTGTGCCGGGTCCGGGTCGAGACCCCCGTGCACCTGACTCCGCGCCAGAAGGAGCTGCTGGAGGAACTGCGCGAGACGCTCGACCAGGGGGCCAAGCGACACAGCCCGCGACAGAAGAGCTGGCTGGACGGCGTGCGCAAATTCTTCGAAGATATGCGGCTCTGACGCCGGCGCGCCTGCGAGGCAGCACGAGATGACCCGAGTCGCCATCAACGGGGCTGCCGGCCGGATGGGCCGCAACCTGGTCCGCGCCTGCCTCGAGGATCCCGCGCTCGAACTCGCCGCCGCCTTCGAGCACGGCGCCCATCCCGCCCTCGGCCGCGATGCCGGCGAGCTGGCGGGGCAGGATCCCGCCGGCGTCGCCCTCGGCGCAGATCTCTCCGCCGCAAACTTCGAGGTCATCGTCGATTTCACCCGGCCCGAGGTCACGCTGGAGCTGCTCGAGTTCTGCTGCGCGGAGGGCGTGGCGGTCGTGATCGGCACTACCGGCTTCGATGACGCGCAGAAGGGCGGGCTCGACACCGCCGCACGCGAGATCCCGATCGTGTTCGCGCCGAACATGGGCGTCGGGGTGAACCTGATGTTCGACCTGGTGGCCAGTGCGGCGCGCACGCTCGGCGGCGACTACGACATCGAGGTGGTCGAGGCGCACCATCGGCACAAGCTGGACGCGCCCTCGGGTACGGCCCTGCGCCTGGGCGAGGTCGCGGCCGCGGCCCGCGGCGAGCGGCTGGAAGATCGCGCCGTGTACGCGCGCCAGGGTCGCACCGGGGAGCGGGAAACCGGTACCATCGGCTTCGCCACCGTGCGGGGTGGCGACATCGTGGGCGAGCACACGGTGCTGTTCGCCGGCGACGGCGAACGCATCGAGATCACCCACCGCGCCAGCAGCCGGCGGCTGTTCGCCCGCGGCGCCATGCGGGCCGCGGCGTGGATCGCGGGCCGGCCCGCCGGCCTGTACGGCATGCATGACGTGCTCGGCCTGAATCCGAAGCAGTGAGCGCCCGTTCACCCCGACCATTCGAGAGGAGGTCGCCGTGACCCGCATCGCCGCCGTCTTCCCCGGCCAGGGTTCGCAGAGCCCGGGCATGCTGTCGGCGCTGGCCGCCGACTGGCCCCAGGTGCGAGAGACCTTCGCGGAGGCCTCCGAGCTGCTCGGCGAGGACCTGTGGCAGATCGCTCAGGACAACCCCGACGACCGCCTGAATCAGACCCGCTATACCCAGCCCGCAATGCTCGCCGCCGGGGTCGCCGCCGCGCGTGTCTGGGAAGCGGCCGGCGGGCCGGCGCCGTCGATGGCCGCCGGCCACAGCCTGGGCGAGTACAGCGCGCTGGTGCTCGCCGGCGTGCTCGACTTCGGCACCGGCGTGCAGCTGGTGGCCGAGCGCGCGCGCCTGATGCAGGAGGCGGTACCGGCGGGCGAGGGCGGCATGGCCGCAATCCTCGGGCTCGACGACGATCGCGTGGCCGAGGTCTGCGAGTCGGTGCCCGGCGAGGGCGTGGTCGAGCCGGTGAACTACAACGCCCCCGGCCAGGTCGTGATCGCCGGCGATGCCGGCGCGGTCGCGGCCGCGGTCGACGCGGCGCGCGCGGCCGGCGCCAAGCGGGCCGTGACACTCCCGGTCTCGGTGCCCTCGCACAGCAGCCTGATGCGACCTGCCGCCGATGCCCTGGCCGACGCGCTGGCGAGCGCCGACGTGCGCCCGCCGCGGCTGCCGGTGATCCACAACGTCGACGCGCGCACGCGCGACGAACCGGATGCCATCCGCGACGCATTGCGACGGCAGCTCTACAACCCGGTCCGCTGGACCGACAGCGTGGCGGCGCTGCAGGCGGACGGCGCGACGTTGCTGCTGGAGCTCGGGCCGGGCAAGGTGCTCACCGGGCTGGCACGGCGGATCGACCGGGCACTCTCTGCGGTGGCCGTGGAGGACCCGGAGACGCTGCACAAGGCACTGGCCGCCGCAAGCGGAGGATCGGCATGAGTCTCGACAACGAAATCGCCCTGGTCACCGGTGCCAGCCGCGGCATCGGCCGCGCGATCGCGCTGGAGCTCGGGCACCGGGGCGCGACCGTCATCGGGACCGCCACCACCGACAAGGGCGCCACCGCGATCGGCGAGGCGTTGTCGGAGGCGGGCGTGCGCGGCGCCGGGCGCGCACTGGACGTGACCGACGCGGCAGCGACCGAGACCCTGGTCAAGGAGGTGGCCGCCGAGTTCGGCCCGATCACGGTGCTGGTCAACAACGCCGGCATCACCCGCGACAATCTCACCATGCGGATGAAGGACGAGGAGTGGGACGCGGTGATCGATACCAACCTGAGTGCCGTGTTCCGGCTGTCAAAGGCCTGTCTCCGTGGCATGATGAAGGCGCGGCGCGGGCGCATCATCAACATCGCCTCGGTGGTCGGCGCGACCGGCAACCCGGGCCAGGCCAACTACGCCGCGGCCAAGGCCGGCATTGGCGGGCTCGCCCGCTCGCTGGCGCGCGAGGTCGGCTCGCGCGGGATTACCGTGAACACGATCGCGCCGGGGTTCATCGACACGGACATGACGCGTTCGCTGCCCGAGACGCAGAAACAGGCGCTGCTGGCCCAGATCGCGCGCGAGCGGTTCGGGCAGCCGGAGGAGATCGCGCACGCCTGCGCGTTCCTCGCGTCACCGCAGGCGGACTACATCACCGGGCAGACGCTGCACGTCAACGGTGGCATGTACCTGACCTGAGGCCCCGCAACAGGATTAGAATCGATATAACAAAGTTGTTGTAACTTGTTGATTGCATTTTTATTTCAGAGGGGAAAATCCTGCAATCAATGGATCGGGTGCGGGTAGATCGGAGGGGGTGATTCCCCTACAATACGCCGCACGCCACCTGGGACAGCACCTGAGTTCGGAGGACACATCCGTCATGAGCAGTGTTGAAGAACGCGTGAAGAAGATTGTCGTCGAACAGCTCGGCGTCAAAGAAGACGAAGTGACCAATGCCGCATCGTTCGTCGACGATCTGGGTGCCGACTCGCTCGATACGGTCGAACTGGTAATGGCGCTCGAGGAAGAGTTCGAGTGCGAGATCCCGGACGAAGAGGCGGAAAAGATCACGACCGTCCAGCAGGCGGTCGACTACGTCAACGCGCACCTCGGCTGAGGGGTGTGTTCCGGTGCGAACCCCGGCGTGGCAACGCGACGCCGGGGCTTCGTTTTTTCTGCGCCCGTGGTGCCGTCGCGGGTGAGCGTGGCCGCAACCACAACGTCGACGGGCAGATGACCGGAGGAGGGCAATCGTGACGGACAGGCGCGTGGTGGTCACCGGCCTCGGCGCGGTGACGCCAGTCGGCAATACCGTCGAGTCTTCATGGGAGGGCATCCTCGCCGGTCGTTCGGGCGCGGCGCCGATCACGCACTTCGACGCTTCGGCCTTCTCGGTGCGATTCTCCGCCTCGGTCAAGGACTTCGACATCTCCGAGTACCTGTCGCCGAAGGACGCCCGCAAGATGGGCGTGTTCATTCACTACGGCATGGCGGCGGGCATCCAGGCGGTGACCGACGCCGGGATCGAGGCCAGCGACGACAACCGGCATCGGATCGGGGTCGCGATCGGCTCCGGCATCGGCGGCCTGCCCGAGATCGAGCAGAACCACGAGACCCTGCAGGGCGGGGGCCCGCGCAAGATCTCGCCGTTCTTCGTGCCGGCCACGATCATCAACATGATCTCCGGCAACCTGTCGATCCGCCATGGCTTCCAGGGGCCGAACCTGGCCATGGTGACCGCCTGCACCACCGGCACCCACAACATCGGAGACGCGGCCCGGCTCATCGAGCACGGCGATGCCGACGTCATGGTCGCCGGGGGCGCGGAGTACGCGACCTCGCCGCTGGGCCTGGGCGGCTTCGCCGCCGCCCGCGCCCTGTCGCAGCGCAACGACGACCCGGAGCGTGCCAGCCGCCCCTGGGATGCCGACCGCGACGGCTTCGTGCTCGGCGACGGCGCCGGTGTGCTGGTGCTCGAGGAGTACGAACACGCGAAGGCCCGCGGTGCGAACATCTACGCCGAACTGGTCGGCTACGGCATGAGCGGCGATGCCTACCACATGACCCAGCCGGCCGCCAACGGCGACGGCGCCCGGCGCTGCATGAGCAACGCACTGGCCGATGCCGGCATGAACCCGGACCAGGTCGACTACGTGAATGCGCACGGTACCTCGACCCAGGTCGGCGACGTCGCCGAGGTGCAGGGCCTGAAGAGCGTGTTCGGCGATCACGCGCGCGCGCTGGCGGTCAGCTCGACCAAGTCGATGACCGGACATCTGCTGGGCGCCGCCGGCGGTATCGAGGCGGTGTTCTCGATCCTGGCCCTGCGCGACCAGGTGGCGCCGCCGACCATCAACCTGGACCAGCCGGGCGAGGGCTGCGATCTCGACTTCGTGCCGAACGAGGCACGCAGCATGAAGATCGACGCCGTGCTGTCGAACTCGTTCGGCTTCGGCGGCACCAACGGCACACTGGTGTTCCGTCGCATCTGAACCGCCCACGCCGGTGCCCGCAGCCGCATCCAGCCCCTCGATCCTCGTCAATGGCAGCGCGACCGACCAGGCCCCTGCGCTCGACCGCGGCCTGGCCCTCGGCGACGGCCTGTTCGAGACGATCGCCTTCCGCGACGGCCGGCCGCGGCACTGGCGCGAGCACGCCGAGCGCCTCGCGGACGGCTGCCGCCGGCTCGACCTGCCCCAGCCCGATCCGGAGCAGCTGCGGGCCGAGGCGGAGCGGGCCCGCGGCACCGATCCGGACGGCACGCTGCGGATCACCTGGACCCGCGGGCCGGGTCCGCGCGGCTACGCGCCGCCCGTCCAGCCGCGGCCGACCCGGATCGTGGCCTGGTTCCCGGGCCTGCCCGCCGCGCCCGGCCGGCCGCTCGCGCTGCGCTGGTGCGACACGCGCCTGGGCGAGAACCCTGCGCTGGCCGGGCTCAAGCACCTCAACCGGCTGGAGCAGGTGCTGGCCCGGGCCGAGTGGGACGACCCGGCGATCGACGAGGGCGTGATGTGCAGCAGCTCCGGCGAGGTCATCGAGTGCACCAGCAGCAATCTGTTCCTGGTCCGCGATGGCCGGCTGCGGACGCCGGCGCTCGAACGCTGCGGGGTCGCTGGCGTCGTGCGGCGCCGGGTGCTGGCACTGGCCGCCGAGGCCGCGATCCCGGCCGCGGTCGAGCCGCTCTCGCCTGACGACGTGCGCGCCGCCGACGAGCTGTTCGTGACCAGCGCCACGCGCGGCATCGCCGCCGTCGGCCGCCTCGGCGAGCGCGCCTGGAGCGCCCCCGGGCCCTGCACCCGACGCCTGCAGCAGGCGCTGGCGGAGGCCACGCCGTGAAGCGGCGCGCGCGCTGGATCCTGGGCCTGGGCGGCGGGGCCGTGCTGCTGGCCGGCGCGGTCGTGGTGGTCGATTTCCTGCGCTTCCTGCACGGTCCCATGCGGCCGACTGCGCCACAGCCGCTGACGCTGCTGGTCGCGCCCGGGTCGCCGGTGACCCGCGTCGCCCACGACCTGGCCGCGGAGGGCTGGATCGAGCGGCCGCTGTACTTCCGGATCGCGGCCCGCGCGAGCGGCGCGGCCCGCCGCATCCAGGCCGGCGAGTACCGGATCCCGCCGGGACAGACGCCGCAGCGGCTGCTCGAGCGCATGGTCGCGGGCGACGTCAAGACCTACACCCTGACCGTGATCGAGGGCTGGACCTTCGACCAGATGATGGCAGCGGTGCGGAACCATGCCGTGCTGGAGCAGACGCTGCCGGCGGACGCCGCGGGCAGCGCCGTGATGGAGGCACTCGGGCAGCCCGACGAGCATCCGGAGGGCTGGTTCTTCCCCGACACCTACCAGTTCCCGCGCGGCACCAGCGACCTCGACCTCCTGCGGCGTGCCAACGAGCGCATGCAGCGCGTCCTCGAGGAGGAGTGGGCGGGACGCGAAGAGGGCCTGCCGCTCGACTCGGCCTACGAGGCCCTGATCCTGGCGTCGATCATCGAGCGCGAGACCGGCGTGCCGGAGGAGCGGGCGCGCATCGCCGGAGTGTTCGTCGAGCGCCTCGAACGGGGGATGCGGCTGCAGACCGACCCGACCGTGATCTACGGGCTCGGCGACGAGTTCGACGGCGACCTGCGCTTCCGCCACCTGCGCACGGACACGCCCTACAACACCTATACCCGCGCCGGCCTCACGCCGACGCCGATCGCGCTGCCGTCGCGCGCCGCCATCCACGCGGCGGTGCACCCGGACCGGCGCGGCGAGGTCTACTTCGTCGCCACCGGCGACGGCCGCCACGTATTCTCGAAGACCCTGGAGGAGCACAACGAGGCGGTGATCGAGTACCAGCTCGGCGGCGATGCGAGCCGCCTGCGCGGCCGGAACTGATGAACGCGCCCGGTCGCTTCGTCACGCTCGAAGGCATCGAGGGCGTCGGCAAGTCGACCCAGGCCGAGCGCCTCGCCGGGCGCCTGCGCGCGGCCGGGCACGAGGTGGTGGCGACCCGCGAGCCGGGAGGCACTGCGGCCGGCGATCGGATCCGCTCGATCCTGCTCGACCCGGAGGGCGAGGGCCTGGCCGACGACACCGAGCTGCTGCTGCTGTTCGCCGCCCGCGCCGAGCACCTGGCGCGGGTCGTGCGGCCGGCGCTCGGGGCCGGGCGCTGGGTGGTCTGCGACCGCTTCACCGACGCCACCTATGCCTACCAGGGTGGCGGGCGCGGCATCGCGCCCGCGCGCATCGCGCAGCTGGAGCAATGGGTGCAGGCGGGCCTGCAGCCCGACCGCACGCTGCTGCTCGATCTGCCGGTCGCCGAGGGCCTGCGGCGCGCCCGCGGCGGCCGCGCGGGGGACCGCTTCGAGCGCGAGCAGGAGGGGTTCTTCGAGCGCGTGCGCGCCACCTATCTCGAGCGGGCCGCGGCCGAGCCCGCCCGCTTCCGTGTGATCGACGCCGATGCCGGCATCGACACCGTCGCCAACGCGATCTGGGGCGCCGTCGGAGATTTGCTGTGAGTGCGCCCTATCCCTGGCAGTCGGGGCAGTGGGCGCGCCTGCAGCAGGCGCAGCAAACCGGGCGGCTGCCGCACGCGCTGCTGCTGGCCGCGCCCGCCGGCACCGGCCTGCGCGCGTTCGCCGAGCGCTGGGGACAGGCACGGCTGTGCCGGGCCGCGCACGAGCAGCGGCCGTGCGGGCAGTGCCCCGCCTGCGAGCAGTCCGCGGCCGGCACCCATCCCGACTTCGTGCGGCTGGAGCCCGAGGAGCGCGGCAAGGCGATCGGGGTCGACGCCGTGCGGGCGCTGACCGAGCGGGTGGCCCTGACCGCGGGCCCGCAGGGCAAGGTGGCGCTGATCGACCCGGCAGACGCCATGACCCTGCAGGCCGCGAACGCGCTGCTGAAGACGCTGGAGGAGCCGCCCGCGGGGAGCGTGATCCTGCTGCTGTCGCACCGCGCCTCGCGCCTGCCGGCGACCGTCCGCAGCCGCTGCCAGGTACTGACCTTCGGCCTGCCGCCCCGGCAGGCGGCCCTCGAGTGGCTGCAGCAGGCGGGCGTCGCCGAGGCCCCGACCTGGCTGGCGCGGGCCGCGGGCGCGCCGCTGGCGGCCCGCGAGCTGGCGACCGAGGGGGTGGACGCAGAGCCGGCCATCGACGGCCTGCTGGCGACGCTCGAGGCCGGGGCAGCGCCACCGGGACTGGCGGCGCGGGTGGCGCAGTTGCCACTGCAGACGAGCATCCCGCTGCTGACGACCGTGGTCGCGGACCTGGTCCGACTGCGCGTGGCCGCGGCGGCGGAGCAGCGACTGCACCATCCGGCGCGGCGCGAGCAGCTGCAGCGCGTCGCCGGCCGGCTGGACGTGCGCGCGCTGTTCCACTACCTTGACGAACTGAACCGCGCGGTTCCCGGCCCCAGCAGCGGGCTGCGGCCGGACATGCAGGTCCAGGGCCTGCTGGCCGATGCCGCGGCGCTGCGGCGCGCGGCCGGCCGGGAAGGGAGGACAGACTGATGGCACAAGGCGGTGGTCGTCAGGGCATCATGTCCCTGACCATCAAGGACAAGGGTGCGCTGTACGCGGCCTACATGCCGTTCATCAAGAACGGCGGGCTCTTCATCCCGACCAACAAGAGCTACAACTACGGCGATGAGGTGTTCATGCTGCTGACGCTCATGGACGACAAGGAGCGCCTGCCGGTCGCGGGCCGCATCGTCTGGGTGACCCCGGCAGGGGCGCAGGGCAATCGCTCCGCCGGCATCGGCGTGCAGTTCTCCGACCAGGACAACGGTGCCACCCGCAAGAAGATCGAGACCCACCTCGCCGGCGCCCTTGACGCCGACCGGCCGACGCATACCCTCTGAGTGCCTGCCCGGCTGCGGTTCCTGTTCAGGGAACCGCGAATGGACGCGAATGAGTGCGAATATTGGCGCGTCAGGTCGTGCGGGCGTGTCAGTGCTTCGCCTGTGGCGTGTCACCGCGGGTACGGTCATGAAGAACCACGAATGAACACGAATGGACACGAATCAAGGGACGGATCCGCAAGAATGACGTAGGTGCGCTTTTGCGAAGCAAACGCGTACGCCACCGTTGCAACGAAACGTACGCGTTCGCCTGCGGCGAAAGCGCACCTACGGCTACCACTATTCGCGTTTATTCGCGTTCATTCGCGGTTTCCTCAGCGTCCGCGGTTGCCTGATCTTCCGTCGTCCTCCCCGTCGCCTGGGCGCGGTAGTGGAGGGGGCCGCCGGTGAAGGGCGCGAAGCCGCAGCCGAAGATGGCGCCGGCGTCCACCAGATCGGCGTCGGCGACCACGCCCTCGTCGCGGCAGCGCTCGGCCTCGTCCAGCAAGGGCTCCAGCAGCTCGCCGCCGAGCTCGGCCAGCGCCGGGCCGTCCAGCCGTGGCCGGCCGCGATCGGGCTTCCCCTTCTTGTAGGTGTAGAAGCCGCGCCCGCTCTTGCGTCCGAGGTCGCCGTCCTCGACCCGCTTGCGCATCGCCTGCGGGATCTCCAGCCCCTGCGCCTCGGCCATCACCTCGGCCGCGGCGATGCAGATGTCGAGCCCGACCGAGTCCGCGAGCTCCAGCGGGCCCATCGGCATGCCGAAGCGGCGCGCGGCGGCGTCGATCGACTCGCGATCAGTGCCCTCGGCGTGACGCCGGGCGGCCAGCAGCATGTAGGGCATCAGCAGCCGGTTGACCAGGAAGCCGGGGCCGCTCTTCACGCGCAGCGGCAGCTTGTCGGCGCCCGCGACCAGCGCCTGGCCACGGGCGAGGGCGGCATCGTCGCTGTTGTCCCCGGCGACGACCTCGACCAGCGGCATCTTCGCCACCGGGTTGAAGAAGTGCAGGCCGACCAGCCGGCCGGGCTGTTGCAGGTCCTCGGCCAGCCGCTCCAGCGGCAGGCTGGAGGTGTTGGTCGCGAGCACGGCGTCGTCGCGCAGACGCGGCTCGAGCTCGGCGAACAGCGCCTTCTTCGCTGCCAGGTCCTCGACGATCGCCTCCAGCACCAGGTCGGCCGTGGGCACGCCCTGGCCGTTGGCGTCGGGGATCAGCCGGTCCAGCGCCTCGGTCACCCGTTCCGGCCGCTTCAGGCGCCGCTGGAACAGGCTGCGAGCGCGCTTCAGCGTCGAGGCGATCGCCTCCGGGCGCTCGTCGGCCAGGGTCACCCGACAGCCGTGCAGGGCGAACCAGGCGGCGATGTCGCCGCCCATGGTGCCGGCACCGATCACGTGCACCCGCCGCGGCACGGCCAGCTCGGTGTCGCGGGCCTCGCGCTTGAGGCGGTCCTGCAGCAGGAACACCCGGATCAGGTTGTTCGCGGTCGGCCCCTCGACCAGCTCGACCAGCGAATCGCGCTCGGCGCGGGTGCGCCGCTGCGCCGACTCGCCGCCATGCCGGACCCACAGCTCCAGCAGGGCATAGGGGGCGGGATAGTGGTCGCGGCTCACGCGGCCGCGCAGCTGGCGCTCCATGATCGGCCGCAGCACGGCCCGGGCCGGGCCCAGTGCCAGCGCGCGCTTCCACCAGGCCGGGCGTGACGGGGCCGGCCCCTGCAGCAGCAGGTGCCGCGCGGCCCGCTCCAGCTGCCAGGGGGCGAGCGCCTGGTCGACCAGGCCGATGGCGCGCGCGGCGCGGCCGTCGATGGTGCGTCCGGACAGCATCAGGTCGAGCGCGGCCAGCGGCCCGACCTGGTCGGGCAGGCGCACGCTGCCGCCGAAGCCCGGGTGGATGCCGAGCTTGACCTCGGGCAGCCCCAGGCGCGTGCCGGGGTCGCGGTCGGCGATGCGGTAGCGGCAGGCGAGCGCGAGCTCGAGGCCGCCGCCGAGGCAGTGGCCGCGGATCAGCGCCACCGTGTTGCCGAAGGCGGCGATGCGATCCATCAGCGCCTGCCCGCGCTCGATCAGCGCCGCCGCCTCGGCGGCGCTCTCGAGCCGGCCGAGCTCGGAGACGTTGGCCCCGGCGATGAAGCCGGGCTTGGCCGAGCGGATGACCACGCCCTGCGGGCGCTCGGACTCGAACCGCTCGAAGGCCGCGTCGAGCTCGTCGAGCACCTCGCCCGAGAGGGTGTTGGCGCCGGCGTCGGCGACGTCGAGCGTGAGCCAGGCGAGGTTGTCCTCGTCGACCTCGATGTTCAGGTGGCGCGGTTTCGCCCGACTCATGATGCGACCTCCGGGTTCTCGATCAGCATGGCGCCGCCCTGGCCGCCACCGATGCACATCGTTGCCAGGCCCCGGCGCGCGCCCTCGCGCCGCAGCACGTGGGCCAGGTGCAGCACGATCCGCGCGCCGCTGGTGCCGACGGGATGCCCGAGGCTGATGCCGCCGCCGTCGACGTTGAGCCGCTCGGGGTCGATCTCGCCCCAGGCCTTGCCGAGGCCGAGTTGCTCGCGGCAGTAGTCGCGGTCGCGCCAGGCGGCGAGGCAGGCCAGTACCTGGGCGGCGAAGGCCTCGTTCAGCTCCCAGTAGTCGACTCCCCCTAGCGCCAGCCGGTGCCGCTGCAGCAGCGGCGTGGTCGCGTGGACCGGGCCGAGCCCCATCTGCGCCGGGTCGACGCCGGCCCAGTGGCAGTCGACGATGCGCGCGAGCACCGGCAGGTTCCAGCGCTCGACCGCCGACTCGGAGGCGAGGATCGTGGCGCAGGCGCCGTCGGTCACCTGGGCGCTGTTGCCGGCCGTGACCTGGCCGAACGGCTTCTCGAACACCGGCTTCAGCCGGCCCAGATCCTCCACCGTGCTCTCGCGGCGCAGGCCGTCGTCGTGCTCGTAGGCACGGCCGTCAGTGCCGTGGATCGGCTCCAGCTCGGGCAGTCGCTGCTCGTCCTGGGCCCGTGCCAGTCGCTGGTGGCTGCGGTACGCGAACTCGTCCATCGCCTCGCGGCTGATCTCGAACCGCCACGCGAGGTTCTCCGCCGTCTGGCCCATGTTGAGACCGCTCACGGGGTCGGTCAGGCCGCGCAGCAGCGCGATCACCGGCTTCAGCATACCCGGGCGGAAACGCAGCGCCTGTTGCACTCTCTGCAGCGGATTGCGCGCGCGCTGCAGGTCCGCGAGCCAGTGCACGAACTGCTCGTTGAACAGCAGCGGCGCGCGACTCATGGCCTCGGTGCCGCCCGCCAGCACCAGCTCCGAGCGGCCCTCGCGGATCTCGACCAGCGCGGAATCGAGCGCCTGCATGCCGGAGCCGCAGTTGCGCTGCACGCTCCAGGCGGGGGTCGGATGACCGCAACCGAGCCGCAGGGCGATGATGCGCGCGATGTTGGCCTCGTCGGCGCCCGGCCCCGCACAGCCGAAGATCACCTGGTCCAGGTCACCGGCATCGAATGGCTGCCGCAAGAGCAGCGTCCGCCC
>JAWWAE010000037.1:0-15074 GCA_033721835.1 Halofilum sp. (in: g-proteobacteria) | reverse complement strand
TGTCCGGCTGCACCTCGAGGTCGTGCAGGCGGATCTTCTGCTGCCCCTCGACCGTGATCCCGAGCAGGCCGTCGGGCTGCCGGTCCCAGTCGACGATCCGCACCTCGGTACCGACCCCGAACGGCATTGCCGGCTCGCCGGCCTCGCCGCCGTCGCGGATCAGGCAGATGCCGAAGCCGCTGTCGCGGCGCAGGCAGTTGCTGACCATGTCGAGGTAGCGCGGCTCGAACAGGCGCAGCGCCGTGCGGCCGCCCGGCAGCAGCGCGCTCGACAACGGGAACAGCGGCAGGCGATGGTCCGCGGCCACGACGCCCTCACAGCCCCCAGCGCGGCACCAGCTCGTGCTCGACCTCGAGGTGGTCGAGCACGCGCGCCACCACGAAGTCGACCAGCTCGTCGATACCGGACGGGTGATGGTAGAAGCCGGGGTTCGGGGGCATGATCACCGCGCCGGCGCGCGCCAGGCGCAACATGTTCTCGAGGTGAATCTCGGAGAACGGCATCTCGCGCGGCATGACGATCAGCCGGCGGCGCTCCTTCAGCACCACGTCGGCCGCGCGCTCGAGCAGGCTGGTGCAATGACCGGCAGCCAGCGCGGCCAGCGTGCCGGTGGTGCAGGGGCAGACCACCATCGCGTCGGGCGCGCCCGAGCCGGAGGCGATGGGCGCCGTCCACTGGTCGAGTCCCAGCACCTCGAGCCGCCCGGGCGCGTCCGGATGGCGCTGCTCGAAGAAGCGCTGCAGGTCGGCGCTGCGCCCCGGCAGGGTCAGGTCCGTGTCCATGCCGATGACGATGCGGCCGGGCTTGGAGATCAGCAGATAGACGTGGCAGCCCGCCTGCAACAGGCACTCGAGCAGGCGCAGCGCGTATTGCGCGCCCGAGGCGCCCGTGATCGCGAGTGCGACGCGCGGCGGCTTCCCCTTCATTGGCCACTCCCGTGTTTCATTGCGGCCGCCAGCCGGGCGCTGGTCACGGCCAGGCGGTAGACCAGAGTCTCGGCGAACGTGCGGTAGTACAGCAACTGCGTCTCGGTCGGCGCCAGCTCGATGCCGGAGCGGCTCATGCGCAGCACGATCGAGTCGGTAACCGCGGTGATGGTCGCGCTGCGGCGGGTCTCGGCGACGAAGCCCATCTCTCCGAAGCAGTCGCCCTTGCCCAGGGTCTCGATCGCGACCCCGCCCTTTTCCACCCGGGCGCTGCCCGCGGCCAGGATGTAGAAGCTCGATTCCAGCTCGCCCTCGCGCACGATCGGCTCGCCGGCGCGGAACTGCAGCAGGGAGCTCGCCTCCAGCAGGACATCGATCTCGCGTTCGCCGAAGCCGTCGAAGAACCCGAGCCCGCGCAGCAGGTTGCGGTGCTCGCCCTTGGCGAGCTGCTGCTCGCTGCGGCGCAGCCGGTCGTACACGCGGCCGAGCGCGCCCGCGACCTCGGCGCCGGACCCGAAGCGCTCGCGCGGGTCCTTGCGCAGCAGCCGGTCGACGATCGCCCCGACCTCGGCCGGGACCGTGGGCGCCGCCTGTGCCAGCGGCGGTGGCGGGGCATGCTCGATCTGCTCGAACAGCTGCTTCATGTCGCGCCCGCTGAAGGGCACGCGGCCGCTGAGCAGCTCGAACATCAGCACGCCGAGTGCGTACAGGTCGGCCGCCGGGCCGATGCCGCTGCCGCGGACCTGTTCCGGCGCCATGTAGTGCGGCGTCCCCTCCGCCACGCCGGGGGTAGCGGCGTCGTGCTGGTGCGCACCGAGCAGGGCGAGCGAAAAGTCGGCCAGCTTGACGGTACCGTCGTGCGCGATCATCACGTTGCTCGGCTTGATGTCGCGATGGACGATGCCGCGCCCGTGGGCATAGTCCAGCGCCCGGCAGCAGCGGAAGGCGATGTCGACCACCCGTTCGACCGCCAGCCGCTCGTCACCGTTGCGGCCCCAGCGGTTGAGCGTGTCGCCGGCGACGTATTCCATGACGATGTAGCTGTAGGCGCCCTCCATGCCGGCGTCGTAGACCGCCACGATGTGCGGGTGCGTCAGCTGGCCGGCGGCGTGGGCCTCGGAGAAGAAGGTGCGGCGTTCGCGGCCCGAGCGCAGCATCTTCGCCGTCTCGCCGGGATGGGCGACCTTGATCGCCACATCGCGGCCGACGAACGGGTCGTGGGCCCGGTGGACCACCCCGCAGGTGCCGCGGCCGAGGGCCTCGCCGAGTTCGTACTTGCCGATGCGCCGCGGCAGCCGCTCCTCAGCTGCCATGGCGCGACACCTCCTCCGGCTGCAGCCGCTGTGCCAGCTTCGCCGGCAGGCCGCCGAAACCGCCGTTGCTCATCAGCACCACCTGGTCGCCGGGCGCGAGCTCCCGCAGCACCTCGGCGCCCAGCTCCGCGGCGTCGCTGGACCAGGTCGCGCGGGCCTCGCCGAGCGCCGCCACCAGCGGGCGCGGGTCCCAGTCGACCGCGCCGGCGGCATGCAGGTGCACCCGGTCGGCCGCGGCCAGCGCGGCGGCCAGGCCGTCGGCATGGGTGCCGCGGCGCATCGAGTTCGAGGCCAGGTCGAGCGCGACCACGATCCGCGCATCGCCGACCCGCGCCCGCAGGCCGGCGAGCGTGGTCGCGATCGCGGTCGGGTGGTGGGCGAAATCGTCGTACAGCACCACCCCGTCCGCCCGGCGGGCGCGCACCTCGAGTCGGCGCCGGACGCCGGCGAAACGGGACAGCGCGGCGCAGCCGGTGGCCAGTTCGACACCGGCCTGCCGCGCCGCCGCCAGGGCCGCGAGCCCGTTGGCGACGTTGTGCCCGCCCAGCAGCTCCCACTCCACGCGGCCGCTGGCGTCCGGGCCCTGGACCGTGAACGCGCTGCCGTCGGCAGTCGAATCCTCCACCCACCAGTCGACGTCGCTGCGCCGGATCGACAGTCGCTCCACGGGGGTCCAGCAGCCCTGCGCCAGGACCGCCTCCAGCGCCGGCGCGTCGGCGCTGACCAGGATCCGGCCATTGCCCGGGACGACCCGCACGAGGTGATGGAACTGGCGCTGGATCGCCGCCAGGTCATCGAAGATGTCGGCGTGATCAAACTCCAGGTTGTGCAGCACCAGGGTCCGCGGCGCGTAGTGGACGAACTTCGAGCGCTTGTCGAAGAAGGCCGTGTCGTACTCGTCGGCCTCGACCACGAACGGCGCCCCCTGACCGAGCCGGGCCGAGGCATCGACGCCGCGGGGCACGCCCCCGATCAGGAATCCGGGCTCCAGCCCGGCCGCGTCCAGGAGGTGCAGCAGCATGCTGGCGGTCGTGGTCTTGCCATGGGTGCCGGCGACCGCCAGCACGTGGCGCCCACGCAGCACGTGGTCGTGCAGCCAGGCCGGCCCCGAGGTGTAGGCCAGCCCGCGCTCGAGCACCGCCTCGACCGCCGGATTGCCGCGCGACAGGGCGTTGCCGATCACGACCAGGTCCGGGGCCGGTTCGAGCTGGGCCGGGTCCCAGCCCTCGATCGGGTCGATGCCGGCGGCCGCGAGCTGCTCGCTCATCGGCGGGTAGACATTGGCGTCGGCGCCGGTCACCCGGTCGCCGCGGGCGGCGGCGAGGCGGGCGATCCCGCCCATGAAGGTGCCGCAGATCCCGAGGATGTGGACGTGCATCAGGCCCCCGGCGGTGACGGTACGAGCGTCTCGATGAGCGCGGCCGCGCCGATGAAGTAGCCCAGCGCGAGCAGCACCGCCGGCGGCATGTTCAGGTCGAGGGCGTGGCGCAGGATGTGAGCGATCACGGCGACGCTCCAGGCATAGATCCCGAACAGGCCGACCACGGCCAGGCCCGAGAGCGTATCGCCGGGGCCACGGTCACGCAGGATGTCGACCAGCGGCCAGATCAGCAGCACCAGCAGCGCGCCGGTGCCGCAGAGCGCGGCATACGTCTGGCGGAAACGCGCCGGGTGCCCACGCCAGTGCAGGGCCCCGAACACGAACGCGGCCTGCAGCAGAAGGTCGAGCCCGATGCGTGCCAAAGCGAGGTCGAGCGGGAACAGCGCGCGCACGGCCAACAGCGAGGCGCCGACGACGGCGGCGATCGAGCCGAGGAACACGAAGTCGCTCGCCGGCAGGTCCTGCGGACCCGCCCGCAGTTGCAGCAGGCCGATGAAGGTTTGCAGTACACTCGCCACCGGCGCGTGCTCCGATCCGATGCGGAAGGCGGCGGACGGAAGCGGGTCCGCACGGGGCGCTCAGTCTAGCAGCCCGGTGCATCGGGGTGGATTGCCGCGGGGGCGGGTCAGCGGGGCACGGAGCGCCGAATGTTCTTCCGGATGGCCGCGGCCACCGGACGCACCGGATCTGCCAGATGGGCCGCCGTACCACCAGCGCAACCGATCCATCCCGCCTTCGACAGGCCGCGAACGGCATGTGGCGCGAAACCATGCGCATCCCCGGCCGGCCACCGACATTTCCCTGGCGGGAACGTAATCGCTTCGAGCTGCTGCCGCAGGGATCGCGCTACCTGCCGGCGATGCTGCAGGCGATCGAGGATGCGCGCGCGCAGGTTGCACTCGAGGCCTACTGGTTCGCCAGCGGCGCGGTCGCCGATCGATTCGTGCAGGCGCTCGCCGATGCCGCCCGCCGCGGTGTGCGCGTGCTGTTGCTGATCGACGACTACGGCAGCAGCGACCTGGAGTCCTCCGACCGTCGGCGCCTGACCTCGGCAGGGGTGGTGCTGGCCCGGTTCAATCCCCTGCGCGTGCGCCTGGGCTGGGGCAACCTGGTGCGCGACCACCGCAAGCTGCTGCTGGTCGACGACCGCCTCGCGTTCGTCGGCGGCGCCGGGCTCGCCGACCCGTTCGACGGCGCCGATGGCTGGCGCGAGAACATGCTGCGGATCGAGGGCGAGTGCGTGGCGGACTGGTGGGCCCTCTTCCACCGGGTCTGGCGGCGCTGGTCCGAGGTCGAGTGCCCACAGCCGGCCGCGCGGCCAGCCGGCGGGACGCGCGGGCGAGCGCTGGCGGGCGGCCCCGGGCCCTGGCGCCCGGTCCTGGCCGCCGCGCTCGCCGACATCGCCCGGGCACGCGAGCGCGTATGGCTGGTGACCCCCTACTTCCTGCCGCCGATGAAGCTGCGCCGGGCACTGGCCCGCGCCCGCCGCCGCGGCTGCGACGTGCGGCTGCTGCTGCCCGACGCGGCCCACTGCGATGTGCCGGCCGTGCAGGCGGCTGGCCGCCGCTACTACGACTGGCTGCTGCGCCGCAGCATCCGCGTATTCGAGTACGGTGACCGCATGCTGCACCAGAAGGTCCTGCTGACCGACGGGCGCGCGACACTCGGATCCTGCAACTTCGACCGCTGGGGCCTGCGCTGGAACCTGGAGGCCAACCAGGCGCTGCAGGGCGGACCGATCGTCGACGCCGTGGCGGGGATGCTGGCCGCGGACTTCGAACGCTGCCGAGAGGTCACCTTCGCCGAGTACGAGCGGCGCTCGTGGTCGGAACGCCTGCGCGAGGCCTTCTGGAGCTGGGTCGACGCGGCCGCTGCCCGGGCCGCGCAGCGCCGACTGGTGCACGAGGAGCGCATCTCGCGCCGCGACGGCTGAGGGCCGGTTCGCGCGTTGCCTTTTCCGGGCCCAGCCCGCAGACTGCGCGCCGGGCGAGCGGGGACGGGAAGACCGATGTACCAGCCGGGCGAACCGACGCCGATGTCGCAGCGATTCCGCGGCTTTCTGCCGGTCGTCGTCGACGTGGAGACGGGCGGCTTCGATCCGCGCAGCCACGCGCTGCTCGAGATCGCGGCGATCGTGCTCGAGATGGACGAGGAGGGCTGGCTGGTGCCGGGCGAGCCGATCTCCACCCACGTGATCCCCTTCCAGGGCGCGGAGATCGACCCGAAATCGCTCGAGGTCAACGGCATCGACCCCTGGCACCCGCTGCGTGCCGCCCGCAACGAGCACGACGCACTGGCCTACCTGTTCCAGCCGATCCGCCAGGCAGTGCGCGACCGCGAGTGCAACCGCGCCATCCTCGTTGGCCACAATGCCGCCTTCGATCTCAACTTCCTCAACGCCGCGGTCGAGCGCAGCGGCATCCGTCGCAACCCGTTCCACCCCTTCTCGTTCCTCGACACCGTGTCGCTGGCGGCGCTCGCCTACGGCCAGACGGTACTGGCGCGCGCGACGGCGGCCGCGGGGCTGGAGTGGAATGCTGCCGAAGCGCATTCCGCCGTGTACGATACCGAGATGACCGCGCGGCTGTTCTGCCGCGTGGTCAACGAGTGGGAACGGCTGCACGCGTCCCGGGTAGCGGAAAACGGCTGAGGACAGCATGACACCGCCGATCGACGATCTGGGCCGGGAAGGCGTGTCCATCGTCCTGTTCGACGACAGTCACACGGGGCGGTTGTACTTCCTGCGCGCGCTGGAGCACAGCGGCTTCCACGACGTCCGCATCGCGGAGTCGGGCGCCGAGGTACTGACCCTGCTGACCGAGCGCCCGGCGGACGTGGTGATCGCGGACTGGCTCTCGCCCACGGCCTCCAGCCTCGACATGACCCACCAGATCCGCAACCTGGACGAGGAGAACGACCGCTACACCGCGATCATCCTCACGACCATGCGCGAGGGCCTCGCCTCGCTGGTGGATGCCCTGCGCCAGGGCGTCAACGACTTCCTGCACAAGCCGTTCGCCGAGGAGGAACTGGTGGCGCGGGTATTCGCCGCCGCCAGCTATGCCCGCGCGCAGAACATGCTGTTCCAGACCGGCCGCTCCCTCGCCCGGGAGCGCCATGCCCGCGCCGAGAGCTGGTCGACCGACTCCGTGACCGGTCTGGGCAGCCCCGACTTCTTCGAGGCCCAGCTCACCACGCACCTGATGGAGGTCTCGATGCGCGGCGGGGCCGTCTGCTGCATGCTGATCGAGGTCGAGGGGCCGGGCCGGGACAACACCCCGGACGAGGAGGACGCCCTGCAGCGCATCGGTCGCCGCCTGGTGCGCGCGGTGCGTCCCATGGACGCGGTCTGCCGCCTGGAGGGCTGGCGCTTCGGGCTGGTGATGTCGGCGCCGACCGCCGAGGGCATGCGGGAGGCGGTCATGGCGCGGGTCGAGCGCGAGGTCTCCGGCCGCCCGCTGCCGGGGGGCATGAACGACATGAGCCTGGCCCTGCACATGGGCCACACGGTCTGGGAGGGACCGGCGACACCGCTGGCCCCCAGCGACCTGGTGCGCCGCGCCGAGCGCAGCCTGGAGAAGAACCGCGCCCAGGCGTGAGCCGGGCAACACCGGCCCACGGTGCCCAGGCCGAGCCAACGTCGCCTTCGTTGCCGGCCTTGCCGCCAGGGTCTCGTCAAGGCGCCAAGCACGCCAAGCAAGACAAGGACAAAGGCGATCTCGCAGAGGCGCAGAGGGCGCAGGGAAGACGGAAACAGGACAGCGAGAGCCCGACCACCGACCCGGGGGCCGAACTCGCCTGAATCAGTCCGCGGCCGGATTCCCGTCCTGACACCCGCTTTCCCTGCGTTCTCTGCGCCTCTGCGAGAACCTGTTCTGTTACCTGCCTTCCCTGGCGCGCTTTGCGCCCTGGCGAGTAAACCGATTGTCGCCGCGGTCGGCCCGGGGGCGTCGGGATATCCGGGCCGCTAGGCCGTGCTCTTGTCGGTTGCCTGCTCGACCAGCCGCCGCAGTTCCCCCTGCTCGGCCAGCTGCAGCGCGATGTCGCAGCCGCCAACCAGTTCGCCGTCGATGAACACCTGCGGAAAGGTGGGCCAGTCGGAATAGGCCGGCAGCGCCTGGCGGATCTCCGGGTCGGCGAGGACGTTGACCCAGCCGAACGGGCGCCGGCAGCCCTTCAGGGCCTCCACGGTCCGGGCGGAGAAGCCGCACATGGGCGTGTCGGGCGACCCCTTCATGAAGATGACCACGGGCTGCGAAGCGATGTGCTGGCGGATGCGATCCTGAACGTCCATTGGCTGCCTCTGGTGCTGCTCTGGCGGGCGGGACTCGCCCTCGGGGCAGAAGATGGTAGCAGCGCCGGCGGTTTCAAGGCCACGGGCTTTTTGCATCGCCGGGCCCGGATCGTATAATCCGCCCTTCCCTGCGGCCGCGGTCACGCGGCCGTTTTTCGTTGCCCGGCCTGCCCGTTCGGAGGGTGAGACGCACATGACCGAAGCGCTGATGTCGACCTACAACCGCCTGCCGGTGTCGCTGGTGCGCGGCGACGGCGCCCGCGTCTGGGATGCCGACGGCCGCGAGTACCTCGATGCGCTTGCGGGGATCGCGGTCTGCGGTCTCGGCCATGCCCACCCGGAGGTCGCGGCCACGGTGGCCGAGCAGGCGGCGACCCTCGTCCACTGCTCGAACAACTACCGGATCCCGGCCCAGGAGCGGCTGGGCGCGCGCCTGGCCGCGCTGTCCGGGCACGAACGCGTCTTCTTCTGCAATTCCGGCGGCGAGGCCAACGAGACCGCGCTCAAGATTGCCCGCCGCCACGGCCACGACCGCGGCATCGACGAACCGAACATCGTGGTCTGCGAGGGGGCCTTCCACGGCCGCAGCCTGGCGCTGCTGACGGCCAGCGGCAATCGCCGCATCCAGGCCGGCTTCGAGCCACTGGTGCAGGGCTTCGTGCGGGTGCCCTACGGGGACCTGCGGACGCTGGAGCGGGTCGCGGCCAACCGCAGCAACGTGGTCGCGGTGCTGGTCGAGCCGATCCAGGGCGAGGGTGGCATCCGCGTGCCGGGCGACGCCTATCTGCCCGCCCTGCGCGAGCTCTGCGACCGCCACCGCTGGCTGCTGATGCTGGACGAGATCCAGACCGGGATCGGCCGCACCGGGGCCTGGTTCGCACAGCAGCACGCCGGCATCACGGCGGATGTCACGACCGTCGCCAAGGCGCTCGGCAACGGCGTCCCGATCGGCGCCTGCCTGGCCCGCGGCGACGCCGCCGAGGCGCTGGTGCCCGGCAGCCACGGCACCACCTTCGGCGGCAATCCGCTCGCCTGCCGCGCCGGTCTGACCGTGCTCGACGTGATCGAGCGCGAGGGCCTGGTGGCGCGCGCCGGGGCCCTCGGCGGCTGGATGCTCGACGCCTTCCGCCAGCGCCTCGGCGAGGTGACGGGCGTGCGCGCGATCCGCGGCCGCGGGCTGATGATCGGCATCGAGCTGGAGCACGACTGCGGCGAGCTGATGCGGCGCGCGCTCGATGCCGGGCTGCTGATCAACGTCACCGCCGGCAAGGTGGTACGCCTGCTGCCGCCGCTGGTGATCGACGATCAGCAGGCCGCCGCCATCGTCGACGGCGTGTCGTCCCTGGTCGAGGCCTTCCTGCGCGAGCGCGAGGCGGCGCCGGCATGAACCCGCGGCATTTCCTTGCGCTCGACGACCTGGGAGCGGACGAGCTGCGCGCGCTGCTGGCGCGCGCCGGCGAACTGGCCGCCATGCAACGGGCCGGCGAGCGGCACACGCCGCTGATCGGACGGGTGCTGGCGATGATCTTCGAGAAATCATCGACCCGGACCCGGCTGTCGTTCGAGGCCGGCATGGCGCAGCTCGGCGGCAGCGCCATCTTCCTGTCGCCGCGCGACACCCAGCTCGGCCGCGGCGAGCCGCTGGAGGACACGGCGCGCGTGGTCACGCGCATGGTCGACGCGGTGATGATCCGCACCGGGCCGCACGCGAGCGTCGAGCGCTTCGCGGCCGTCTCGCCGGTACCGGTGATCAACGGCCTGACCGATCGCTGCCACCCCTGCCAGCTGCTGGCCGACCTGCAGACCTGGTTCGAGCTGCGCGGGGACATCGGTGGCGCGACCGTGGCCTGGATCGGCGACGGCAACAACATGTGTCACACCTGGATTGACGCCGCGCGCCTGCTAGGCTTCAGCCTGCGCATCGCCTGCCCCGCCGATTTCCGGCCCGACGCCGGGGTACTGGCCGCCGCCGGCGAGCGGGCGCAGCTGGTGGACGATCCGCGGGCCGCGGCCGAGGGGGCCGACGCCGTGGTCACCGATGTCTGGGCCAGCATGGGGCAGGAAGACGAGCAGGCCGCACGGCGGGTAGCCTTCCGCGACTACCAGGTCGATTCAACGCTGATGGCCCTGGCCAGCGACGACGCGCTGTTCATGCACTGCCTGCCGGCCCATCGCGGCGAGGAGGTGGCCGCCGAGGTGATCGACGGCCCGCAGAGCGTGGTCTGGCAGGAGGCCGAGAACCGCCTGCACGCGCAGAAGGCGCTGCTGGAGATGCTGCTGGCCGCGCGCTAGCGGGCCTGGGGGAACTTCGTCTTCGTTCCTCTCCTTCAGGAGAAGATCTCGCAAAGGCGCCAAGACGCCAAGCACGCCAAGAAAGAGGAAAGACAAGGAAGAACGGGCTCTCGCAGAGGCGCAGAGAACGCAGGGAAGACGGAAATAGACACGCGGCGACGGGTGCCTGGACCGCCGGGTGGTTGTGACCGCGTCTGAGCCTGCCGTCAGCCGGATTTCCCTGTCCCTGCTTTCCCCGCGTTCTCTGCGCCTCTGCGAGATTCTGTTCTTTCTATCCTGTCTTCTTTGCGTGCTTCGCGTCCTGGCGCCTTGGCGAGAGATCCGAAAGCCCCGGCCGCGCGCGAGTTCGTCGGCCGCCGCTCAGTCGTCCGCCTCGTCCTGTCGCTTCTGTTCGGCGTAACGCCGGCGGATGGACTCGCTGGCCTTCTCGAGGCTGGTGTGGCGGATGTCCTTGCCCTCGACCATGTAGACCACGTACTCGCACATGTTGCGGGCGTGGTCGGCCACCCGCTCGAGCGCCCGCGCGCACCACAGCACCGACAGCACGCCGCGGATCGAGCGCGGGTCCTCCATCATGTGGGTGATGAGCTGGCGCACCAGGGCGTCGTACTCCTGGTCGATCTTGGACTCCTCGCCGGCCACCACCAGCGCCTGCTCGACGTCCATGCGGGCGAACACGTCGAGCGTGTCGTGCAGCATGCGCCGCACGTGATCGCCGAGCTGCTGCACGCCCACCATCATGCCGTCGTTGCGGAACCCGGACTCGCGCGCGACGTCAGCGGCGAACCGGCCCAGCTTGTCGGCCTCGTCGCCGACGCGCTCGAGGTCGGTGATGGTCTTGATGATCGTGACGACGATCCGGAGGTCGCTCGCGGTCGGCTGACGCCGCGCGATGACCTGGGTGCATTCCTCGTCGATCTCGACCTCGAGCGAGTTCACCCGGTAGTCGCCGGTGACTACGCTCTCTCCGAGCTCGGCATCGCCGGTGAGCAGGGCCTTGAGGCCGTCGGCGAGCTGCTTCTCGACCAGCCCGCCCATGGTCAGGACCTTGTTGCGGATCTCGTCGAGTTCCTCGTCGAACTGCTGCGAGATGTGCTGTCCCAGCTTGAGCGAATCGATGACTGCGTCCTCCTCAGTACCGCAACCCTGCGCGGGTCGCCGGTGTTACAGAATGATTCTAACCCGTCTGCCGGCGCCGTCGATGCCAGCGACCCGATCCGAACGCCGCAAGGCGGTGCGGCAAGGTTTCCAACCGCCTGTCACCCGAAGCGGCCGGTGATGTAGTCCTCCGTCTTCTTCTCCCGCGGGTTCACGAACATGGTCTCGGTCTCGCCGTACTCGACCAGCCGGCCGAGGTGGAAGAAGGCGGTGTAGTTCGCGACGCGCGCGGCCTGTTGCAGGTTGTGGGTGACGATCACGATCGTGTAGTTGCGGCGCAGCTCCGCGATCAGCTCCTCGATCGTGGCCGTGGCCACCGGGTCGAGCGCCGAGGCCGGCTCGTCCATCAGGATCAGCTCCGGGTTCACCGCCACCGCGCGGGCGATGCACAGCCGCTGCTGCTGGCCACCGGAGAGCGCGGTGCCGGGCGTGTCGAGCCGGTCGGCGACCTCCTTCCACAGGCCCGCGCGGCGCAGTGCGTGCTCGACCAGTTCGTCCATCTCCGAACGGTTGCGGGCCAGCCCGTGAATCCGCGGCGCGTAGGCGATGTTCTCGTAGATCGACTTCGGGAACGGGTTCGGCTTCTGGAACACCATGCCGATGCGCGCGCGCAGCTGCACCACGTCGACCGAGCGCGCGTAGATGTCCTGGCCGTCGATGATGACGTCGCCCTCGACGCGCACCGATGGCACCAGGTCGTTCATGCGGTTCAGGCAGCGCAGGAAGCTGGACTTGCCGCAGCCCGAGGGCCCGATCAGGGCGGTCACCTGGCGCTCGACCAGGTCCAGGTTGATGTCGAACAGCGCCTGGGTGTCGCCGTAGAACAGGTTGAGCTTGCGCACCTTGCCCTTGATCGGCTTCGCGTCGGCCTCGTGGGCCGGCGCGTCGTCGGCGCGAGGCTCGGCACGCTTGGTCTCCGGTTCCTCCCGGCGCGCGCCGTCCGCAGTGGCCGAATTGAAGTAGGGGGTCATGGTTCCTCCCGGATCACCAGCGGCGCTCGAAGCGGCGCCGCAGGTAGACCGCGGTTGCGTTGAGCGCGATCAGCACCGCGAGCAGGATCAGGATCGCCGCGGCGGTGCGCGAGACATAGGCCTGTTCCGGCATCCCGGCCCAGGTGAAGATCTGCGCCGGCAGCACCGTGGCGGCCTCGGTCAGGCTGCCCGGCGCGTCGGGGATGTAGGCGATCATGCCGATCAGCAGCAGCGGCGCGGTCTCGCCCATGGCCTGGGCCAGGCCGATGATGGTGCCGGTCAGGATACCCGGCAGCGACATCGGCAGCACGTGGTCGCGCACCGTCTGCCAGCGGGTCGCGCCCATCGCCAGCGCGCCCTCGCGGATGGCATGGGGTACGGCGCGCAGGGCCGCGCGGGTGCTGATGATGATGATCGGCAGCGTCATCAGCCCGAGCGTCAGCCCGCCGGCGATAGCCGAGGAGCGAGGCACGCCGAAGAAATTGATGAAGATGGCCAGCCCCAGCAGACCGAACAGGATCGACGGCACGGCCGCCAGGTTGTTGATGTTGATCTCGATCGCCTGGGTGAAGCGATTGTCCGGTGCGAATTCCTCGAGATACACGGCGGTCATCACGCCGATCGGGAACGCGAAGGCAAGCGTCAAGGCCAGCACGTAGATGCTGCCAACGATCGCCGACTTGAGACCGGCGAGCTCCGGCAACTTCGAATCGCCTTGGGTGAACAGCCAGTGGTTGAAGCTGAACCGCAACCGTCCGGCGTCCTCCAGCGCGCGCGCCCGCTCGGCGACTTCGGGATCGAGCGCGTCCTCGTGCCCCTTGCGGAACTGGTCCACGTCCGCCTTCGCCAGCACCCACTCGGTGCGGGTCTGGCCGATCAGTTCGGGATTTGCCTTGAGCATTCGCGGCAACTGCCTGGTGAAGCCGCGGCTGACGAAATCCCGCATGTCGGAATCGATTGCGAGCCAGTACTCCTCCGGCTGTGGGTACTCGATCTCGACCTGTACCTCCGTCTGCAAGAAGGCGGAGTAGCCGGTCCGAATCATGTCGCTGAAGAACAGCACCAGGAACGCGCCGGCGATCGACAGCGCGGTGATGCAGGCGGCCTGAAAGCGGCGCTCGGCGCGGTGGCGCCGTCGCAGGCGCGCGCTCGCCTCGAAGGAGCCGCTACTGGTGGCCTCTGAGGTGGCGGACTTGCTCATGGCGTCAGGCGCTGTACTTCTTGCGGAAGCGGCGGACCATGATCGTCGAGACCAGGTTCAGCGCCAGGGTGATGATGAACAGCACCAGGCCCAGGGCGAACGCGGACAGGGTCTCGGCGCTGTCGAAGGCGGTGTCACCGGTGAGCGCGGCGACGATGCGCACGGTGACGGTGGTCATGTCCTCGAGCGGGTTCAGCGTCAGGTTCGGTCGGAGGCCGGCGGCCATGACCACGATCATGGTCTCGCCCAGCGCGCGCGACACGGCCAGCAGGAACGCCGAGATGATGCCGGGCATGGCCGCGGGCAGCAGGATCTGGCGAATCGTCTCCGAACGCGTGGTGCCGAGCGCGTAGGAACCCTCGCGCATGGCATTGGGCACCGAGTTGATCACGTCGTCGGAGAGCGAGGAGATGAACGGGATGATCATCACCCCCATCACGAGACCGGCGGCGAGCGCGCTGTTGTAGGAGGCATCGAGCCCGAACCAGCCGGCGACGTCGACCACGAACGGCGCCACCGTCAGCGCAGCGAAGAAGCCGTAGACCACGGTCGGGATCCCGGCCAGCACCTCCAGCGTCGGCTTGGCGATGCCGCGCACCCTCGGGCTGGCGTATTCGGCCATGTAGATCGCCGACAGCAGGCCGATCGGCATCGCCACGCACATCGCGATCACCGTGATCATGAAGGTGCCGGCGAACAGCGGTACCGAGCCGAAGCTCGCCTTCGATGCGGCATCGCCCTCGCGGCCGGCGGCCTCGAGGAACGCGGCGCCCGGCGACCAGTCGGTGCCGGTGATGAACTCCCACAGGCTGACCAGGTTGAAGAACCGGAGCGACTCGAACAGGATCGAGAGAATGATGCCGAAGGTGGTGAAGATCGACACCAGGCCGGCGGCCAGGAGCGTCCAGCGCACCAGTCGGTCGAGCGCGTTGCGCGCCCGCAGCATCGGCCGCAGCTGGCGGCGCGACCAGAACACGCCCGCCACGCCGATGGCACCGGCGGCGAGCAGTACCGTGTAGCCCGGCGGCCGCGCCCAACCGAACAGCTGGACGAACACCGCGATCACGACAAAGATCAGGGCCGGGACGACCCCCCAGGAGGCGAGATACCAGCCATACTGGTTGGGGCGGGAATGCAGCCGCGTCCCGGCCGTCTCGACGGCCACCGCCCAGCCGCGGCCGCTGTGGTAGGCGCCATAGCCGAGGGCCGCCGCCCCGAGCAGGAAAACGAAGATCGCGGTTCCCGTGTCCAAGCCGCCTGCGACTCCCCAAGCGATCCGACTGACGACCAGTCGGCGATCATACCCTCGCAGGCCCGCCCGGTTAACCGGGGCGGCCGCTCCACCCCGGCCGCCGACGCTGCCCTGGCGACGACCCGAATGGCCCCGGGGGCGGCCGGGGCCGCTTCCCGCGGCCGCTGCGGCGTGCGGCCCGGCCGTGAAAAGTTGTCCCCCCCCCCCCGGGCGGCGGGGGCGCCCGGGCGCGGGCGCGGGCCGGCCGGCCCCCGCCAACCCAACCCACAACCCCCCCCGGTTGGGC
>JAWWAE010000036.1:0-15230 GCA_033721835.1 Halofilum sp. (in: g-proteobacteria) | reverse complement strand
CGTCCTGCGCGCCAGCTAAGCTGGCGCTGGTCGAATCAAGGGTTCGAACCAAGTCCTCCCTCAGCGCTGCAAATGAAAAAGCCCGGCTGATGACCGGGCCTCGAATTGACGATCAGTGTTGCCTTTGGGGGCGGTCGGGATTACTCGGCCCATCCCTGGGCCTCGCCCTCCGGGCTCGCTGCGCTCGTGCCAAATCGCTCCCGGCGATTTGGTCGAACTCGAAGGGGTTCGTCCACCACTTGGGGAGCACCGAACATGAAAAAGCCCGGCACGAGGCCGGGCTTTTTCATGTTTGGCGTCCCCAAGGGGATTCGAACCCCTGTTGCCGCCGTGAGAGGGCGGTGTCCTGGGCCTCTAGACGATGGGGACGGGTTGTCGCCGTGCGGCGGGCCACACGGGCGGCGAATGATAGGGCAAATCGCCGCCCGACGGAAGGGGCCCGGGGCCCCCTCCCGGCCGCCGGGCCTCAGCTGGCCTTCTTCCACTGCTTGTCGGCGAACACCTCGTCCAGCGGGGTCTGCGCGATGTGGTTGGTGTAGTTCGACAGGGTCTTCATGCCCACCGCCATGATGGCGTCGAGCACGTGCTCCTGACCGAAGCCGGCCTCGTGGAAGGCCTTGAGGTCGGCCTCCTCGACCCAGCCCTGCTTCCTGACCAGGGCCTGCACGAACACCCGCAGGGCGTCGAGGCGCTCGTCCGGCAGCGACCGGCCGGCGCGCAGGGCCTCGATGACCTTCGGATCCACGCCCGTCTTCTCGGCGCTCATGCTGTGGGCGGCCATGCAGTAGTCGCAGCCGTTGGCGTAGCTGACGCTGAGGATCGCGACCTGCTGCTCCTCGGCCGAGAAACGGGTCTCGCCGAGCAGCTTCGACAGCGTGGCGTAGGCCTTCACCAGCGCCGGCGAGCCGGCCATGACGCCGACCACGTTGGGGATGAAGCCGTAGCCCTGCTCCACCTGCTGCAGGGTCTCGCGCGCGCCCTCGGGCGCGTCGTCGGCGGTATGGATGGTGAATTCGGTCATGGAACTCTCCCGTGGATTGGTCGTTTCGGGTGGACAGCCGTCGTCGCCGATCGTTCCGTTTCGACGCCGACCCGTCCGCGGCGCGATAATCCGGTACTACATGTGTCTGGTTGGAGGTCGCATGCGCTTTCGACGAGGGGACCGCGTGCTCGAGATCCGTCGCGGCGACATCACGCAGCAGGACGTGGACGCGGTCGTGAATGCCGCCAACGCGCGGCTCGCCCCCGGCGGCGGGGTCGCCGGCGCCATCCACCGCGCCGCCGGGCCGGAGCTGTGGGAGGCCTGCAGGCCGCTGGGCGGCTGCGCCACCGGCGAGGCCAAGCTCACCGACGGCTTTGCCCTCCCGGCGCGCTGGATCGTGCATACCGTCGGCCCGGTCTATGGCCAGGACGAGCCGTCCGCGACCCTGCTGGCGGCGAGCTACCGCAACAGCCTGGCCGTCGCCGACGAGGCCGGGGCCACCTCGATCGCCTTCCCGGCGCTCAGCACCGGCGCCTTCGGCTACCCGCTGGAGGACGCGGCCGAGGTCGCGATCGGCACCCTGCTGGAGGCCCTGCCGCAGCGGCAGAACCTGCGCGAGGCGCGCATGGTGCTGTTCGGCGAGCACGACCAGCAGGTGCACGACGCGGTGCTGGCGCGGCTGGGCCCTGAACAGGGCTGGAGCGACGACTCCTGACGGTCCGGAAGCCGGAGGGCGCAACCGCGGCAATGGCCGTAGCCCGGATGGTGCGAAGCGCAATCCGGGTCCCCGGATTCCGGCTGCGCCTCCATCCGGGCTACGAGCTACGAGCCTGACCGGCGCGCGAGGCGCGCAATCGGGGTTCGTTGCCGCTTCGGTTCGCGGCGGCAGTCGCCCCAATGGATGAATGGCGCCGCCGACGAGGGACTGTGGGCGCGGCTTCAGCCGCGCATCCGGATTTGCGGCGCCGTTGCCGGAGGGGGTGCAGCCGCATCCCGGAATCCCGGATTTCGCTTCGCTCCATCCGGGCTACGGGCCTTCGTTCGGGCGGCCGTCAGGCGGCGACCTTGCGCCGCTTGCGCACGCCCTCGGCGATCTCGCGCAGCAGCGGCTCGGTGCGCTCCCAGCCCATGCAGGCGTCGGTGATGCTCTGGCCGTAGATCAGCTCGCCGTCGCCCACCTTCTGGTTGCCCTCGACCAGGTGGCTCTCGAGCATCAGGCCGAATATGCGGCGGTCGCCGCGGGCGACCTGGCCCGCGATATCCGCCGCCACGATCGCCTGCCGGTCGGGCTTCTTGCGCGAGTTGGCGTGGCTGGCGTCGATCATGATGCGCGCCGGCAGCCCGGCCGCGGCCAGCATCTCGGCGGTGTCGTCGACGCTGGCGGCGTCGTAGTTCGGCTGCTTGCCGCCGCGCAGGATGACGTGGCAGTAGGGATTACCCTTGGTGCCGACGATCGCCGAGCGGCCCTCGCGGGTGACGCCCAGGAAATGGTGCGGCTGCGAGGCCGAGCCGATCGCGTCGACGGCGATCTGCACGTTGCCGTCGGTGCCGTTCTTGAAGCCCACCGGGCAGGAGAGGCCGGATGCGAGCTCGCGGTGGACCTGCGACTCGGTCGTGCGCGCTCCGATCGCGCCCCAGGTCACCAGGTCGGTCACGTACTGCGGGCTGATCAGGTCGAGGAACTCGGTGCCCGCCGGCATGCCGAGGTCGCCGAGGTCGTTCAGCAGCTTGCGCGCCCGCTGCAGGCCCTCGTTGATGTCGAAGCTGCCATCGAGGTGCGGGTCGTTGATCAGCCCCTTCCAGCCGACGGTGGTGCGCGGCTTCTCGAAATAGACCCGCATCACGATCAGCAGGTCGTCGGCGAGCTCCTCGCGCATCGCGTTCAGCCGCCGCGCATAGTCGAGTGCCGCCTCGGGGTCGTGGATCGAGCACGGGCCGGCGATCACCAGCAGCCGGTCGTCGTTGTCGTCCATGATCTGCTGCACCTGCTCGCGCCCGAAGTGCACCGTCTCCGCGGCCTGCTCGCTCGCCGGCGCCATCTCGCCGGGCGAGATGAGCTCACGGAACTGCTCGATCCGCAGGTCTCCGGTCTGGTACGTCATGGTTGTCCTCATCGGCTCGTTGCCTGCTTCGGTTCGTTGCTGTCGACGGCGGTGCGCACCGCATCGATCACGGCGCGCAGCTCGCGGTTGCGCGTTTTCATCGCGGCCCGGTTCACCACCAGCCGGCTGGTGACGTGCGCGATCGTCTCGTAGGGCTCCAGGCCGTTGGCCTTCAGCGTGTTGCCCGTGTCGACCAGGTCGACGATCCAGTCGGCCAGCCCCATCAGCGGGGCGAGCTCCATCGAGCCGTACAGCTTGATGATCTCCACCTGGCGGCCCTGGCGCGCGAAGTGAAGGTGGGTCGTGTTGACGTACTTGGTCGCCACCCGTGGCCGCCCGCGCGGTGCCGGCGGCGCACCCGCGCGCCCCGCGAGCATCAGCCGGCAGGCGGCGATGCCGAGATCGAGCGGCTCGTAGAGACCGTCGCCGCCGTGTTCCAGCAACACGTCCTTGCCGGCGATGCCGAGCTCGGCGCCGCCGTACTGGACGTAGGTCGGCACGTCGGCGGCGCGCACGACCACGAAGCGGAGGTCGTCGCCGGACGCGGGCAGGATCAGCCGCCGCGTCGACGCCGGATCCTCCGCCGGTCGCAGGCCGGCGGCGGCCAGCAGCGGCAGGGCCTGATCGAGGATTCTACCCTTCGACAATGCGATCGTCAGGGGTCTGTGTGCCGCGCTCGCCATCGCCTCAGGCCGGTACGCGGCGAATGCTGGCACCGAGTTGCGAGAGCTTCTCCTCGATGCACTCGTAGCCGCGGTCGATGTGGTAGATGCGATCGACCGTGGTCTCGCCATGCGCGACCAGGCCGGCCAGGATCAGGCTCGCCGAGGCGCGCAGGTCGGTGGCCATCACCGGCGCGCCGGTCAGGCGCTCGACGCCCTGCACGATCGCGGTGTTGCCCTCGACCCGCATGTCGGCACCCATGCGCTGCATCTCCTGCACGTGCATGAAGCGGTTCTCGAACACGGTCTCGGTGACCGTGCCGGAGCCCTCGGCGACGGCATTGAGCGCGGTGAACTGGGCCTGCATGTCGGTCGGGAAGGCCGGGAACGGCGCCGTGCGCACGTGCACCGCGCGCGGGCGCCGACCGTCCATCTTCAATTCGATCGTGTTGCTGTCCACGTTGAGGTGGGCGCCCGTGTCGGCGAGCTTGTTGAGCACCGCATCGAGCAGGTCCGGCGCCGTGTCGCGTACGCGGATGTTGCCGCCGCTCATGGCGGCGGCGCAGAGAAAGGTCCCGGTCTCGATGCGGTCCGGCAGCACCCGGTAGCGGGTGCCGGTCAGCGAGCGCACCCCGTCGATCACGATGCGGTCGGTGCCGGCGCCGTTGATCTGTGCGCCCATGCGGTTGAGGAAGTTGGCCAGGTCGACCACCTCGGGCTCGCGCGCGGCGTTCTCCAGCACGGTCGTGCCCTCCGCGAGCGCCGCCGCCATCATCAGGTTCTCGGTACCGGTGACCGTGACCGCGTCGAGCACGTAGCGGGTGCCCTTCAGGCGCTTGCAGCGCGCATGGATGTAGCCGTCCTCGACCCAGACCTCGGCGCCCATCGCGCGCAGGCCCTCGATGTGCAGGTTGACCGGGCGCGAGCCGATCGCGCAGCCGCCGGGCAGCGATACCTCGGCGCGGCCGTAGCGGGCGACCATCGGGCCGAGCACCAGGATCGAGGCGCGCATGGTCTTGACCAGGTCGTAGGGCGCGTACAGCTCGCTCACCTCGCCGCAGTCGACCTCGATGTTCATGCGTTCGTCGACGGTGAGATTCACCCCCATGCGCCCGAGCAGCGACATGGTGGTGGTCACGTCATTCAGGTGGGGCACGTTCTCGATCACCACCGGCCCGTCGGCCAGCAGCGTCGCCGCCAGGATCGGCAGTACGGCATTCTTCGCGCCGGAGACGCGGACCTGCCCCTGCAGCGGTTCGCCACCGCGGATGATCAGCTTGTCCATCGGGACCCGTCGGCTCGAGCGCGAGCCACGGGGCTCGCGCGCCAAAGAGGAGGATTATACGGGATCGCGGGCCCGCGCCGACAGGCGGCGCCGGCGGGGCAGGCCGGCGCCGCCCTCAGGAGGCGCCGTCGCCGGCCTTTTCGGCGTTCTTCTGCCGCAGGTGCGCGATCAGCCCGCCGATGCCCTCGCGACCGATGATGTCGGAGAAGCTCGAGCGGTAGGTGGTCACCAGGCTCACCCCGTCGACGCTGATGTCGTATACCTGCCAGCGGCCGTCATGGTGGCGCAGGCTGTACTCGACCGGGATCCGCGAGCCACCGCCCGACTGGATCACCTCCGAGCGCACCGTGACCCGGTCGTCCTGCGGGCCGGGCTGCAGCGGCAGGAACTCCAGGCGCTGGTCGTTGTACTCGCGCAGCGAGCGGGTATAGGTGCGCAACAGCAGCGTTCGAAACTGCTCGACCAGCGCCCGTTTCTGGTCGCGGTTTGCCTGCAGCCAGTCGCGGCCGACGGCGAGCTTGGTCATGGTCACGAAGTCGAGGTGCGGCAGGATCAGCTCGTTGAGCCGGGCGCGGATCGCCTCGAGGTCGATCTGGCCATCGGCGGCCTCCGCCCGCAGCACCTCGAGCATCTCGCTGGTCGATTCACGCACCAGCTGCTGTGCCTCCTGCGGGTCCGGTGCCGCCGTCGCGGAGGCCGACGCCAGCGCCAGCAGGCCAGCGCCCAGCAGTCGCACGATCCAGCTCCATCCGTGCATGCACTCGTTCTCCCGTGATCCGTCCGGCGCTCCGGCGCACCGCTTCGACCGTGTTGCCGCCCGGGCGTTCCCCCGGCCCGCGGGCGCGGGGATCATAGCACGCGGCCCGGGCGCCCTTTTGCGACGCGGCGCACAACCGGCGACCCGCACTGGCGCGCCCGGTGCGGTATTGGCTACGATGCACCGCTCCGCGCGGCCCCGACGGCAATCGGCACGATCTCACGGCCTGCGCGCGGCCCGCACCGCAACGGACACCTCCATGCCCGCATCGCTGTGCAGATTGCTGCTGCCGGCGCTCGTCGCGAGCGGCCTGGCCGGCTGCGCCGGCACCCCGGAACGCGGCTCCGGGGTCTACGACCCGCTGGAACCGGTGAACCGTCGCATCCATGCCTTCAACGATGGCTTCGACCGCGTCATCGCCCGGCCGGTCGCCCGCGCCTATGACGAAGTGGTACCCGGGACCATCGATCGAGGGGTGACGAATTTCTTCAACAACCTCGATGACGTCGGCGTACTGATCAACAGTATCCTGCAGCTCAAGCCCCGCAAATCGATGCTCACGACCCACCGCCTGATCTTCAACACGACCCTGGGCCTGTTCGGGTTGATCGACGTCGTGGGCATGATGGGTGGCGAAAAGGCCAACGAGGATTTCGGCCAGACGCTCGGCTACTGGGGCGTCGGCCGCGGCCCCTACCTGGTGTTGCCGTTGCTGGGCCCGAGCAACCTGCGCGACGGCGGCGGCCGCATCGTCGATGCGCAGTACGATCTGGTCAATGCGATCGAGCCGGACCGCGACCGCTACGGCGCGATCGCCCTGCGGGCGGTCGATACCCGCGCGGGGCTGCTCGGTGCGACCGATGTGCTCGACACGGCGGCGGTCGATCCCTACGTCTTCACGCGCGAGGCCTTCACCCGCCGTCGTGCGCGCCAGGTCCACGACGGCAACCCCCCACCGGCGGCCCTGCCGCCCGAGCGCGGGCAGGCCGACGACGGCGACTTCGACCCGTTCGCCGATGACGACGACGACCTGTTCTCCGACCCGCCGGCGGGAGAATCGCAGTGACGACGACCATGCTGCTGTCGGTCGCCGCCATCGTGTTCGGGCTGGCCCTGCTGGTCTGGAGCGCCGACCGGTTCGTGCTCGGCGCCTCGGCGACCGCGGCCGACCTCGGGGTGTCGCCGATGATCATCGGCCTGATCGTCATCGGCTTCGCGACCTCCTCGCCGGAGATGCTGGTGGCATCGTTCGCGGCGATCCAGGGCAACCCGGGGCTGGGCATCGGCAACGCGGTGGGCTCGAACATCGCCAACATCGCACTGATCCTCGGGGTGGCCGCGCTGGTGCGCCCGCTCGCCTGCGCCTCGAGCATCCTCGGGCGCGAACTGCCGCTGCTGCTCGGCGCCACCGTGCTCGGGGTCGGGCTGATGCTGGACCGTCACCTGTCACTGCTCGACGGCGCGCTGCTGGTCGCCGCGCTGCTGGCGGCAATGGGCTACCTGCTGCGACAGGCGCTGCGCCAGCGCGACCCGGATGACCCGCTGACGGCCGAGCTGAGCGAGCAGATCCCCGGCGACCTGCCGCTGCGCGCGGCGCTGCTGTGGCTGGCGGTCGGTTTCCTCCTGCTGCTGGTGAGCTCGCGCATGCTGGTCTGGGGCGGGGTCAACGTGGCCGAGGCCCTGGGCGTCAGCGACCTCGTGATCGGGCTCACGGTCGTCGCCGTCGGCACCAGCCTGCCGGAGCTGGCGGCCGCCATCGCCAGCGCGCTGAAGCAGGAGCACGACCTGGTGCTCGGCAACGTGATCGGCTCCAACCTGTTCAACACCCTGGCCGTGCTGGGCCTGCCCGCCCTGCTGCACCCCGGGCCCATCCCGTCCGAGGTGCTGACCCGCGACCTGCCGGTGATGGGCGCGCTGACGCTGCTGCTGATCCCCGTGCTGGCGGGCCGCGGCGGACGCCTCGGGCGCATCAGCCGTCCCGAGGCAGTGCTTCTGGTAAGCTGTTTCATCGCCTACGAGGGGTGGCTGCTCGCCACGATGTGAGCGTGCGGCCCCGGCCGGCAACCCCGGAGACGACCGCATCGATGGACCGTGCTCAAGCCACTACCGGCCTGCCCGTCGAGGAGCGCGAGCGCCTGCGCGACCTGGCACTGGCCGTCCTGCGCACCGAGGCCGAGGCGGTGCTCGGCCTGACCGACCGGCTCGACGACTCGTTCCTGCATGCCTGCGAGCTGATCCTGCAGTGCCGCGGGCGCGTGGTCGTGCTCGGCATGGGCAAGTCGGGCCACATCAGCGGCAAGATCGCCGCCACACTGGCAAGCACCGGCAGCCCCGCGTTCTTCGTCCATCCCGGCGAGGCCGGCCACGGTGATCTCGGCATGGTGCTGGCCGGCGACGTCGTCATCGCCGTGTCGCATTCGGGCGAGACCCGCGAGATCCTGACCCTGATCCCCAGCCTGCGCCGCCAGGGTATCCCGCTGATCGCGATGACCGGCCGCCCCGAATCGAGCCTGGCGCGGGAGGCGACCGTGCATCTCGACGTCGGCGTCAGCAAGGAGGCCTGCCCGCTGGGACTGGCACCGACCTCCAGTACCACGGCGGCACTGGCAATGGGCGACGCGCTGGCGATCGCGCTGCTGGAGAGTCGCGGCTTCACCGCCGAGGACTTCGCCCGCTCCCATCCCGGCGGCACGCTCGGCCGGCGGCTGCTGCTGCACGTGGCCGACGTGATGGTGACCGGCGACGCCGTGCCCCGGGTCCCGGCCGGCGCGCCGTTTCGCGACGCCCTGGTCGAGATGAGCGGCAAGGGACTCGGCATGACCGCGGTGGTCGACGACGACAACCGCGTGCTCGGCATCTTCACCGACGGCGACCTGCGCCGGACGCTCGACCAGGATCTGGACCTGCGCAACACCCGCATCGACCGCGTGATGACCCCCGACTGCGTCACCATCACCGCCGACGCGCTGGCCGCCGACGTGCTGACGCTGATGGAGGAGCGCCGGATCAACGCCCTGCTGGTCGTCGACGAGGGCGAACGCCTGATCGGTGCGCTCAACATGCACAACCTGCTGCGCGCCGGCGTGGTCTGAGGCATGGACGACGTCCTCGCCGGCATCGACGAATCGGTCCGGGCGCGCGCGGCGACCCTCGAGCTGGTGGTGTTCGACGTCGACGGCGTGCTCACCGACGGCCGCGTGGTGTTCGGCGACGACGGCTTCGAGCTCAAGGCCTTCAGCACCCGCGACGGCCTCGGCATGCGCCTGCTGCAGGACAGCGGGGTCGCGGTCGGCATCATCACCGGCCGCACCTCGACCGTGGTCAGCCGCCGGGCCGAGGAGCTGCGCGTGCGCCACCTCATGCAGGGCCGCCCCGACAAGGGTCCGGCGATGCAGGAACTGCTCGAACGCACAGGTATCGCCGCCGAAAATGCCGCGTACGTCGGCGATGATGTGGTCGACCTGCCCGCGATGCGCGGCGTCGCTCTCGGCATCGCCGTCGCCGACGCGGACGCCTTCACCCGCCGCCATGCCGATCACGTCACGCGTGCGGCGGGCGGCGCGGGCGCGGCGCGCGAGGTCTGCGAGCTGGTCATGGCGGCCCGCGGCACGCTGGAATCGTCCCTGCGGCGCTACCTGGACTGATCGCGAGCGATGCGCTGGCTGACCCGGTTCGCGATCGCGCTGCTGTTCCTGGCGGCGGCCACCGCCCTGTGGTGGCTGGACACGATCGGGCGGCCGGAGCCCGGGCGTGCGCCCGCCGCGGGCGCCGAGCGGCTGCCCGACTACTACCTGACGGGCTTCCGCATCCACCGCTACCAGGGCGCCGGCGCGCCACGGGAGACCCTGACCGGTGCGCGGCTCGAGCATTTCCCCGGCACCGATACCGCAGCCGTGACCGACCCGCGGGTGGACTATCGGCCGCCCGATGCGCCGGCCTGGCGGGTCCGGGCCGAGCACGGCACGCTGGCGCAGCGCACCGACCGGCTGGAGCTCGACGGCGACGTCCGCCTGCATCGGCCGGCGACGGCCGACCGCCGCGAGCTGCTGCTGCTGACGCCGCAACTCACCTACGATCTGGGAGCCGAGGTCGCGCACACCGAGCGCCCCGTGCGGCTGCTGTCCCCCGGCAGCCGCCTCGACGCCGTCGGCATGACCGCCCGCCTGGCCGAGGAGCGGGTGCAATTCCACCACGACGTCCGCGCCCGCCACGACCCGGCACTCGCCGCCCCCGGAGACGCCGATGGCTGATCCACGCCCCGCGCTGCTGCCGATCGTCGGGCTGTTGGCGGCGCTGGCCGCGGGGGCGGCCGGCGCCCGCGACGACGACCGCGCGCAGCCGGCGACCATCGAGGCCGACCGGGTCGAGGTACTGCGGCCGGAGGGCGTCTCCCACTATTACGGCGATGTCGTGTTCGTCCAGGGCAGCCTGCGGATCACCGGGGCCGAGATGACGTTGCGCGCCCCGGGCGGCGCGGTCGAGTTCGCCGAGACCATCGGCGAGCCGGCGACCGTGCGCCAGGAGACCGATGCCGGCGCGATCGTCGACGCCGAGGGCCGCCGCATCGAGTACCAGGCGGACGCGCAATTGATCACGCTCACCGGGGACGCGGTCATGCGCCGCGGCGGCGAGCGCTTTGCCGCCGGCCGCATTCGCTACCGCACCGACACCGGCCGGGTCGAGGCCGGCGCCGAGGGCAACGGCGGCGACGAGCGCGTCCGCATCCGCATCGAGCCCGAGCCGGAGGCCGCCGAATGAGCGAACTCCGGGTCACGGGCCTGTCGAAACGCTACCGCCGCCGCGAGGTGGTCCGCGACGTCTCGCTGGACGTCCACAGCGGCGAGGTGGTCGGGCTGCTCGGGCCCAACGGCGCCGGCAAGACCACCTGCTTCTACATGGTGGTCGGGCTGATCCCGGCCGACGGCGGCCGCATCACCCTCGACGGGCGCGACCTCACGCCGCTGCCGATGCACGCGCGGGCCCGGCTCGGGGTGGGCTACCTGCCGCAGGAGGCCTCGGTCTTCCGCAAGCTGAGCGTGGCCGAGAACATCCTCGCCATCCTCGAGACGCGCGCCGACCTCGATGCGACCGGCCGCGCCGGGCAACTGGAACAGCTGCTGCGCGAGCTGCAGATCAGCCACCTGCGCGACAGCATCGGCATGAGCCTCTCCGGCGGCGAACGGCGGCGGGTGGAGATCGCGCGCGCGCTGGCCGTCGAGCCGCGCTTCATGCTGCTCGACGAGCCGTTCGCCGGGGTCGACCCGATCTCGGTGATCGAGATCCAGCGCATCGTCTCGCATCTCGCCGAGCGGGGGATCGGGGTCCTGATCACCGACCACAACGTGCGCGAGACCCTGGGCATCTGCGGGCGCGCCTACATCCTCGCCGAGGGCGGCGTGATCGCGCGCGGCAGCGCCGACGAGATCCTCGCCGACGACCGGGTGCGGCAGGTGTACCTCGGGGAGCATTTCCGGCTCTGACGACGGAGAGGCTTGCCGATCGGGCGACCGCAGGCCGGTGTTCGCGCGTACCCGTTCCCGGCGCCCGCCGTCCGGCCCGGACCGAATCGCGGCTCGCTGCCGGCTGCCGGCGGACCACGCCCCGCAACGCCGGGAAAGCGCACCTGCGTCCCGCCTCCACAGCCCCTCATCCGCAGGAACGCAGGCCGGCTTCGCGCCAGCGACTGCCGGCGCCCATCGCTCACGCCGGCATTGCGGGGCGCGCCGGGCCTTGCAATCTTTAGAGCGCGTCGCGGCGCCCGGCAACGCCGGGCCTGCCCACGCCGTGGCGGGCCGGCCCGCCGCGCGCACGGCCTGTGGCCCGCCCCCCGAAATGCAGTACCATGGTTGCATGCAAACCCCGTTCCTGCCCCTCGGATGAAACAGTCGCTGCAACTGCGGGTCAGCCAGCAGCTGACGATGACACCGCAGCTGCAGCAGGCCATCCGCCTGTTGCAACTGTCGACGCTCGACCTGCAGACGGAGATCCAGGCCAACCTGGAAAACAATCCGATGCTGGAGGTCGACGAGGAGGCCGAAGAGCCGGTCGACGACACCCCGGTGACGGCCCAGGCCCCGGAGGAATACGAGCGTTCCGAGGCGGCGCCGGTCGACGGCTCCAGTGACGACACGGACATCGAATTCGCCACCACCTGGCGCACCGGGCCGGCCAGCGACGAATCCGGCGACGGCGACTACTTCGAGAGCCGCAGCGCCGGCGTCGACTCGCTGCGCGACCACCTGCTGGAACAGCTGCACCTGAGCTCACTCGGTGAGCGCGATCGCCTGATCGCGGCCGTCATCATCGAATCGGTGCGCGACGACGGCTACCTCGAGGACTCGCTCGAGGACATCATCGAGGGCATGGCGCGCGACGGCATCGAGGTCGAGCACGACGAGGCCGAGGCCGTGCTGCACCTGGTGCAGCAGTTCGACCCGCCCGGCATCGCGGCGCGCGATCCGCAGGAGTGCATGGCCCTGCAACTACAGCTGCTGCCCGACGATACCCCTGGACTCGAGACCGCCTGCCGCATCGTGGGCGAACACCTCGCGCTGCTCGCCGCCCACGATTTCAATGGCCTGCGCAAGGCGCTGAAGGTGGGCCGCGACGAGCTCGAGCAGGGCGTGGCAGTGATCCAGTCACTGGACCCGCATCCCGGATCGCGCATCTCGCCGGAAACGGCACAGTACATCGTGCCGGACGTGTTCGTGCGCAAGGAACGCGGCGTCTGGCGCGTGCGGCTCAATCCCGACATCGCGCCGCGCCTGCGGGTGAACTCGACCTATTCGGACATGGTGCGACGCGCCGACCGCAGCGCGGACAACACCTTCCTGCGCGACCACCTGCAGGAGGCACGCTGGTTCATCCGCAGCCTGCACAGCCGCAACGAGACCCTGCTGCGGGTGGCCACCGCCATCGTCGAGCGGCAGCGTCCATTCCTCGACTATGGCGAGGAGGCGATGAAGCCGCTGGTACTGCGCGACATCGCCGAGCATCTCGACATGCACGAGTCCACCATCTCGCGCGTGACCACCGAGAAGTACATGCACACACCGCGCGGGATCCTGGAGTTCAAGTACTTCTTCTCCAGTCATGTCAGCACCGCCGACGGCGGCGAGTGCTCCGCCACCGCGATCCGCGCCATGGTGAAGAAGCTGATCGCCGCCGAGGACACGCGTAAACCGCTGTCGGATCAGCGGATTGCAGGGCTGCTGGGCGAACAAGGCATCAATGTTGCTAGACGAACAGTAGCCAAGTATCGGGAATCCATGACGATTCCGCCGTCGAACGAGCGGAAGCGTCTCGGTTGAGCGGCGTGCCGCGCCCCGTCGGATCGCATGCGACGGGCGCCGCGCCCGGCTCGGCCACCATCCAGCGCAGCAAGGAGGATACCGACATGAATCTTTCGGTCACCGGTCATCATGTAGAGGTCACTGATCCGCTGAAGGACTACGTGGAGGAGAAGATGGAGAAGCTCGAGCGGCATTTCGACAAGGTCGCCGACATCCACGTGATCCTCAATGTAGAGAAACTCCGACAGCAGGCGGAAGCCACGATCGACCTGACCGGGACCCGGATTCATGCCGAGGCCGAGAACGAGGACATGTATGCGGCCATCGACGCGCTGGTCGACAAGCTCGACCGCCAGGTCCTCAAGCACAAGGAAAAGTTGCGTGATCATCACCGGCGCGAAAAGCTCAACAGCTGAAAGCCCAGGCGGAGGGCCCGGCTCGCAATGATCGATACTGCAGAACTACTCGTCCCGGAGCGAATTCGTTGCAATGAGACGGTGCACAGCAAGAAGCGTGCGCTGGAACTCGCCGCGACATTGCTGGCCGAGGCCATCCCGCGAATGTCGCGGGTGGACGTGTTCAACGCACTGAACTCGCGCGAGCGGCTCGGCAGTACGGGTCTGGGGCACGGGGTCGCCCTGCCCCACGCCCGTGTCGATGCCGCCGACCGGGCCGTCGGCGCCTGTGTCACGCTGGCAGAGCCGATCGACTTCGACGCCCCGGACCGGGAGCGGGTGGACATCCTGTTCGTGCTGCTGGTGCCGAGCGACTGCAACGACGAACACCTGCAGATCCTGGCCGATCTTGCGGCCGCGTTCAGCGACGAGACCGTCCGCGAGCGCATTCGCGCCGAGACCGACCCAGAGGCGATCCCGGCTCACCTGGCGGCGGGTGACCCGAGCGACGATCGCAGGGCACAGGGCATCGCCTGACATGCGCCAGCGCGCCACGACGTTCCACCACGCCGCCATCCCGACCCACTGACCCACCGCCGATGAGCCGTTCCCTCACCCTGGCCGAGCTGCATGAGCGGCTGCGGGAGTCGCTGGCGCTGGAGGCCGTCGTGCTCGTGCCCGAGCACGCCCCCGCGCTGCCACCCGAGGCCGCCGACGGCGCGGTCCCGAACCTGGTTGGCCATCTCAACCTGATCCAGGCCAACCGGGTGCAGGTGCTGGGCAAGACCGAGCTGGCCTACTGGAACGGGCTCGGCGGCACGGTCCGCGCGCGCCTGCTCGACACCCTGTTCAACGACGAGTTGTGCGGGCTGATCGTGAGCGACGGTCAACCGGTGCCGGACGACATCCGGGCACGCGCGGCCGAACGCCGGGTGCCGCTGCTCACGACCCCGCTCAAGTGCGAGCACATCATCAGCACCATCCGCCACGAGCTCGGGCGCGCGCTCGCCGCGCGCATCGTGCTGCACGGGGTGTTTCTGAACGTCCTCGGCGTCGGTGTGCTGCTGGCCGGTGCCAGCAATGTCGGCAAGAGCGAGCTGGCGCTGGAACTGATCTCGCGCGGGCACAGCCTGGTGGCGGACGATGCGCCCGAATTCTCCCGGCCGGCACCCGACACCGTCGAGGGCAGCGCGCCGCCGATGATCAAGGACTTCCTCGAGGTCAGTGGCCTCGGGATTCTCAATATCCGCGCGATGTATGGCGATGCCGCCATCCGTCATCGCAAACAGCTGGAACTGATCATCCAGCTGGAACCCTTGACGACCGCCCTGAGTGAGCAGCTCGACCGGCTGCACGACAACTTTTCCGAGCGCGAGGTACTGGGCGTGCCGGTGACGACGATGACCCTGCCGGTCGCACCCGGGCGCAACCTCGCGGTCATGGTCGAGGCCGCGGTGCGCAACTTCCTGCTGTCCCATCATGGCTATCATGCCGTCGAGGAACTGATGCAGCGCCAGGAACAGGCGATGGGGCGCGAATCCGAATGAGGCTCGTGATCGTCAGCGGTCTGTCCGGCTCGGGCAAGAGCGTCGCCCTGCACACGCTCGAGGACGAGGGCTTCTACTGCATCGACAACCTGCCTCCGCCGCTGCTGTTGCCTCTGGTCGACCAGCTCGCCGACAGCGCGCTGCCGCTGTACGAGCGGGTCGCGGTGGGCGTCGATGCCCGCAGCGATTCCGGGGTCCTCGACGGATT
>JAWWAE010000035.1:0-15544 GCA_033721835.1 Halofilum sp. (in: g-proteobacteria) | reverse complement strand
GAGGAAGCCGGTGCAGGCGGCGACATCGTAGCCCGCCGGCGTGAACGCGCCGACCGGGCAGGCGCTGCGGCAGGGCTGGTCCGGGCAGGACTCGCAGGGCGGCGGTCGCCGGTCCGGCGGCGGCAGGCCGATCCGGCGGTCGAACAGCAGGGCGCCGCGCCAGGCGTGCCAGAGCCCGTAGTCGGGGTGGACCAGGATGCCGAGCGGGGATTCCGTCACCGGCTCGGCGCGCTTCGCCCAGGCGACGAACGGCGGGTAGGGCGGGCCGTCGTTCGGGTAGCGCGACTCGGCCTCGAACGCGGCGGCGAGGCCGTCGATCACGCGCCGGCTCCAGCGGTCGAGCGGGTGGGGCGCGCCGTCGGCCGACTCGGGCGAGCGCGCGAAGTGGGGCCACAGCCCGGCGCCGGCGTTGCCGATCAGCACCACGGTGGCGGCATGGCGCCCGTCGGCCAGCACGGGCGCGGTTTCACCGTCCTCGGGGTGGAAGCCGCCGCGCGCGATCAGCCCGTGGGCGGCCGCGGCCGCCACCAGCCGCTCCCAGTCGCCCCCGGCGGCGCCCACCGCCGGGCTTCCGTCACCCGCCTCGCAGCCCGCGCTCGTCATAACGTGCTAGCGTAACCCATCCTTGCGCCAGTGAATCGGGGGGCGACGGCATGAACGCGAAGGCACGGGCAAAGAAGGTCGGCTGGATCGGGCTCGGCGTGATGGGCGGCCCGATGGCGGGCCACCTCGCCGACGCCGGCCACCAGGTCACGGTCTACAACCGCACGGCCGACAAGGCCGATGCCTGGTGCCAGCGCCACGACGGCGCGAAGGCGGCGACGCCGGCCGAGGCCGCCGCCGGGGCCGAGCTCGTGTTCACCTGTGTCGGCCGCGACGAGGACGTGCGCGCGGTCGCCGAGGGCGACGATGGCCTGCTCTCGCAGCTCGGCGAGGGCGCGATCTGGGTCGATCACTCCACCGTCTCGGCCGCGCTCGCCCGCGAGATGGCGGAGACGACGCGCGCCGCCGGCGCGGGGTTCGTCGACGCGCCGGTGTCGGGCGGCCAGGCCGGGGCCGAGAACGGCAAGCTCGCGGTCATGGTCGGCGGCGATGCGGAGCACGTCGGCGCGGTCGAGCCGGTGGCGCAGGCCTATTCCGCGCGCTTCGTCCACATCGGCGAGGCCGGCAGCGGCCAGCTCGCGAAGATGGTCAACCAGATCTGCATCGCCGGCCTGCTGCAGGCGCTGTCGGAGGGCATCGCCTTCGCCCAGCGGGCCGGCGTCGACGTCGACAAGGTACTGGAGGCGATCGGCGGCGGGGCGGCCCAGTCGTGGCAGATGGACAACCGGGCCCGGACCATGGCCGCCGGCGAGTTCGACTTCGGCTTCGCCGTCGAGTGGATGTGCAAGGACCTCGACATCTGCGTCGACGAGGCCGGCCGCAACGGGGCCCAGCTGCCCGTCACCCGCCAGGTCAAGCAGTACTACGAGGAACTGCTGCGGCAGGGCCACGGCCGCGATGACACCTCCAGCCTGATCCGCCTGTTGCGCGACGGCTGATGCACGGAACCGGGCCGGCCGTCAACTGTTTCGGCGAAGTTATTCACAAGCGGCGGCGGCGACGGGCGCGAGACCCAAGTTAGCCACAATGGCTCAGCTCTCGTCGGATAAAGGTTGCGCAACTATTTGTTTTTTATCAAAAAACGATCTTGACCAAAAAATGACCAATTCGTGACACTCTGGATTTCGCCGCCATCGCAGCGCTTCTCCAACAGTGTATCCACAAAGTTATCCACAGATTCTGGGGATAACCGGATTTCCCGCGGAGCGACAATGACTTGAGTCCGCGGGCGTAGCTTCGGTCGATTCCGGCCCTCGCCGCACCCGCGGGATCGGGGCCGGCAGCGGCCGTTCGACCGCCACCGGGGCCGCGGTGATAATACGCGCCCCGTCGCACCCCCTGTCCGCCTGCCGGAGCGGCCATGTCCACGCAGACCGCAGCGCTGTTCGAGTTCGCCGCCCTCCAGAGCCCGGAGGGACTGCAGCGTCTCGACCGCGAGTTCATCGCCTGGCTCGGCGATGAGCAGCCGGGCCTGCAGCGGCGGCTGCGCGAGTACCGGGCCGGCGCCGACCCCGGGCCGCGTGAGCGCTCGCAACTGCTGCTGGACCTCGGCCCGTGGCTGGAGGCGTTCATCGCCCGGGGCTTCGGCATCGAGGCGCCGGTGGCCGCGCTGGCGGCGGAGCTGCGGCAACACGACCCGGTGTGGCGCTTCAAGCAGGAGTTCGTCCAGCGGCGCGCGCGCAAGTGGCGCGGGGAGGCGCCGGCGGACGATTTCCGCACGCTGGACGCGTGGCTGTCGCAGCAGGTGGCCGCCGCGGACGGCGACCGGGAGCGCGCGGTCGCGGACTGGGCGTTGGGCCTGCTGCTCGACCCCGAGGCCCACGCCGAGGCCGTCGACCGGATGACCCGCTGGTGCGTGCTGGCCCAGCGCAGCGAGGCCGGGCGCCGGGCGGTTGCCGACTGGGCGGCGTTCAAGCTGCCGCAGAAGGTGGATCACGCCGAGCTGGTGCCACTGGAGCCGCTCGCCGGCGATCCGGCGCAGCGGCTGGAGGGGCCCCCGGGGCGCCGGCGCCGCCGCGACGGCTTCGGCCTGACGGACGCGCGCATGGGGCAACGCGGGATCCAGTCCGAGGTCGACTACTGCATCTACTGCCACGAGCACGACGGCGACTTCTGCGCCAAGGGCTTCCCGGAACGGAAGAAGCAGCCGGAGCTGGGGCTCAAGCTCGACCCGCTCGGCAACACGCTGACCGGCTGCCCGCTGGACGAGAAGATCTCCGAGATGCACGTCATGCGCCGCGACGGCCACCCGCTGGCCGCGCTGGCGATGGCGATGATCGACAACCCGATGCTGCCGGCCACCGGTCATCGCATCTGCAACGACTGCATGAAGGCCTGCATCTACCAGAAGCAGGACCCGGTCGACATCCCGCAGATCGAGACCGGCGTGCTGACCGACGTGCTGCGCCTGCCCTGGGGCGTCGAGATCTACCACCTGCTCGCGCGCTGGCACCCGCTGCGGCGGGAGCAGGTCTGCCAGCAGCCGTACAACGGCCGCCGGGTGCTGGTCGCCGGGCTCGGCCCGGCGGGATTCACCATGGCGCACCACCTGACCATGGCCGGCTGTGCCGTGGTGGGCATCGACGGGCTCAAGATCGAGCCGCTGCCGCGCTCGCTGCTCGAACGGCCGGTGCGCGACTGGTCCGAGCTCGAGGAGTCGCTGGACGAGCGCATCCTGCTCGGCTTCGGCGGCGTCGCCGAGTACGGCATCACCGTGCGCTGGGACAAGAACTTCCTGAAGCTGATCTACCTGACGCTGGCGCGGCGCGCCAACTTCGCCGCCCACGGCGGCGTGCGCCTGGGCGGCACGCTGACGCTGGAGGACGCCTGGGATCTCGGCTTCGACCACGCCTGCATCGCCACCGGCACCGGCCTGCCGCGGGTGATCGACATCGGCAACAGCCTGGCGCGCGGCATGCGCCAGGCGAGCGACTTCCTGATGGCGCTGCAGCTGACCGGCGCCGGCAAGGACACCAGCCTCGCCAACCTGCAGGTGCGGCTGCCGGCGGTGGTGGTCGGCGGCGGGCTCACCGGCATCGATACCGCCACCGAGGTGCAGGCGTACTACATCAAGCAGGTGGAGAAGACGCTGACGCGGTACGAGGCGCTGGCCGAGGCCCATGGCGAGGCCCGGCTGCTCGACACGCTGGGCGCGGAGGACCGCGAGATCCTCGACGAGTTCCTCGCGCACGGGCGCGCGGTCCGGGCCGAGCGCGAACGCGCGGAGGCCGCCGGCGAGGCGCCCGACTTCGTGCCACTGCTGCGCCAGTGGGGCGGCGTCACCATCGCCTATCGCAAGGGCCTGAACGACTCGCCGGCCTACACCCGCAACCACGAGGAGGTGCGCAAGGCCCTGGAGGAGGGCATCTATTACGCCGAGGGTCTCGACCCGATCCACTGCGAGCTCGACGGGCATGCCCACGTCAGCGCGCTGGTCTGTCGGCGCATGGAGCGTCACGGCGGCCGCTGGCTGGCCGCGCGCGACGAGGTGCGGCTGCCGGCACGGGCGGTGTTCGTCGCCGCCGGCACCGTGCCCAACACCATCTACGAGCGCGAGAACCCGGGCACGTTCGCCCTCGACGGCACCCACTTCCTGCCGCACGTGCGTCACCGCGAGGGCCTGCAGCCGGTGCGCGTGGCCGAGCACTGCAAGGCGCGCGAGTTCGGGCCGTTCACTTCCTACGAGGAATTCGGCCGCTGCGTGACCTTCATCGGCGACACCCACCCCGTGTTCCACGGCAGCGTGGTCAAGGCCATCGCCTCCAGCGCCCGCAGCTACCCGCAGGTGCTGGCCGCGCTCGATGCGCTGCCGGCCCCGCACCCGACCGACCCGCGCGAGTGTCGCGCCTTCCTGGCCGACCTGGCCGAGCGCCTGGAGGCGCGCGTGGTCGCGGTCGACGACAGCCTGCCCGGGCTGGTCGAGCTGCGCGTGCGCGCGCCGCAGGCGGCGCGCAATTTCCGCCCGGGGCAGTTCTACCGCCTGCAGACCTTCGAGTCGCTGGCGCCGGTGGTGATGGGCACGCGGCTGCAGATCCCGCAACTGACCGTCTCCGGCGCCGGCGTCGACGGCGACACCCTGCGGCTGCTGGTGCTGCAGAACGGGCCCGGGGCCGGCCTGGTCGCGCGCCTGCGCGAGGGCGACCCGGTGGTGCTGATGGGCCCGGCCGGCGAGCCGACCGAGATCCCGGAGCGCGAGACCGTCCTGGTCGCCGCCGGGCGCTGGGGCGCGGCCGCGATGCTGCACCTGGGCCCGGCGCTGCGCGCGGCCGGCAACCGGGTCCTGTACCTGGCCGCGTTCCACGAGGCGGGCGACCTGCATCACCGCGACGAACTCGAGGCCGCCGCCGATGCCATCGTCTGGGTGACGGCCACGGAACCGGCGATCGAGCCGCGCCGCGCGGCCGATTGCAGCGTCGTCGGCCGCGACCTGGTGGCGATCGCCGCGCGCTACGACGAGGGCGAGTTCGGGTCGGGCGAGCGCGTCCCGCTGGGCGAGGTCGACCGCGTGCTGGTGATGGGCGGCACCGGCCTGCTGCGCGGTTTCCAGGACGCGCTGGCCGACGACGGCGCGCTCGCGTCGCGGCTGCGCCGCGACGTGCTCGCGCTCGGTACGGTGGGCAGCCCGATGCAGTGCATGCTCAAGGGCGTCTGCGCCCAGTGCCTGCAGTGGCAGCAGGATCCCGACACCGGCGAGCGCACCCGGGCGGTGTTCTCCTGCGCCGAGCAGGACCAGCCGCTCGCGTGGATCGATCTCGACAACCTGGCCGCCCGCCAGCAGCAGAACCGGCTGCCGGACCGTCTGACCACCCTGTGGCTGGAGCACGTGCTGGCGACGGCCGGCGCGTCATCGTGACCCCGTCGGAGCGGCTGATGGACCTGCCGATGCCGGTCGCCGATGGCGCGGCGGCCCACTCGCTCGGGACGAGGCGGTCGCGCCCCCTGCCGGCGGGCCGGGCAGCGATCCCGGGCGCGCGAACGCGGCTCGCGCAGCGTCCAGTCGATCACCGACAAGACAACTCCGGGAGCGCTGCGCTTCCATGGAGCCCTGGGGTTGGAGGCATCGCGGGAAGGATTGAAACTGCGGATCGATCGAGATCCGGCTGATTCACTGCACGCGCCCCGACGGACCGTCCTCCGGTACTCGGCGGCACGTACTGGACAGGACGATGGAAACCACGATTCGTCCCGCTACCGCGGGCGATGCCGCCGATCTCGCCGGCATCTACAATCACTATGTCGCGAATACCTGGCTCACGTTCGAGGAACGGGCCGTCGATGCGCGGGAGATGGAACAACGCAGGTCCGCAATAGTGGCCGCGGGGTTGCCCTGGCTCGTTGCGGAGGCGTCGGACGGGATCATCGGTTTCGCGTACGCGGCACGGTGGAAGGAGCGGGATGCCTATCATGCGTCGGTCGAGTCCACGATCTACCTGGACCCGGGCCGGACCGGAAAGGGTGTCGGCCGGCAACTGTACGCGGCACTGCTGGAGTCGTTGCGGGCCGCGTCCCTGCATTCAGTGGTCGGTGGCATCTCACTGCCGAACGAGCAGAGTGTCAGGCTGCACGAGCGCCTCGGGTTCAGGAAGGTCGCCCACTTCGAGCAGATCGGCTACAAGTTCGAGCGCTGGATCGATGTGGGCTACTGGCAACTGTTGCTGTGAACGATGAACACGCGAAGCCCTCGAATGAGGGTGGGCGCAATCACATCGGGAGGTATCGATGAAGACACTGACCGGAACATGCCTGTGCGGGAAGGTGAGGATCGAGTTGCCGGACCGGTTCGACTTCATGGGCTACTGCCATTGCTCGGAATGCCGCAAGTGGTCCGGCTCGGCGTTCAACGCGGGCGGCATGGTCGATGCCGACGAGTTCGAGATCACCGCCGGCAAGGAGTTCGTCTCGCGCTACCACAAGACCGACGAGACCGATCTCGGCTTCTGCAGTCACTGCGGTTCGAGCCTGTTCTCGCACAAGCTGCAGCGCGGCAAGTACATCGTCCGCCTCGGCATCCTCGACGACGTGCCGTCGCAACGGCCGCAGGCACACATCTTCGTCGGGTCGAAGGCACCCTGGCACGAGATCACCGACGACCTCGCGCAGCACGACACGGTGCCGCAGTAGCGTGGAACCGAGCATCCCGGCGGCGTTGCGTTCGCTCGCCTCGGCGGGCTCCGCGCTCGGCGAGCTCGCCGCCTGGCGGCGACGGGCGCAGGGCGACACCCGCGCGCTGGTGGGCGAGCTGCGCGACAACCTGCTGTACCTCGACATGGTGGCGGAGGAGGGAGTGCCGCTCGGCGACGTGATCGACAAGCTGTCGGTCGGCGAGTACCGGCGCCTGTCGCGCGAGGGCTTCAACTTCGATTCGCTGAAACGGGCACGCATCGCCGCCGACCCGTCGCTGGAGGGCACCGAGCTGGCTCCCTGGGCCGGCAAGCGCACGGGTGAGCTGGTCGAGTCGATCTTTGACAAGCTCATCGAGCTCAAGATCCGGTACCCGCACGTCGGCACGCGCAGCGGCTATCGCTGGAACGTGCGCGTGAACAACATCCGCAAGCGCATTTGGCTGTTGCTGAAGCACGTGCGAGGCGGGTGATTCCCGCGATTCCGCTCCGGCCTCGCGTGCCATGCGGCCGGTCTCCGATGCAACGCAATCGGGGTTGAGCCTGTTGGGCTGAAGCCCGACCTGCGAGATCCTTGCAGAATGTCGCGGGTCGCACTTCAGCGCGACAGTGAAAATCATTGATCGAGTGTCACGAAGGTCACGTCGGGGCGGCGCATCAGCCTACATGGCGTAGCCTGTCTGTCTGAAAGTCATAGGCCGGTGTTCGCGCAGCGAATGCCGGCGTGCGTGATGCTGTCTACCTGCCCGGAAGCCACAGCGACAGCGCCGGCCAGTAGGTGATGATCAGCACCGCGCCCAGCAGCAGGAAGAAGAACGGCAGCGTGGCGCGGTAGAGCTCCATCACCGGTCGGTTGAAGCGGAAGCTGGCGATGAACAGGTTCATGCCGACCGGCGGAGTGAAGTAGCCGATCTGCATGTTGGCGAGGAAGATGATGCCAAGGTGCAGCGGGTCGACGCCGTAGCTCAGTGCGACCGGCAGCAGGATCGGGATCATGATCACCAGCGCGGCAAAGATGTCGAGCATGGTGCCGAGGATCAGCAGGAACACGTTGAGCAGGATCAGGAATGTCCAGCGGTCGTCGACCAGCGCCTGGATGGTCTCGAACAGGCGGGTCGGTATCTGGGCGTCGATCATGATGTTGGTCGAGGCCAGCGACACGCCGAGTATGATCAGGATCGCACCGACCAGCCGCATCGCCTCGGCCAGCACGTGCGGCAGCGCGCGCCACGGGATCTCGCGGCGGATGCCGACGGTCACGATCAGCACGTAGGCCGCGGCCAGTGCGGCCGCCTCCGAGATCGCGATCAGGCCGCCGTAGATGCCACCGAGCACGGCCACGGGCAGCGGCAGCTCCCAGGCGGCGTCGCGCAGAGCGGCGGCCGCCTCGCGCGCGTCGAACGGGTGCCGCGCACGCTCCAGCCCGCGTGCATGCCAGTGGCTGTAGCCGCCGAGGATCGCCAGCATCAGCAGGCCCGGCAGCAGGCCAGCGAGGAACAGGTCCTCGATCCCTACCTGGATCGGCAGGCTGAGCTGCTGGGCGACGACGCCGTAGAGGATCAGCGGCAACGAGGGCGCGAACAGGATGCCGAGGCTGCCCGAGCTGGTGACCAGGCCGAGGCTGAAGCGCTCGCCGTAGCCGCCGGACTTCAGCGCCGGGTACAGCAACGCCCCCAGCGCGACGATGGTGACGCCCGACGCCCCGGTGAACGCGGTGAACAGGGCGCAGGCGGCCAGCGCCACGATCGCCAACCCGCCCTGCATCCAGCCGAGCAATGCGTCGGTCAGGCGCACCAGCCGCCGAGGGGCCTCGCTCTCGCCGAGCAGGTAGCCGGCGAGCGTGAACAGCGGGATCGCGACCAGGATCGGCATGTCGGTCAGGCGATAGAGTTCGATCACGACCGCCTGGCCGTCGATGCCGGCCAGATGGAACCCGAGCAGCGCACTGGCGCCGATGACGGCGAACAGTGGCGCCCCGGCAAGCGCCAGCAGGACCAGCCCCAGCGAGATCAGCAGGGTCAGCACGGCGGCTGGTCCGGGAACGGCTCACGCCCGCGGAACAGGGCGACGGTCGCGAGCAGGTAGCGCAGGCCGATCAGGCCGAATGCCAGCGGCAGGACGAGCGCCACCGCCCAGCTGGGCACGCCGGCGAACACGTTGACCGGGAACTCGAACTCCAGGCGGACGAAGCGACCGGCGTGCCAGGCGATGGCGGCGCAGACCACGGTCGTGAACCCGTAGCCGATTCCCTGCAGCCAGTGCCGCCAGCGCGGCTCCACCACGCGGGTGAGCAGGTCGATCCGGATGTGGCGGCCGGAGCGGCTCGCGGTGACCGCGCCCAGCATGCCGATCCAGAGCACCAGCGCGCGCAGGGCCGGCTCGATCCAGGTGAGGCCGCCGTCGAAGCCGGCCCGGAGCACGATCTGCAGGCCGGCGAGCGCGACCATCGCGACCACGGCGACGGCGAGCAGGCCGTCCTCGAGCCGGTGGAGCAGTCGCTGCAGGCCTGCGAGGGTCACGCCTCGGCCCGGCCGCACGGGTCCGCTGGGCGGGGCCGGCCGATCATTGCGCGGCGGTGCGGCTGCGGTACTCGGCCACCAGCGATTTCACCCGCTGGTACAGCTCGCTGTTGAATGCGCCGTCGGCGGCGAGTTCCTGCAGGGCGCGGTCGGCGACCTTCTGCCACTGGCGCTCGTCCGGCGGCCGCGCGGGTTGCAGCAACTCGATCCCCAGCCCGCGCAACGCCTCCTGCGCCTCGCGGTTGGCCCGGCGATTGATCCCGTCGAGACGCTCGAAGGTCTCCCGGAAGATCTTCATGACGGCCTCACGGTCGGCCGGCTCGAGTCGCGCCAGGGCGCGATCGTCGAACACCAGCATCGCCATCAGCAGCAGCAGCGGGGCGTCGAGCTGGTAGTTGACGCCGGTGTGCCATTGCAGCCCGATGGCGCCGGACGGGTTGATCGTGACCACGTCGACCAGCCCGGTCTGCAGCGAGGTGTAGACGTCGGACACCGGCAGCGAGACGACCTTGATGCCCGCGCGTTCCAGCATGCGGCGGGTGACGTCGTCGCCCTCGGGGCTCCACATGCGCTTGTCGCGCAGGTCCTCGAGCGTCCGGATCGGCTGCTTCGAGAACAGGTAGGTGAAGCCGCCCTCGGCGAGGCCGCCGAGCACGAAACCGGCCCTGGCGACCCGGTCGCGGATCTCGGGGTCGAGGCGCGCGCGCACGTACTCGACCTCCTCGTAGCTGCGGAAAGTGAACGGCAGGCTGTAGACCTGGGTGTCGGGATGCAGGTTCTGCAGGCCGACCGCGGTGATGACCGCGCCATGCAGCTGACCGATGCGGATCTTGCGCAGCACCGAGCGGTCGCTGCCCATGACGCCACCGGGGAACAGCTTCAGCTGCACCCGCCCATCGGTCTGCCGGTGAATCTCCTCCTCGGCCGCGCGCAGTTCCTGCATGAAAGCCGTGCCGGCGGGCACGATGGTCGAGATCTTGAGCACCTGCGCGGCAGGGCTCGCGGTCGGCACGAGGACCAGCAGCCAGAGCACCAGCAGTGGGAGAATTCGGCTCGGGAGTCGTGACATCGAGGCTCTCGGTCGCTGCTCAGAAATAGTCATCGGCGCTCGCCAGGAGTTCGCGCGCGCGCTCCTGCGCCAGCACGTTGGCCAGGGTCAGGTCGCCCGCGGCGGGGTCGGCCTCGACCACCTCGGTCAGCAGCCGGTCATGCAGCTCGCGATCGAACACCAGCCGCGCGTAGTGCTCGGCGTACAGGGTCTTTGCCATCAGGTTGCGGTCCCCGCTGACCTCGATCGCCCGCTGGAAGTGGTCGCGCGCCGACTGCGGCTGCCCGCCGAGCGAGGCCGGACGCTGCGCCTGCAGCACGCCCAGGTACACGTGGGCCTGACCGTGGTCGATCTCCGGGGCCAGCGCCAGCACGCGCTCGAACGCCGCCTCCAGCTTCGGCAGTTCCGCCAGCGCCCGGTAGTCCCCGCTGCGTGCCTGGATCCAGCCGGCCCAGGCGGCGGCGAAGCGGTACAGGATCGTCGCCGAGCCGGCATCGTCGACCGTCTCGGAGAGCGCCGCGCGGAAGGCGTCGAAGCGCATGCTGTGCACCCCGCACAGGCGTTCCAGCGACAGGCAGAGCCCGCGGGTGCCGTAGTCGAGCGCCTGCTGCGTCAGCCGCAGTTGCCGCTCGGGCGCGTCGACGAATCCGCCGGCGTAGGCCGAGTACAGGCGGGCCGCTACCAGGTGGATGCGCGCGTCGTCCGGGGCATCGCGCACCAGTGCATCCACCATGATCAGGTAGGCAGGTCCGCCATCGCGCACGACCTGCGGGTCGCGCTGCGACGCCATCGCCGTGCCGAGGTCATCGGCGATGCCACTCGGCGTGGCGCACCCCGCCAGCAGCACTGTGGCCGCCAACAGCCCGCCAACGGTCGCGGTCGCTCTCATCGAATCCGTTGCCCCGAATATTCGCGCAGGGAGTCGGCGCGGATGCAGCGTGCCCGTGCGGCAGCCTACGGTGCCGTGGTCAGTTTGCCAACACCCGCTCCGGCGCCTGCGCCGCCAGTCCGAGCACCGCGTCAGCGCCCATCGGCCGACCGAACAGGAAGCCCTGGATGTTACAGGCCCCCAGTTGGCGCACGATGACGAGTTGTTGCTCCGTCTCGATCCCTTCGGCGGTCACCTCGAGCCCCAGTTTCTCCGCCAGGGCCACCACCGCCTCGGTGATCGCGTGTACCCCACGGTCACTCTCGATCTGCTGGACGAAGGTGCGGTCCAGCTTGAGGCCGTCGAGTGGGAGGTGCACCAGGTAGTTGAGGGCCGAGTAGCCGGTGCCGAAATCGTCGAGGTGGATGCGGCAACCGAGCGCGCGCAGGCGCCGGCAGGCGTCGTTGACCGGCTTCGGGTCGGCCATGAACTGGCTCTCGGTCAGCTCCAGCAGCAAGGTCCATTCGTCGTCGGCGTATGGGGCGAGCAGCTGCTGCACGGTGTCGACGAAGTCGGCGTCCTGCAACTGGTCGAGCGCGATGTTGACCGCGATGTCGATCCGATGGCCCGCCTGGTTCCAGGCGTGTGCCTGGCGGCAGGCATGCTCCAGCACCCACTGGCCGAGCGCGCGGATACGGCCGCTCTGTTCCGCGAGCGGGATGAAGCGCGCCGGCCCGATCTCGCCGAGCTCCGGGCTGTGCCAGCGCGCCAATGCCTCGGCGGCGCAGACCCTTCCCGCGGTCGGGTCCACCACCGGCTGCCACGCGAGCCGGAATTCGCGGTCGAGGTCCGCCTTGCGCAGCGCGGACTCCAGCGCTCGCTGCTCGCTGGCGCGCCGGTCGAATTCGGGGGCGTAGTAGGTGATCGCGGACCGCTGCCCGGGCGGTTGGCTGTGCAGCGCCAACTCGGCGCGCGACAACAGTTCGGCGGCGTCCTGCGCGTCGTCGGGATAGACCGCGACCCCGATGCTGACCGAAAGGTCCAGCTCGTGGCCGCCGACCTCGGCGCGCTCCGGGAACCGGTCCGCGACCCGGCCGACCAGCCGGCTGGCATGATTGGCGTCCGGCAACTCGTGGAACACGAGGCCGAACTCGTCGTTGCCGAGCCGGGCGATGGTATCGCCGGGCCGCATCACCCCGTCGAGGATCCGGCTGACCAGCCGCAGCACCGCATCGCCGGCCTCGCGGCCGGCACTGTCATTGATTGCACGGAAGTCGTCGATGTCGAGTACCAGCATCGCCACCGCGGTATCGCGCTGCGCCGCGTGATTCAGCGCGGCGGCGAGCCGATTCTCGACCAGGTTGCGGTTGCCGACACCGGTGATCGGGTCGTGATAGTTGAGCCGGTCGAGGGTCTGGCGATTGTGCGAGAAGTCGAGCCCGAGCCCCAGCGTGTCCGCCACCCGCGACAGCAGCAGCACCTCCTCCTCATCGGTGAACAGCTCGGCCTCGGCGGAATGGATCACCAGCACGCCGCGGGTATCGCCGCCACCGCGCAGCGGGAAGGCGCCGACCGCGGCCAGGCCGCGGCCGGCCGGTGCCAGCCGCGCGACCAGCGGGTCGCGGTCGCCGAGGGCATGCTGCATCTGACCGCGGTAGAGCGCGTGGGTGATGATCGAGCGGTCGGCGGTGGTGAGGTGCACGGGTGCGCCCGAGCCGCGCGCGAGCCCTTCCGCGCCGGCCGTCGCCACCCGTGTAAGCCGGCGCTGGTCGTGGTCGTAGAGCGCGATCCAGACCAGCGGAAAACCGCCCTGGTCGACCACCGCGCGGGCTGCGCTCTCGAGCAGCAGGGTGTCGTCGGGATCCCGCAGCAGCACGTCGGTGACGGATCGCAGGATCGCATGCGCGCGGTTGATCCGGGTCAGGTGGGCACTGTGGTCGCGCAGCCGGTCGTGGGTGCGCGCCAGTGCCCGTGTCAGCACCAGCACCACCGCGTACAGCAGGGCGCCGGTCAGCGCGACGTAGGCGAGGCCCTTGTAGGTCTGGATGACGCGCAGCGCCTCGTCGCTCGATGCCAGCCGCTCGGCCACGTAGTCGGAGAACAGGATCCAGGCGGCGCCGAACACGGCGTAGAGCGCGGTGACGACAACGGCAAGGCGGTGTGGTCCCGGGATATCCGGACTCCGTGAATGACGCCGGGTGCGGCTCGAAAGCCGGTCATCGATCCTGTGAATGAATTGGAGCTCCCGCTGTCCCCAGTGTCAACGACCGCAGGCCCCCGCGGCGCCCGCCTGTGTACTAGTCCTCGCAGAGCTGCTCGGTGCTGTACTTGAACGAGTTCAGTACGTCGAGCTTGGAGAAGCCATAGCGGCGAAGGGTCTTCTCCCATTCCTTGGTGTACTTGTACGGGACCAGTACCTCGTTCACCGCGTCGCGCAGTTCCCGCGAGTCCTGCGCGAACGTGAAACCGCCCCAGCTGCGCACCTCGTCGCCATTGACGACGGGATCGACGAAATTGAACACCACCTCGACCTCGTTGCTGCGGTCGGCGAGGCCGCTGACCGTGAGGCTGGTCGCGGCATAGGCGTCGGCCCTGCCGCTGGTGATCGCCCCGATTGCGTCCACATTGTCCTGGATCGTGACGATCTTCGAGTCCGGCACGCCGAGTTCGCGCAACGTGTCGATCTGGTTGGCCTCGGCCATCACCGCGACCTTGAGGTCGTTGTGGCGCGCGAAGTCCTCGTACGAGCGAATGTTCTCCTCGTTCCCGGCCGCAACCAGCAGGCCCTCGCCGTAGGTGGTGTTCGGCTCGGAGAAAATCACCTCGTCGCAGCGGTTGGGCTGGATTGCCATCTCGGCCGCGACCATGTCGAAGCGGTCCTCCTTGAGCCCGGGGATCAGGTCGCTGAAGGAGGTGACGATCCATTCGATGTCGTCGATGCCAAGCTCGCCGAGCACGTGCCGCGCCACGTCCGGGCCGGGTCCCTTGGGGTCGCCGTCGTCCATGTAGGCATAGGGCACCTCGTCGGCGATGGCCACGCGGATGCTGCCCTGCTCCTGAAGCGCATCCAGGTCGGCCGCGCCGGCAATGCCCCATTGAAGGCCGCAGGTCAGTGCCAGGGTGAAGAGCGCAGTGGTCAGGCGGTGTTTGGCGGCGATGATCATGGCTTCGAGCCTCCCTTCGCGGCGGGCGGTGCGGCGTGTCGCATGGCTCACCTAGCATCTACCCCATGCGCGCCGGCTTCAAGTCGCTCTGCAGCCCAGTGTAGCGGCCCTCGAGGGGCGCGCGGGCATGCCGGAAGAGTCTTGCCGTGCGGGGGCGCGCGCGGGATTATCTGCCGGCGAACGGGGCGCGTGCAGGAATAGATTCGGCGGCGGCCAGCGGCCGCCCCTGCCCGGAGACCGGGCCGGCCGGGCGGCGGGGCGGATGAGAGCGCTCGTCGGGGTGGTGGGCGATGCTGGGGTCGAACCAGCGACCTCTGCCGTGTGAAGGCAGCGCTCTCCCGCTGAGCTAATCGCCCATAATTACCGGTCGGGAACAGGGCTGTCCTGCCCTGTCCCGACGCGCCGGTCGCGGCACAGGTCCGCGCCCGGCTACGCCGATCCGGGCACTGGCCGTGCCCGGATCGCGGCGGCACGTCCCGGTGCCGCGCCAGCAGTGCGGCTTTCGACCGCCTGCTGCGACGAGAGCGCGATGATAGGGTTTTTGCGGGGGGCGATCAACGAGGCGGATCATGGACGCGGACTTCTGGCACCAGCGCTGGCAAGACGGGCAGATTGGCTTCCACCGTGCGGAAGTCAACCCGTGGCTGCGCGAGTACCTGCCGCGGATCCGTCCGCCCGCCGGCGGTCGCGTGCTGGTGCCGCTGTGCGGCAAGTCGCTGGACCTCGGGTGGCTGGCCGATCAGGGACTGGCGCCGGTCGGGGTGGAGTTGAGCCCGATCGCCTGCGCGGCCGTGTTCGAGGAACGCGGCCTCGAGCCGCGGCGCGATCGTGACGCCGGGCTCGAGCGTTGGCGCGGGGGCGGAATCGAGCTCTACTGCGGCGACTTCCTGGCACCGGGCCTGGCCCGGATCGCGCCCCTGCAGGCGCTGTGGGACCGGGCCGCGCTGATCGCGTTGCCGGCGGAGACCCGGCCCGACTACGTCCGCCGTTGCGCGGAACTGCTGGCCCCCGGGGCAGGCGGCCTGCTGGTCTCGTTGGAGTACGATCCCGAGGAGATGGACGGGCCGCCGTTCAGCGTCGGCCCCGAGGAGATCGAGCGACTCTACGCGGCCGCCTTCGAGCTGCAGCCACTGGTGATGCGGCAGTACTCCGAGCCTTCACCGCACCTGGCCGAGCGCGGCCTCAGCGCGATCCACGAGTCGGTCTGGCAGCTGCGCCGCCGG
>JAWWAE010000034.1:0-16224 GCA_033721835.1 Halofilum sp. (in: g-proteobacteria) | reverse complement strand
CTGAAGCCGGCCCCACAACCTGTAGTAGGTGCGCTTTTCGCCGCGGCGAAGCCGCGGCCAAACGCGTACGCCATCCGCCACGAAACGTACGCGTTTCCCGCGCGCTGCGCGGGAAAAGCGCACCTACGGCAGCTGCCGTCGTCGGCGCGATGCCGGTCAACAAACGCGGCCGGCCTCGCCCGCGCCGGACCGGACCCGCCTAGCGCCCCGCCCGCGCCGATTCGTGCAGCCACAGGCGCCAGACCACCAATGCGCCGATGACGCTCATCATGGCGGCCGGGATCCAGGTGATCATGCCGCCGATCTGCTGGTCGGTCAGCGGGCTGATCGGCCAGGCGCGGCCACAGACCGCGTAGACGTCGTACAGTTCGACACGGCTGAGGCCGATCCAGGCACCGAGCGCGATCTGCGGCAGCATCACGAACCACAGCATCAGGATGCGCACGCCGAAGCCGAGGCCGCCGTCGGCCTTGCCGCGCGGGTCGACGATCAGCCACCAGAACAGCAGGCCCTCGAGCAGCATGGAGGCATTCATGAGCCGGTACAACGGGTCGCTGAGCATGGCCGAGAAATGGATCTCGGGCTCGAGCCAGAAGAAGATGATGCCGACGAACAGCACCGAGGCGATCACCGGCTGCTGCACCACCCGGTAGGGGATGCGGACCAGCGGGTGGCGCAGGACGCGGCCCAGGCGCGCGCGCCAGGCCGGGCCGAAGGCCTGCGGCAGCACCCGCTGCGGCATGGCCAGCACGATCAGGAACGGCGCCAGGTGGTGCAGGACCAGGTGCTGCAGGCGGTGGACCCAGAACATGTACTGCGACAGGTAGTCGAACCCCGTGTGCATGACCGCGTAGACCAGCACCACGCCGGCGACGAGGCAGAGCACGTGGCCGCCGTGCACGCCGCAGCCGCGCAGCCCCGCGCGCCACAGCCCGGCGAGATACAGCCCCAGCGCGCCGGCGCAGAAGGCGACCACCTCCGGGTAGAACTCCCATGGGGCGAGGTATTGCAGCACGTGCACGTCCCGTCGGTATTGCCAGGCGTTGCCGGGCGGATCGTGGGAGCGACTTCAGTCGCGAACCCCGCCGGCTACACCCTGCCCGATTGGTTCGCGGCTGAAGCCGCTCCCACAAACCCTCGCTGTGGTCACGGCTGAAGCCGCTCCGACGAACCTTCGTTGGACCCCTCGCCGGCAGATCGAGCAGGCGCGCAACCGCCCTCCCGGCGGTACGCCGGCTGGCTCCTGCCGCGTCGCCTGCGGCTCCGCGCAGCGATGGCTGCGCTCGCAAGCCGGCCTACGGAAACTTTCTCAGCCTTGGCGTCCTTTGCGCCTTCGCGCCTTCGCGAGATTATTCCCGAACAGCGTGCCGACGGAGCGAGAGACCGTATGCCAGCATTAACTCCCCGAACACCGGCCTGCAACACTCGTGCATCCCGCGGGCCCCGGATTCCGCTGCGCTGCGTGCGGGCCATGCGGCCTGAATGGGACCGTGGGAGCGACTTCAGTCGCGAATCCCGCCGGCTACGGCCCTGCCTGGTTGGTTCGCGGCTGAAGCCGCTCCCACAATCCTTCGTTGGTCCTCTTTGCGAGCTTGGCGCCTTGGCGAGATCCTTCGAACGTGTTCCTGAAAAGGTTTCGCGCACAAAAAAGGCCGGTCGTCGCCGGCCGGCCTTTCTCGTCGTGGGTGCGGCGGGGCCGCTCAGGCCGCGTCGCTGTCTTCCCGCGGGCGGTCGACCAGCTCGACCAGGGCCATCGGCGCCTTGTCCCCTTCGCGGAAGCCGCACTTGAGGATTCGCAGGTAGCCGCCCGGGCGCTCGCGGTAGCGCGGGCCCAGCTCCTCGAACAGCTTGCGCACGCCCTCGTCGTCGCGCAGGCGGTTGAAGGCCAGGCGACGGTTGGCGACGCTGTCCTCCTTGGCGAGCGTGATCAGCGGCTCGGCGATGCGCCGCAGCTCCTTCGCCTTCGGCAACGTGGTGCGGATCACCTCGTGCTCGAACAGCGAGGCCGACATGTTGCGGAACATCGCCGTCCGATGCGGGCTGTTCCGGTTCAGTTGTCTGCCGCTCTTGCGGTGGCGCATGACTGCGTTCCTCAAACCCATTCGTTACCGGATCGGCCACACCGTCCGGAGACCAGCTGAAAGCGCCCGGCGCCCAGCTGCAAGCCCAGAATCCTCGACGCGCCCCTGGGCGCTTGTTGCCGGGCGCTTGCCGCTGCGCGTCCGGCGTCAGCCGGTCGACGCTTTATCCTGCCGCTGCAACTCGGCCGGCGGCCAGCCTTCCAGGCGCATGCCCAGCGACAGGCCCTGCGAGGCGAGCACGTCCTTGATCTCGGTCAGCGACTTCTTGCCGAGGTTCGGCGTCTTCAACAGCTCCACCTCGGTGCGCTGGATCAGGTCGCCGATGTAGTAGATGTTCTCGGCCTTCAGGCAGTTGGCCGAGCGCACGGTCAGCTCCAGGTCGTCCACCGGCCGCAGCAGGATCGGGTCGATCTGCGAGGCCGCCGCCTCTTCCTTGGCCTGCTCGTCGCCCTTGAGCTCGACGAACACCGACAGCTGCTCCTGCAGGATGGTCGCCGCCCGGCGGATCGCCTCCTCCGGGTCGATGGTGCCGTTGGTCTCGATGTCGAACACCAGCTTGTCGAGGTCGGTGCGCTGCTCGACGCGCGCGCTCTCGACGCTGTAGGCGACCCGGCGGATGGGGCTGAAGGTGGCGTCGATCTGCAGCCCGCCGATGGTGCGGCCGTCGCCCTCCTCGGTCTCGCGCGCGGTCGCCGGCTCGTAGCCGCGGCCCTTGCGCACGCGCAGGGTCATGTCGAGCTTGCCGGCCTTGGTCAGGTGCGCGATCACGTGCTCCGGGTTGGCGATCTCGACGTCGTGGTCCGACGCCAGGTCCTTCGCCGTGACCGTGCCCGCGCCCTTCTTGCTGAGCGTCAGCGTCGCCTCGTCGCGGGCATGCATCTGGATCGCCACGCCCTTGAGGTTCAGCAGGATGTCCATGACGTCCTCGTGGACGCCCTCGATCGAGGTGTACTCGTGTACCACGCCCTCGATCTGGGCCTCGACCACCGCGGCGCCCGGCATCGACGACAGCAGGATGCGCCGCAGGGCGTTGCCCAGCGTGTGACCGAAACCGCGCTCGAGCGGCTCCAGCGAGACGCGCGCGTGGTAGTCGCTGACCGTCTGGATGTCGACGATACGCGGCTTGAGGAATTCGTTGACGTTGCCAGCCATCGGCTTGTTGACCCCTTACTTCGAGTAGAGCTCGACCACGAGCGATTCGTTGATCTCGGCGGGCAGGTCACTGCGCACCGGGACCGCCTTGAACACGCCCTCGAGCTTCTTCGGATCGACCTCGATCCATTCCGGAATGCCGCGCTGCTGGGCCAGATCGACCGACTCCGCAATGCGGCTCTGCTTCTTCGCCTTCTCGCGCACGGCGACCACGTCGTGCGGCTGCACCTGGTAGGAGGCGATGTTCACCACCTGGCCGTTGACCGTCACGCCCTTGTGGTTGACCAGCTGCCGCGCCTCGGCGCGGGTGCTGCCGAAGCCCATGCGCCAGCAGACGTTGTCCAGGCGCTGCTCCAGGAACTGCAGCAGGTTCTCGCCGGTCGAGCCCTTCTTCTGCGAGGCCTTCTTGTAGTAGTTGCTGAACTGCCGCTCCAGCAGCCCGTACATGCGCCGCAGCTTCTGCTTCTCGCGCAGCTGCAGCGCATAGTCGGACGCGCGGCCGCGGCGCCCGGTCTGCGGGCCCGGCGGGCGATCCACCTTGCACTTGGACTCGAGGCTGCGAATGCCCGACTTCAGGAACAGGTCGGTGCCTTCGCGCCGTGCGAGCTTGCACGTGGGACCGGTGTACTTGGCCATGCTATCCGTCCTTCCTGATCAGACCCGACGCCGTTTCGGCGGCCGGCACCCGTTGTGCGGGATCGGCGTGACGTCGGTGATGCTGTTGATGTTGAAGCCCACGTTGTTCAGCGAGCGCACCGCGGAGTCGCGGCCGGGCCCCGGGCCCTTCACGCGCACCTCGAGATTCTGCACGCCGTACTCGCGCGCGGCGTTGCCGGCCCGCTCGGCCGCCACCTGGGCGGCGAATGGCGTGCTCTTGCGCGAGCCGCGGAAGCCGGAACCGCCGGAGGTCGCCCAGCTGAGCGCGTTCCCCTGGCGGTCGGTGATCGTGATGATCGTGTTGTTGAACGACGCGTGCACGTGCGCGATGCCGTCGGACACGGTCCGGCGGATCTTCTTGCGCGGTGCGGCGCCACTCCTGGTCGCGGGCTTCGCCATGGGCCTGACTATCCTCGTTCGTTCAGCGCTTGATCGGGCGGCGCGGGCCCTTGCGGGTGCGCGCGTTGGTGCGGGTCCGCTGTCCCCGCAGCGGCAGGCCGCGCCGGTGGCGGATGCCGCGGTAGCAGCCAAGATCCATCAGCCGCTTGATGTTCATCGACACCTCGCGGCGCAGGTCGCCCTCGACGGTGTGCTTGCCCAGCTCGGCGCGCAGCGCGTCGACCTCGCCCTCGGACAGGTCGCGCACGCGCGTGGTCTCGGGCACGCCGGCGGCGTCGCAGATCTGCCGCGCGCGCGTCGGGCCGATGCCGTAGATCGAGGTCAGGGCCACCCAGGCGTGCTTGTGCACCGGGATGTTGATGCCTGCGATGCGGGCCATTCCGTCAGTCTCCGTGGGCCAATGGCAAGCCGCGCAGTATAGCCGCGCGGCGCGGAATCGTGCAACTGCCGGACCGGACGCGCCGGGCCGGCCGGGCCGGGGGATGCACGGCGGCCGGCCGCCCCCGACGCCGGATCGGGCGAGGCACCGCCTAGCCCTGCCGCTGCTTGTGGCGGGCGTCCCGGCAGATCACCCGGACCGAGCCGTTGCGCTTGATGATCTTGCAGTGCCGGCAGATCTTCTTGACCGATGCGCTGACCTTCATTGCCTCTCTCCCGATGGCCCCGAGGGGCCTCCCGTCCCCGGCGGCCCTGCCGGCGGGGGACTGTCGGACTGAAGTCCGACCTACAAGTTTCGCTGGCCGCGAGGGGCCTCACGTCCCCGGCGGCGCTGCCGGCCGGGGGCTGTCGGACTGAAGTCCGACCTACAAGTTTCGTTGGCCGCCGGCCGGCATTGCCGGCCCGGGGCGCTTGCCGGCTGTTGCCTGCGGCAAACGCCGGCCTACACCGGGTTCCGACGCCCGCCTAGCCGCCGCCGCGGCGGCTGTAGCCCTTCAGGTTCGCCTTCTTCATCAGGCTGTCGTACTGGTGGCTCATCATGTGCGACTGGACCTGGGCCATGAAGTCCATCACCACCACCACGATGATGAGCAGCGACGTGCCCCCGAAGTAGAACGGCACGTTCAGCCACAGGATCAGGAACTCCGGCAGCAGGCACACCGAGGTGATGTAGATCGCACCCACCAGGGTCAGCCGCGTCATCACCCCGTCGATGTAGCGCGCGGTCTGCTCGCCCGGGCGGATCCCCGGGATGAACGCGCCCGACTTCTTCAGGTTGTCGGCGGTGTCGCGCGAGTTGAACACCAGCGACGTGTAGAAGAAGCAGAAGAACATGATGGCCAGCGCGTAGAACAGCACGTACAGCGGCTGTCCCGGCTGCATCGTGGACACGAGGTCCTGCAGCCAGCCGATGCCGTCCCCGGCGCGGCCGACCATGTTCCCCAGCGTCGTCGGGAACAGGATGATCGACGACGCGAAGATCGGCGGGATCACGCCCGCCATGTTCAGCTTCAGCGGCAGGTGGCTGCTCTGCGCCGCGTACATCTTGCGACCCTGCTGCCGCCGCGCGTAATTGACCGTGATCCGGCGCTGGCCCCGCTCGACGAACACCACGAACCCGGTCACCCCGACCGCGAGCGCGGCGATCACCAGCACGACCGGGCTCGACAGCTCGCCGGTGCGCACCAGCTCGAGCGTCCCGCCCAGCGCCGACGGCAGGCCGGCGACGATGCCGGCAAAGATCAGGATCGAGATCCCGTTGCCGACGCCGCGCTCGGTCACCTGCTCGCCGAGCCACATCAGGAACATGGTCCCGGTGGACAGCGTCACCACGGTGGTGAACAGGAAGGTCGGGCCCACGGTGTAGACCAGCGCGTCGCTGCCCACCTGCTGTCCCTGAAGGGCGATGCCGATGCCCAGCGACTGGAACAGGCACAGGCCCAGCGTCAGGTAGCGCGTGTACTTGGTGATCTGGCGCCGGCCCGACTCGCCTTCCTTGCGCAGCTGCTCCAGCGACGGCACCACGTGCGACATCAGCTGCATGATGATCGACGCCGTGATGTAGGGCATGACGCCCAGGGCGAAGATCGACATCCGCTGCAGCGCACCGCCCGAGAACATGTTGAACATGTCCAGGATGGTGCCGCTCTGTTGCTCGAAGAGCGTGGCCATCACCGCCGGGTCGATGCCCGGGATGGTGATGTGCGTGCCGGCACGGAAGATCACCAGCGCGAACAGCACGAACAGCAGTCGCGCGCGCAGTTCCGCGGACTTGCCGAGGGCGCCGATGCCCCCCGAACCGGCTGCGGCTGCGGTGCGTGCCATCGCTTACTTCTCTTCGATGCTGCCGCCGGCCTTCTCGATGGCCGCGCGTGCACCCTTCGTGACCTTGATCCCGCGCAGCTTCACCGCCCGCTCGAGCTCGCCCGAGGCGAACACGCGCGCCCGCTTGGCCGTGGCCGGCACCACGCCGGAGGCCTTCAGCGCCGCCAGGTCGACCGTCTCGGCCTCGACCTTCGCCAGCTCGTGCAGCCGTACCTTGGCCGTCTCGCGGTCCATGCGCGAGCGGAAGCCGAACTTCGGCAGCCGCCGCTGCAGCGGCATCTGGCCGCCCTCGAAGCCGACCTTGTGGAAGCCGCCCGAGCGCGACTTCTGGCCCTTGTGGCCGCGGCCGCCGGTCTTGCCGAGGCCGGAGCCGATGCCGCGGCCGACGCGCTTGGCCGTGGCCTTGGCGCCGTCCGCCGGATGGAGTTCGTTCAGACGCATATCAACCTTCCTCGACCGCAACCATATAGTAGACGCGGTTGATCATGCCGCGGTTCGCCGGGGTGTCGGCGACCTCGACGGTCTGGTGCATGCGGCGCAGGCCCAGGCCCGACAGGCACGCCTTGTGGTTCTTCAGACGCCCGATCGCGCTGCGCACCTGCGTCACGCGGATCGTGCCCGACTTCGGCGCCGCCGCGGCCGCGGCCTGCTTCTTCGCCGCGGGCTTCTTCGCCGCCACCTTCCTGGCTGCCGGGGCGTCGGCCGCGGTCGTCTTCGCCGCCGCCTTCCTGGCGGTCGCGGCCTTCTTCTTCGCGGCGGTCTTCTTGCCCGCGGTCTTCTTCGCGGCGGCCTTCTTCTTCGCCGCTGCCTTCTGCTCCGCCATGACGCCTTACCCCGTGATCTCTTCGACCGACTTGCCGCGCTTGGCCGCGACCGACTCCGGCGACTGGATCTGGCGCAGCCCGTTGACCGTCGCCTGCACCACGTTCAGGTGGTTGCGCGTGCCCTGGATCTTCGCCAGCACGTCGTGCACCCCGGCCACCTCGAACACGGCGCGCATGGCGCCGCCGGCGATGATGCCGGTGCCCTCGGAGGCGGGCTGCATGTACACCCGTGCCGCGCCGTGGCGGCCAACGGTCGCGTAGTGCAGCGTGCCGCCGCTGAGCGCGACCGTGGTCATGTTCTGGCGCGCGCGCTCCATCGCCTTCTGGATCGCCGCCGGCACCTCGCGGGCCTTGCCGTAGCCGTAGCCGACCTTGCCCTGGCCATCGCCGACCACGGTCAGCGCGGTGAAGCCGAACTGGCGGCCGCCCTTGACGACCTTGGCCACGCGGTTGATCGAGATCAGCTTCTCGAGGTACCCGTCGGCGCTCTGTGCTGCGGTTTCGGTATTCGCCATCGTTCGTTATCCAGTCAGAACTGCAGGCCGTTTTCGCGCGCGGCATCCGCCAGCGCCTTCACACGGCCGTGGAAACGGAAGCCCGAGCGATCGAACGCCACGCGGGTCACGCCCTCGCCGACCGCCTTCTCGGCGATCCGCCGGCCGATCAGCGAGGCGGCCTCGATGTTGCCGGTGGACTTGACCGCCTCACGCACCTCGCGCTGGACCGTCGACGCGGCCGCGATCACGCGGTCGCCATCGGCCGACAGCACCTGCGCGTAGATGTGCCGCGGCGTCCGGTGCACGCTCAGGCGCGCAATGCCCAGCTCGCGCATCTTGCTGCGTGCGCGCAGGGCCCGGCGGAGTCTTTGACGCTTCTTGTCCATCTCTCGTACCCGTTCGTGGAAGCGTTACTTCTTCTTCGCTTCCTTCATGATGACCTGTTCGTTGAGGTAGCGGATGCCCTTGCCCTTGTACGGCTCCGGCGGCCGGTAGGCGCGGATCTCGGCGGCCACCTGTCCCACGCGCTGCTTGCTGGCACCGCTGACCACGACCTCGGTGTTGCTCGGGGTCGTGACCTCGATGCCCTCGGGCACCGGGTAGTTGACGGGGTGCGAGAAGCCGAGCTGCAGGTTCAGCTCGCGGCCCCGCGCCTGCGCGCGGAAGCCCACGCCCTGGATCACCAGCTTCTTCTGGAAGCCGTCGGTGAGCCCGACCACGATGTTGTTCAGCAGCGCGCGCATCGTGCCGGCCATGGCGTTCGCCTCGCGGTCGTCACGCCGCGGCGCGAACCGGATCTCGTCGCCGTCGCGGCTGACCTCGACCCAGTCGTGGACCGTGTAGGCGTCGGCGCCCTTGGGCCCCTTGACCGAGATCTGCTGGCCCTGGATGTCGACCTCGACACCGGTCGGCACCCGGATCGGCTTGCGCGCGACGCGCGATGTTGCTTCCACCACCATCGTTGCCACTCCGTTCAGGCGACCGTGCAGATCACTTCGCCGCCGTGCCCCTCGGCCCGCGCCCGGGCGTCGCTCATGACCCCGTGCGAGGTGGAGATCACGGCCACGCCGAGTCCGCCCAGCACCTTCGGCAGGTCGTCCTTGCCGCGGTAGATCCGCAGCCCCGGACGGCTCACCCGATCGATCTGCTGGATGACCGGCCGGCCCTCGAAATACTTCAGCTCGATGCTCAGCACCGGCTTGTCGGTGCTGTCATCCACGGTGTAGTCCGTGATGTAGCCCTCGGACTTCAGCACCTCGGCGACCGCCACCTTCTTCTTCGAGGAGGCCATCGACACCTGTGACTTGTTTGCCTGGTACCCGTTGCGGATCCGGGTCAGCATATCGGCAATGGGATCGGACATGCTCATCGTTTCTGTTCCCCGGTTCGCTTACCAGCTGGCCTTGCGCAGGCCCGGCACATCACCCTGCATCGTGGCCTCGCGCAGCTTGTTCCGACCCAGCCCGAACTTGCGATAGACCGAATGCGGCCGCCCGGTCTGGCGGCAGCGGCGCTGCTGGCGCGCCGGGCTCGCGTCGCGCGGCAGCTTCTGCAGCGCCTCCACGGCCTCCATCCGCTCCTCGAACGAGGTGTTCGGGTCCTTGATCCTGGCCTTCAGCTCGGCCCGCTTCTTCGCGTACTTCGCAGCGGTCTTCTCCCGCTTGCGCTCGCGCTCAACCATCGAAACCTTTGCCATCGATACTGCCTCTTACTGCCGGAACGGGAAGCTGAACGAGTCGAGCAGCGCCCGTGCTTCCTCGTCGTTCTTCGCCGTCGTGGTGAAGGTGATGTCCAGCCCCCGGATCCGGTCGGTCTTGTCGTACTCGATCTCGGGGAAGATGATCTGCTCGCGGATGCCGACGCTGTAGTTGCCGCGGCCGTCGAACGCCTTCGGGCTGAAGCCACGGAAGTCGCGCACGCGCGGGATCGCCACGTTCACCAGCCGATCCAGGAACTCGTACATGCGCTCGCGCCGCAGCGTGACCTTGCAGCCGATCGGCCAGCCCTCGCGCACCTTGAAGCCGGCAATCGACTTGCGTGCACGGGTCACGATCGGCTTCTGGCCGGTGATCTTCGCCAGCTCGGCCTGCGCGTGGTCGAGCAGCTTCTTGTCGCTCACGGCATCACCCACACCCATGTTGACGGTGATCTTTTCGAGCCGCGGCACCTGCATCGGGCTCTTGAAGCCGAAGCGTTCGCGCAGCTGGCCCACGACCGTGTCGCGATAGTACTGCTGGAGTCGTGCCATCTCGACTTGCAACCTCTAAACGTCAATCACTTCGCCGTCGGACTTGAAGTACCGGACTTTCCGGCCGTCGGCGAGCGTCTTGAATCCGACCCGGTCACCGGCGTCGCGATTCGGGTTGTACACCATCACGTTGGAACCATGGATCGGCGCCTCCCGATCGATGATCCCGCCCGCAACGCCCTGCTGCGGGTTCGGCTTCTGGTGCTTCTTGACCATGTTCACATTGTCGACGATCAGGGTGCCGTCGGCGCGGACCTGGGACACCGTACCCCGGCGGCCCTTGTCGCGACCGGCGATCACGATCACGTCGTCACCCTGCTTGATCCTGCGCATCGCCACTACCTCTCAGAGAACCTCGGGCGCGAGCGAAATGATCTTCATGAAGCGCTCGGTGCGCAGTTCGCGCGTCACCGGGCCGAAGATACGCGTCCCCACCGGCTCCAGCTTGTTGTTCAGCAGCACCGCGGCATTGTTGTCGAAGCGGATCACCGAGCCGTCGGAGCGCCGCACGCCCTTGGCGCTGCGTACCACGACGGCGTTGTAGACCTCGCCCTTCTTCACGCGGCCACGCGGGATCGCGTCCTTGACGCTCACCTTGATGATGTCGCCGATCGACGCGTAGCGCCGGCGCGAGCCACCGAGCACCTTGATGCACTGCACCTCGCGCGCACCGCTGTTGTCGGCGGCGTTCAGGGTGGTCTGCATCTGGATCATGTCTTCGCTTCCTTATCCGGTCACTGCGGGGTTCTGACCCCCGATCAGGCGCTCGCCGCGGGTGTGTGCACGCGCACCAGCCGCCAGGCCTTGGTCTTCGAGATCGGCCGGCACTCCTCGATCACCACGAAATCGCCCTCGCGGCACTCGTTGTTCTCGTCGTGCACATGGTACTTCTTCGACCGCTTGACGAACTTGCCGTACAGCGGGTGGCGCTCCTTGCGCTCGACCAGTACCGCCGCGCCCTTGTGCATCTTGGCGCTCACCACGTAGCCGCGCTCGCGCCGCGCACGCTTTTCCTGTTCTTCGCTCATGCCGACTCACCCGTGGCGCGTTTCTCGTTGATCACCGTCTTGACCCGGGCAATGTCGCGCCGGACCTTGCGGATACGGTCCGGGCGCGGCGCCTGGCCGACACCCTTCTGCATGCGCAGGTTGAACTGCTCACGCAGGAGCTCGTCCAGCTCTTCGCGCAGGTCTGAAACCTTCTTTTCGCGCAACTCGCTCGCGTTCATTACATGATCGTCCGGTTGACGAACACCGTGCGCACCGGGAGCTTGGCGGCCGCGCGGCGGAATGCCTCGCGCGCCACCGGTTCCGGCACGCCTTCCATCTCGTAGAGCACCGTGCCGGGCTGGATCTTCGACACCCAGTACTCGACACCGCCCTTGCCCTTGCCCATGCGGACCTCGATTGGCTTCTTGGTCACGGGCACGTCGGGGAAGATCCGGATCCAGATCTTGCCGCCGCGCTTGACGTGGCGCGTCATCGCGCGCCGCGCCGCCTCGATCTGGCGCGCCGTGATGCGCCCGCGATCGACCGCCTTGAGCCCGTAATCACCGAAGCTCACCTTGGTGCCGCTGGTGGCCACACCGCGGTTGGTGCCCTTCTGCTGCTTGCGGAACTTCGTCCGTTTCGGCTGCAACATGACTCGACCCTACTTCTGTGCCGCGGTGTTCTTGGCCTGCTCGCGCTTCTGCTGCAGGTCGAACACCTCGCCCTTGCAGATCCACACCTTGATGCCGAGCGTGCCGTAGGTGGTCTTGGCCGTGGCCTGGGCGTAGTCGATGTCCGCGCGCAGCGTGTGCAGCGGCACGCGGCCCTCGTGGTACCACTCGCTGCGGGCGATCTCGGCCCCGTTCAGGCGGCCCGAGACGTGGATCTTCACGCCCTGCGCGCCCAGGCGCATGGTGTTGGTCACCACCCGCTTCATCGCCCGCCGGAACATCACCCGGCGCTCGAGCTGCTGGGCGACGTTGTCGGCCACCAGCCGTGCATCCAGCTCCGGCTTGCGGATCTCGGCGATGTTCACCTTGACCGCGTTGATGTCGAGCTTCGCCTTCTCGGCGATCCGCCCGCGCAGGCGCTCGATGTCCTCGCCCTTCTTGCCGATGACGATGCCGGGGCGCGCGGTGTGGATCGTGACCTGCAGCGCGCGCGCCGGGCGGTCGATCTGCACCTTGCTCACCGAGGCGTGCGACAGCTCCTTCTCGATGAACTCGCGGATCTCGATGTCGTTGTTCAGGAAATCGGCGTAGTCACGCGAGTTCGCGTACCAGGTCGAGTTCCAGTCGGTCGAGATACCGAGGCGGATGCCCGTTGGATGTACCTTGTGACCCATGCCGTTCGCCTCTCGTCCTTACTCGTCCGCCACGCTGACGTGGATGTGGCTGGTGCGCTTGAGGATGCGGTTCGCCCGCCCCTTGGCCCGTGCCTGCACGCGCTTCAGCGCCGGGCCCTCGTCGACGCAGATCGCGCTGATGCGCAGCTCGTCGACGTCGGCACCCTCGTTGTGCTCGGCGTTCGCGATCGCCGACTCCAGCACCTTGCGGATCAGGCCCGACGCACGCTTGTTGCTGAACGACAGCGTGTTCAGCGCCTGCTCGACCGGCAGCCCGCGGATCTGGTCGGCCACCAGCCGCGCCTTCTGCGGCGCGATCCGCGCCATTCTCAGCTTCGCACTGACCTGCATCGTCATATGCCTCTACCGGGCCTTCTTGTTCGCGGCGTGACCCTTGAAGGTGCGCGTCGTGGCGAACTCACCCAGCTTGTGCCCCACCATGTTCTCGCTGATCAGCACGGGCACGTGCTGACGCCCGTTGTGCACGGCAATGGTCAGACCGACCATCTCCGGCAGCACCATCGAGCGACGCGACCAGGTCTTGATCGGTCGCCGGTTGTTGGTCGCCTGCGCCTGCTCCACCTTCTTGGAGAGGTGCAGGTCTACAAACGGTCCCTTGCGCAGTGAACGTGGCACGATCTCGTCCTCGTCTTACTTCTTGCGTCGGCGGCGGCGGACGATCATCTTGTCCGTCGCCTTGTTGTTGCGCGTCTTGTAACCCTTGGTCGGCATGCCCCACGGGCTGACCGGATGGCGGCCGCCCGAGGTGCGGCCCTCGCCGCCACCATGCGGGTGGTCGATCGGGTTCATGACCACGCCGCGCACGGTCGGGCGCACGCCCTTCCAGCGCTTGGCACCGGCCTTGCCGAGCTGGCGCAGCGTGTGCTCCTCGTTGCCCACCTCGCCGATGGTCGCGCGGCAGGTGACCGGCACCCGCCGCATCTCGCCCGAGCGCAGCCGCAGCGTCGCGTACTCGCCCTCGCGGGCCACCAGCTGCACCGCGGCGCCGGCGCTGCGGGCGAGCTGGCCGCCCTTGCCGGGCTTCAGCTCCACGCAGTGGATGCGCGTGCCGAGCGGGATGTTCGCCAGCGGCAGCGCGTTGCCCGGCTTGATCGGCGCCTCGCGGCCCGAGCGCACCGGCGTCCCCGCCTTCACCCCGCGCGGGGCCAGGATGTAGCGGCGCTCGCCGTCGGCGTACTTCAGCAGCGCGATGTGGGCGCTGCGGTTCGGGTCGTACTCGATCCGCTCGACCGTGGCCGCGATGCCGTCCTTGTCGCGCCGGAAATCGATCATCCGGTAGCGGCGCTTGTGGCCACCACCGCGGTGCCGGGTCGTGATCCGGCCCTGCGCGTTGCGGCCGCCGGACTTGCCGTGGCTGCCCGCGACCAGCGGCGCGTACGGCTCGCCCGTGTGCAGCCCGGCGCGCTTGATCTCGACCCGGAAGCGGCGCCCCGGCGAGGTCGGTTTGGTCTTCACAATCGCCATGGCGCTTACCCTTCGAACCCGGCGTAGTCGATGTCCTGGCCCGGCTGCAGGCGCACGATCGCCTTCCGCCAGCCCGCGCGCCGGCCCTCGACCTGGCCGAAGCGCTTGTTCTTGCCCTTGACGTTCAGTACCCGCACGTCGACCACGCTGACCTTGAACAGCCGCTCGACGGCGGACTTGATCTCCGGCTTGGTCGCGTCCGGGGCCACCCGGAACACGTGCTGGCCCGACTCGTCGGCGCCGCGCGCGGCCTTTTCCGACACGTGCGGCGCACGGATCACGTCGTACAGGCGCTCGCTGTTCAGTCTCATGCCAGCCACTCCTCGATGCGCCGCACCGCGTCAACGGTGACGATCACCCGCTCGTGCCGCATCAGGTTCACCGGGTTGACCTCGGCGGCCGTCACCACGTCCAGGTGCGGGACGTTGCGCGCGGCCAGCGCCAGGTTCCGTTCTTCCTCGGCGACCACGATCAGGGCGTCGCTGCCACCGAGCTTCTCCAGCCGCTCGACCAGCGCCTTCGTCTTCGGCTCGTCGAGCGTCAGCTCGCCGACCACCAGCAGCCGCTCGCTGCGCGCCAGCTCCGACAGGATCGAGCGCAGGGCACCGCGGTACATCTTGCGGTTCAGCCCCTTCGAGTGGTCCTGCGGCCGCGCCGCGAACGTCACGCCGCCGTGGCGCCACAGCGGGCTGGTGGCGGTCCCGGCCCGGGCCCGGCCCGTGCCCTTCTGCCGCCACGGCTTGGCGCCGCCGCCGCGGACTTCGCTGCGCGACTTCTGCGCGCGGGTGCCGCGGCGGGCGCCGGCCAGCCAGGCCTCGACCGCCTGGTGCACCAGCGACTCGTTGAACGGGCGCGCGAAGGCCGCGTCGGCCAGCTCGACCTTCTTTCTGCCGTCTGCCAGCTTCAGTTCCATCGCCGCCTCCTCAGCGCTGCGCCTTGATCGACGGCAGCACCAGCAGGTCGCCGTCCTTCGCGCCGGGCACCGCGCCCTTGACCAGGATCAGACCGCGGTCGGCGTCGACCCGCACGACCTCGAGGTTCTGCGCCGTGCAGCGCTCGTTGCCCATGTGCCCGGGCATCTTCTTGCCGGGGTGCACCCGGCCCGGGTCCTGCGCCATGCCGATCGAGCCCGGCACCCGGTGCGCCAGCGAGTTGCCGTGGGTCGCGTCCTGGGTGCGGAAGTTGTGCCGCTTGACCGTGCCGGCGAAGCCGCGGCCCTTGCTGACCCCGCGCACGTCCACCCGCTGGCCGGCCTCGAACCGGTCGACGCCCAGCTCCGCGCCGACCTCGATCTCCGGCTCCTCGTCGGCCTCCAGCCGGAACTCCCACAGGCCGCGGCCCGGCTCCACGCCGGCCTTGGCAAAGTGGCCCGCCTGGGCGCGGTTGACCCGCCCGGCGCGGCGGCTGCCGGTGGTGACCTGCAGCGCCCGGTAGCCGTCGCTCTCGAGGCCCTTGACCTGGGTGACCCGGTTCGGCTCCACGCGGATCACCGTCACCGGCACCGAGGCGCCGTCCTCGGTGAACACCCGCGTCATGCCTGCCTTGCGGCCGATTACACCAATCGCCATTGTTCCAGTTTCCAGTGGTCGCGGCGGCCGCGCCGCCGTCCCGCCGATAGGCAAATCAAGGCCCGAAGCAGGGTCGCCTGCCCCGGGCCAGGGAAGCCGGCAAGTATACCAGCACCTGCCGGCGCTACACCAGCCACCGCCGGCCCGCCCGGCCCGAAACCGACCGTAGCCCGGCGGGAGGCGGCAGCCGGATTCCGGGGTCGGAACCCCGGATCCGCTTCGCTCCATCCGGGCTACGAAACGACCAGACGGGCCGGCGCGCCGGCCTGCGGATCAGCTCAACTTGATCTGCACGTCGACGCCGGCGGCGAGGTCCAGCTTCATCAGCGCGTCGACCGTCTTGTCGGTCGGGTCGACGATGTCCATCAGCCGCTTGTGCGTGCGCAGCTCGTACTGGTCGCGCGCGTCCTTGTTGACGTGCGGCGAGGTCAGCACGGTGAAGCGCTCCTGCTTCGTCGGCAGCGGGATCGGGCCGAGCACGCGCGCGCCGGTGCGCTTCGCGGTCTCGACGATCTCCTTCGCCGAGCTGTCGATCAGCCGATGGTCGAACGCCTTCAGCCGGATCCGGATCGTCTGGGTCTGCTTCGCCATTGGCCCTTACTCGATAATCTTCGATACGACGCCGGCGCCGACCGTGCGGCCGCCCTCGCGGATCGCGAACCGGACGCCCTCCCCCATCGCGATCGGCGCAATCAGCCTCACCGACATCTTCACGTT